>NZ_JAIUHK010000001.1:0-333587 GCF_020165075.1 Mesorhizobium sp. CA4
GCCTGTCCGAAAGGACGACCAGGATCCACTCGGCCTCCTTCCCACTTCAACCATACACCAGAACCAACACACAGGATCCTCGGGTCTGCGCTGCGTCGCTGCGCTCCTTGCTCCGCCCTAGAATGACAAAGCCATGGGCGGCGCCCCACCCGGGAAGTCATGGGCGGCGGCACTCCTCGAGAACCAAGCCGCTAGAGCCCGATCACGCCGCGGGCGCGCGCTGCTCCAGAAGGTCAATGCCGAGCAGGCTGCGCACATTCGGGCGCGCGGCGACGAGGTCGGCGATCGTGTAGCGGGAGAGCACGGCGAAGAAGGCGTTGAGCGCCTCGCGCAGCGCCGAATTCAGGGCGCAGCTGTCGACCAGCGGGCATTCGGCCGCGTCATTCTCGAAGCACTCGGCCATGGCGAAGCTCTCTTCGGTGACGCGCACGACGTCGAACAGGCTGATCTGCTCGGCCGAAAGGCCAAGCCTGACGCCGCCATTCCTGCCGCGCACCGTTTCGACCAGGCCGGCCTCGACCAGCGGCTGCAGGATCTTGAACAGGAACAGTTCCGACACAGAATAGGCGGCGGCGATCTCGGGGATGCGGCTCAGCCTGTCGGTGTTTGCGGCGCAATACATCAGGATGCGCATCGCATAATTGGTCTGGCGCGTGAGCCGCATGGTATCCTCGCGAAATATTAGCTTGAGCCGAATATGGCCCATAGTTTGGAACAATTCCAGATTGGACCGGTACATAGCTGAACAATCGTGTCAACTTTTCGTGCATACCGGCGCTTATGGCGGCCAGGGATGGCTCCCAAGCTTCGAGCGAGCGTTTTGGCGGGGCAGCCACTAGATAGAGGCGGGTGCAAACAGGAAACGGCCTTTCCATGTCACAGTCAGCTCCGGCCCTCGCGCCGGTTCGATTCGACGCCGATGCGCAAGCAAAGCTCGCGGCATTGCGACGGACCAAGTCCATCGCCGCCGGGGCGCTTGCGCTGTCCATCCTGGTCTTCGCGCTCGCCAAGTCCTTCGAGGGCAGCTACCCATGGCTCGGTTTCGTCGCGGCCTTCGCCGAGGCGGCGACCATCGGCGGCATCGCCGACTGGTATGCCGTGGTGGCACTGTTCCGGCGGCCGCTCGGGCTGCCGATCCCGCACACGGCGATCATTCCGGAGAACCAGCACCGCATCGCCGACAATCTCGGCCGTTTCATCGAAGTCAATTTCCTGGCGCCGGAGCCGGTGCGCCAAAAGCTCGCCGAGGTCGACTTCGCCGCTTTGGTCGCCGACTGGCTGGCCGATGCCGAACGCGCCGCCGACCTGTCGCGATTCGTCGCGCGGCTGGTGCCGCAGACGCTAACTGCGGTTGAGCAATCCGGCCTGCGCGACTTCGTCACCAGCCGCATGCTGGAGCAGATCGAAAAGGTGCCGCTGGCGCCGCTCGCGGCGGAGCTTTTGTCGGCGCTGACCGATGAGCGCCGCCACCAAAAACTGTTCGACGAGTTCACCAGGGTCGTCGGGCGTTTCCTCAATGACGAGCAGGCGCTGGCAACGATGCGCGAAAAGATCCGCGAGGAACTGCCGTCGCTGTTCAACCTGTTTCGTGCCGACGCCTACCTCTTGAAGAAGATCGTCGCTTCGGCAGGCTCGTTGCTCGATGAGGTGCGGGCCGATCCCAACCATCCGATGCGTGCCGAATTCGACGGCTTCGTACTTGGCTTCATCGAGCGGCTCAGGACCTCGAAGCAATATGCAAGGCGGGCCGAGAAGCTGAAGCGCGATTTTTTGGGCCGTCCGGAA
This sequence comes from Mesorhizobium sp. CA4, assembly GCF_020165075.1. NCBI lineage: Bacteria > Pseudomonadati > Pseudomonadota > Alphaproteobacteria > Hyphomicrobiales > Phyllobacteriaceae > Mesorhizobium > Mesorhizobium sp. CA4. The sequence goes on from NZ_JAIUHK010000001.1 coordinate 1,786, forward strand.
GTCAGGGCGCTGGCCGGCGATGCATGGACGAGCCTGCGCCTGTTCATCGAACAGGACGCCAATGCGCCGGATTCGACGATCCGCGAGCATCTCGCCAACATGTTCGTCGAGGTCGGCAGGCATCTCGCCGACGACGCCCAGATCAGGGCCGACATGAACCAGGGTTTTGTCGTGGCGCTGGCTTCGTTCGTGGAAAGCCAGAAGAGCGGCGTGTCGACATTCATCGCCGACCAGGTCAAGCGCTGGGATCTGGCGCAGCTGACGCGGCTGATCGAGACGAATATCGGCAAGGACCTGCAATATATCCGTTTCAACGGCATGATCATCGGCGGGCTAGCCGGCCTGGCGCTCTATACGGCGGAGCGGCTGTTCCTCGTCAATTGACGCTGGCCCAAGGAGCACTATTCTCCTTCAAGGGCGCCGCATGGCGGCCGGCAGGGAGGCACAGCATGGCAAAACGACCAGAGTCAGACTCCTTTCTCGACATGTTCAGCAGGTTCGGCCGCGACCTCAAGCTGCCGAATGTCGATGTTCAGGCGATCCTCGATCATCATCGCAAGAACCTCGAAGCCCTGGAAAAGTCGGCGAGGGCAAGTGCGGCCGGCGCCTCCTCGGTGTTGGCGAGGCAGCATGAGATGGTACAGAATGCCCTTCATGAGATCACGCGAATGGCGCAGAACTACCAGACACCCGGCAATCCGCAGGAACTGATGAGCAAGCAGGCGGAATTTGCCCGCAGGTCGTTCGAGACGACGCTGAAGAATGCCAGCGAAGTGGCTGACCTTGTGCGCAAATCCAGCACCGAATCAGTCGAGATCTTGCGCGACCGGATCCGGGATGCGATGGCGGAAATCCGCGCCGGCTACGAAAAGAAATAGCTACCTGGCGATTTCGGGCCCATCACCGACCGACATGCGATGCAACCGGCGCAGGCGCCCGAGCGTTCTCGGCCTGCCTAAAAGCATCAACTCTACCGGCGAAAATCGCGGGGCGGCGCATTGACAGTGGCCGCCGCTTCATGGTCGGGAGACAGGCAAAAGTGATGGGAAAGCCGGAATGACGGAAGCACGGCCGAGAACGCCGCCGACCTTCGAACAGTTGCGAACGATGTCCGGGCAGGAGCTCGGCGTGTCCGACTGGACGACGGTAGACCAGCAGCGCATCGACCAGTTCGCCGAGTGCACGGGCGACCACCAATGGATCCATGTCGATCCCGATAGGGCGAAACGGCAGAGCCCGTTCCGCACTACGATCGCGCATGGCTACCTGACTTTGTCGATCATCGGCGCGCTGGCGCTGGAGATGGGTATCGTGCCGGAAAACACCCAGGCCGCTTTCAACTACGGCTTCGACAAGGTGCGCTTCCTGGCGCCGGTCAAGGCCGGTGCGCGCATCAGGCTGCGCACCACGCTGCTTTCCATGGAGGATCTCGGCCCGGGACAGTATCTGATGAAGGCGGCCAACACCGTCGAGATCGAGGGCGAGCAGAAGCCGGCGCTGACGGCCGAAACGCTGGTGATGATGTATGAGCGCCGCAAGCGGGCCGGTTAGGTCCGCCGATATTCAGGTGAGGCCAGTCTGCAAATGGCGGCCTCCTGCGCTTCCGGTGCTCACGTACTTGACGTACGCTCCGCTCCGGTTCTCGGAAACCACCATTTTCGACTCGGCCTGACCTGAATCTCGACAGACCTGGCGGAGTCGGTTCCCAGGCTGATCAAGTCATCTATGCAGCTTTGTTACGGCGCGATGCCGACATCGCTTTCTCAAGCGCTCCGAAGATGCGCTGATCCCAGCATTGCGTGACGTTGAAGCGCATGAAGCGAGCGGCGGTATGCGACAGGCTAAAGACATTGCCGGGCGCTAGCACGACATTATCCGAAAGCGCATGGCGCGCGACGTCGGCGGCGTCGATGCCGTCGGGCAGGCGGCACCAGAGGAACATGCCGGCCGGCTGGTCGATCCAGGGCACGATGCCCATCGCCTTCAGCCTGCCGGCGGTCTCGGCCATGGCGCGCGACAGGCGCGTGCGCAACTGCTCGACATGTTTTCGGTAGCTGCCGTCCTTCAGCAGGCTCAGCACCAGCTCCGAGGACAGCCGGGTGCCGCCGAATGTGGTGGCGATCTTGAGATCGGTCAGGCCTTCCATCCAGTCGGCTGGTGCCGCGATGAAACCGCAACGCATGGAAGCCGACAACGTCTTGGAGAAGGAGCCGATCTGGACGACGCGTTGCAGCCCGTCGAAGGCAGCGAGCCTCGGAGCAGGGCTGTGTTCGAAGTCGGCGAAGATATCGTCCTCGACGATGGTGAGATCCGTCTGGTCGGCGAGCTTCAGGAGCCGATGCGCGGTGACCGGCGACAGGATCGCGCCGGTCGGGTTGTGGATGCCGGAATTGGTGATGTAGAGGCGCGGCCGGTGCTCGGCGAGCGCCTCGGCGAAAAGCTCGATGTCCGGCCCCGAAGGCGTGTAAGGCACGCCGACAACCTTGGCCTGATGCGCGCGCAACAGCGCATGGAAGTTGAAATAGCAGGGGTCGTCGACCAGGACCGCATCGCCGGGCTCGATCAGGAAGCGGCACAGAAGGTCGATCGCCTGGGTGCCGCAGTCGGTCAGCATGATCTGGTCCGGCGAGACCTCGACGCCATGGTCGGCCATGCGCCTTGCCAGCAATTGGCGCAGTGGCGGCAGGCCGAGCGGCGTGCCGTAATCGGCAAGCGCCACGTCGTCGGCGCGGGCAGTGGTGCGCAGCGCCCGGCGCAAGGCGGCCTGCGGCATCCAGGACGCCGGCAGCCAGCCGCAGCCGGGTTTCAGCATCTCCTCGCCCGCTTCGAGCGACTGCCGCGAGACCCAGAGCGGGTCGACGGCGCGGTCAAGCCGAGGGCCGATCTCGGCCAGCGACAATGGCGCAAGCTGGCCGGCGGCGTAGAAGCCGGAGCCAGGCCGCGAACGGATCGTGCCTTCCGCCGCAAGGCGCTCATAGGCTTCGACCACGGTCGATTTTGAAACCTGCATGGATTTGGCCATGGCCCGGATCGAGGGCAGGCGGGCTCCGGGCGTCAGCGTGCGCGCCGCGATCCGCTGGCGGATTGCCGCCATGACGGTTTCGACAAGCGTGGCGCCACTGGCGTTTGGGCCCGCTATGTCCATCTGTACTTCCCCGTGCACCATTACAGTTTTGTCGAATTGTACCGCATTGTCTCTGGTGATGCCATGGTCTGCCCCGGTACGGAAGCACAAACGGAGCGGGTGATGGAAAAGAGTTTTGACGGCTGGCTCAGCGGCTTCATCGGTGTGCTGATCTTCAGCGGGTCGCTGCCGGCGACGCGGGTGGCGGTGATGGATTTCGATCCGACCTTCCTGACGGCGGCCAGGGCGGCGATCGCCGGCCTGCTCGGCATCGCGATGCTGCTGCTGTTTCGCGAGAAGCGTCCGGAGCGCGGCGACTTGATCTCGCTCGTCGTCGTTGCGCTGGGCGTCGTGGTCGGCTTCCCGTTGCTGACGGCGCTGGCGCTGAAACATGTCACCTCGGCGCATTCCATCATCTTCGTCGGCCTGCTGCCGCTGGCCACTGCGATCTTCGGCGTGCTGCGCGGCGGCGACCGTCCGCGCCCGGCCTTCTGGCTGTTCTCGTGCCTAGGAAGCGCTTTGGTCGCGGGGTTCGCCCTGGCGCAAGGCGTGACCGCGTCGCCGGTCGGCGACGGCCTGATGCTCGGCGCCATCATCGTCTGCGGGCTGGGCTACGCCGAAGGAGCCAAGCTGTCGCGCAAGCTCGGCGGCTGGCAGGTGATCTGCTGGGCCTTGGCGCTGTCGCTGCCGGTCATGCTGGCGTTGAGCTTCGCGACGCTGCCGCCATCTTTCGCCGCCATCGGTTCGAGCGCGTGGATCGGCCTCGCCTATGTCTCGCTGTTCAGCATGCTGATCGGCTTCGTCTTCTGGTACCGCGGCCTCGCGCAAGGCGGCATCGCCGCCGTCGGGCAGCTGCAGCTGCTGCAGCCCTTCTTCGGCCTGGCGCTGGCGGCGAGCCTGTTGCACGAGCAGGTCAGCCCGATGATGGTGGTAGTCACGCTGGGCGTGGTGGCCTGCGTGTTCGGAGCGAAGAAGTTCGCGCGGTAAGCGCCTACTGATTTGTTTTGACGCAATTCCAGACGGAAAACCGTTTCACACTTTTCCTGGAATTGCTCAGAACTTCGTCACCACCCCGATGCCGATGCCTTCGAAACCGCCCATCGCCATCAGCGCGGCCGGCGCCTCTTCGAGACTGATCTTCTTGCCCACCAGCAATTCGGGCTTCAGCTTGCCGGTGCGGATCATGTCCATCATCGCCGAATAGCGGTAGGCCTGCATGCCGTGACTGCCGAGGATTTCGAGCTCGAAGGCGATCACCTTGTCCATCGGCACCTGCGGGCGGGCATGCTCGCCCAGCATCAGCCCGACCTGAACATGGCGGCCGCGCCGGCGCAGATTCGAGATTGAGTTGAACGAAGTGGTCGGATGTCCAAGCGCGTCCATCGACATATGCGCGCCGCCATTGGTGATCTGCTTGATGGCCTTGACCACGTTCGGCGTCGTCGAGGCGTTGATCGTCGCCACCGCGCCGATCTTTTTGGCGAACTCCAGCTTCTCGTCGGTGAGGTCGATGGCGATCACATTGGCGCCCATGGCGCTGGCGATCATGATCGCCGACAGGCCCACGCCGCCGCAGCCATGCACCGCGACCCATTCGCCGGGCGTCACCCGGCCCTGGTCGACGATGGCCCGGAAGGAGGTGACGAAGCGACAGCCGAGGCTGGCGGCGGTGGCGAACTCCATCTCCTCGGGCAGGCGCACCAAATTCGTGTCGGCGTGCTCGATGCCGACATATTCGGCGAACGAGCCCCAGCCGGTGAAGCCCGGCTGCGTCTGATGCTCGCAGACCTGATGGTTGCCAGACGTGCATTCGAAGCAGCGGCCGCAGCCAACGGCGAAGGGGACCGTGACGCGATCACCGGCCTTCCAGCGGCCGACCTGCTTGCCGGCGGCGACGACGACGCCGGCCAGTTCATGTCCGGGGACGTGTGGCAGCGTGATGCCGTCATCATGGCCCATCCAGCCGTGCCAGTCGCTGCGGCAAAGACCGGTAGCCTCGACCTTGATGACCACGCCATCCGGGGCGGGCTTCGGATCGGGAACGGTCTGGATCGTCGGCGCCTCGCCGAACTTTTCAAAGACGACAGCTTTCATGGGGAGTCCTTCAGTTCGTTACTCGGCATCGATCTGGTTCTGCGGCGCTGCCTTCTGGAACGCCGGCAGCGCCATGCAGGCGGCGTTGATGCGCGCAATCACCGGGTAGGGCGCCATGTCGACGCCGAAGCGGGCATTGTTGGTGACCTGGGCGGCGAGGCAGATGTCGGCAAGGCCCGGCACATCACCGTGGCAGAAGGTGCCGGTCTCAGGCGACGAAGCCAGAATCTTCTCAAGCGGCTGGAAACCTTCGTTCACCCAGTGCCGGAACCAGTTGACGACGTCCTCGTCGCCGGCGCCGAACAAACTGCGAAGCGAGGTCAGCACGCGCAGATTGTTCACTGGATGGATGTCGCAAGCGATCATTTGCGCCAGCATCCGCACTCGTGCCCGACCCAGCGCATCCTTCGGCAGCAGCGGCGGCTCAGGCTGGATGTCGTCGAGATATTCGATGATCGCCAGCGACTGGGTCAAAAGCGTGCCGTCGTCCAGAATCAGCGCCGGCACCAGCCCTTGCGGGTTGACGGCGAGATAGGCGGGCTCGAGATGCTCGCCATGGCGCAGATGATGCGGCACATAGGTGTAGTCCAGCCCCTTGATCGCCAGGGCGATCCGCACCCGGTAGGAGGTGGAGGAGCGGTAGTAATTGTGGAGGACGAGATCGCTCATCGCCTCGGCTGCCCGATGCTCACCGCGATCTCGCCGATACCGTCGACGCCGCCGGTGAGCCTGTCGCCGGCCTGGACCGCACCGACTCCGGCCGGCGTGCCGGTGAAGATCAGGTCGCCGGGTTGCAGCTCGACCGCCTCGCTGCAGATAGCGAGGATGTCGGCGATCGGCCAGATCAGCTCGGCAAGGTCGCCATCCTGCTTCACCGCGCCGTTGACGGCAAGCCAGATGCGGCCTTTTTCCGGATGCCCCGATTTCGCGGCCGGAACGAGCGGTCCGCAAGGCGCGGATTGGTCGAACGCCTTCGACCAATCCCAGGGACGGGCAGCTTTCTTGGCCTGTTCCTGCAGGTCGCGGCGGGTCAGGTCGACGCCGACGCCATAGCCCCAGATATGGGCGAGCGCATCGGCGCGCGGAATGCGGAAGCCGGCCTTGCCGATGGCAACGACCAGCTCGATCTCGTGATGCAGGTTCGAAGTCAGCGGCGGGTAGGGGATCTCGGCGCCGCTGTCGACCACCGCGTCGGCCGGCTTGGTGAAGAAGAAAGGCGGGTCGCGCTCGTCATTGCCGAGTTCGCGCGCATGCGCGGCGTAATTGCGGCCGACGCAGAAGATGCGGCGCACGGCAAACCGCTCCACCGAGCCTGCGACGGCAACCGAGGCAGTGGCCGGCGGCGGAAGGACGAATTCGGGCATGAGTTTTCTCTGCGTTGGCATAAATCGTGTCACTTTCCGCCGATTTTGACGGACGGGCAAGACTGAGGACGACCCCACGCATATTGGCGCTGTCGTTTCAACGACAATGCGCTGTACCATTGGGCGTATACTATTTGCCAATAATCTGGCCATGGTCACGGGACTATCCTGCGCCTACTGAAACCGAACCGATGCCTGAACCCGTGCAATGACCTCCGCCAGCGATCGCGCCCGCTTCCTGATCATCGACGACCACCCGCTGTTTCGCGAGGCGCTGCACAGCGCTGTGCAGATGGCCTATCCGGATGTCGACACGGTCGAGGCGCGTTCGATCGCGGAAGCGATCGAGCTTCTTGCCGACGCCAAGCCGTTCGATCTCGCGCTGCTCGATTTGAGCATGCCCGACGTGCATGGCTTCGAGGGGCTGTTGCAGCTGAGGACCCGCTACCCGCGGCTGCCGGTGGTGATCGTGTCAGGCTATGAGGAGCCGAAGATCATCTCCGAGGCGTTGTCCTACGGCGCCGCCGGCTTCATCCCGAAGTCGGCCCGCAAGAGCGATCTTGCCGCGGCCATCCGCTCGGTGATGGATGGCGCGGTCTATGTGCCGGAAAATTACGAAGGGCAGCCCCCGGACCCCGACAGCACCGACCGTGCCGACATGGTGCAACGCCTGGCCAGGCTGACGCCGCAGCAACTGAGGGTCCTGCAGATGCTGCGCCAGGGCATGCTCAACAAGCAGATCGCCTACGAACTGCAGGTGGGCGAGACCACCGTCAAGGCGCATGTCTCCGAGATCCTGCGCAAGCTCAATGTGTATAGCCGCACGCAAGCGGTGATCGAGGTGTCGAAGCTGGATAATGCGGAGTTGTTCAGAGACCAGGCGGGATTTTGAGGCGGTATTTCTAAGCCAGCAAATGCGCCAGCAGCGCCCGCAATTGCGCCGGCTTCAGCGGCTTGCGCATCAGCTCTATGCCGGCGGCGCGGGCGGCCTTGGCGACGAACTCGGAACCATCAGCGGTGACGATCAGCGCCGGTACGGGGCGGCCGAGATAGTCGCGCACTTCGGCTATCGTTGACGTGCCGAGATCGCCGCCGTCGAGATGCTGGTCGGCGATGACGATGTCGGGCACCCAGGCGGTGTCGCCGAGCAGATCGAGCGCATCGTCGGTCGAGGTGGCGGCGCGTACCTGGCACTGCCAGCGCTCCAGCAGCGAGGTCATGGCGGCGAGCACATCGGCGTCGTTCTCGACAAGCAGCACCTTGGTGCCGAACAGGCCGTAGCCGCGCGGGCGATCCATGTCGGCGCTGGTCGTCGCCGGTTCGGCCGGCGCCATGCCGACCGGTACGTCGATGTGGAAGATGGTGCCGCGTCCCACCTTCGAGGAAAAGGTTACCGGGTGGCCGAGCGCGGCCGCCATGCGGCGCACGATGGCGAGGCCGAGGCCAAGCCCGCCGGCAAGTCCGGCATCGGCAAGCGTCGCGGTGCCGCGGTGGAATTCCTCGAACACCGCTTCGCGCTGGTCCTCGGGGATGCCGCAGCCGGTATCGGCGACGTCGATGCGGATGGTGTCGCCGCGATGCCTTGTGCCGACCAGCACGCCGCCGGAGCGGGTATAACGGAGCGCGTTGGAAAGGATGTTCTGCAGGATACGCCTGAGCAGTGTGCGGTCGGAGCGCACGACGACATTGACCGGGCGGAATTTCAGCGACAGGCCTTTCTTTTCCGCTTCGGGAAGGAAGTCCGACCGCAGTGAGGAAAACAGCGCCTCTAGGCTGACATCGCCTATTTCGGGCTGCACTACGCCGGCGTCGAGCTTGGAGATGTCGAGCAGCGTGCGCAACAGGTCTTCCATCGTCTCCAGCGAGCGCTCGACCTGGCGCACCAGCTTCCTGCCTTCGTCGCTGGTCTGGACCTCGGTCAACGCCGAGACCGACAGATGCGCAGCGTTCAGCGGCTGCAGCACGTCGTGGCTGGCGGCGGCGAGAAATCTGGTCTTGGAGAGGTTTGCGAGTTCCGCGTTCTCCTTCGCCGCGCTGAGGTCGATGTTCGACTGCTCGAGCCGGCGCAGCGTGGCGTGCAATTCCTCGGTGCGGTTGCGCACCCGGTTTTCCAGCGAAATCGCGGTTTGGAACAGCGAGAAGGCATTGCCCTGCTGGTCCATCGAGCGCTCGACGCGGCTGACCAGCGCGGCGTTGATCTTCTTCAGCCTTTCGAGGTCGTCGATGTCGCGAAGCGGCATCTCGCTCACTCGGCTGCCTGGCGCTCGCCGAAGGCGATGCCGGTGAAGGTCTGGTTGAGGTGCATCGAGCGATACTGCTCGCCATAGGTGCCGAAGCCGATCACCTTATTGGTCCGATAGAGCTCGGAGATGTCACGGAAGACCTGGCGATTGCGCGCGTCGAGCCGGCGCAGCACGCAGTCGAAGCCGAGGATCATGTCGATGCCGCCCAGCCTGTGCTCGACATCCTGGAGAGCGGTGCGCGTCGCTTCCACCATGTTCTTCGGCTGTGCGATCGAAAGCACCACGCCGTCGTCGATGGCGCAGAAGAAGGACAGCGAGCCGTCGGGATGCATGCGCTGGATCGAGCGGCAATAATATTCGCCGCCGACCTTCACCACGACCGGGTGCGAGGCGAAGCTCAAGGGCGTCAGCGTCTGCGGCACGATGCCGACGGAGGCGGCATATTCTTCCGCCGCGTTGGTGGCGTTGAATTCGCGCACGATGCGATGATCGGGGTCGGACGCTGTCACCACCAGCTTCTCGTCGGTCGGGATGAAATTGTCGGTTTTGAAGACGTGGAAAGGGATCTCGGTCGCGACCAGCACGATGATGGCGCTGTCGGAACTGACCTTGCCGTCCGAGATCAGGCTGGTCGTCTCGAATTTCAGGTCGTCGCCCGCCGAGCCGCCGATCAGCGGGATGTCGTCCAACCCCCAGTGGATGGCCGAGGTCACCGCTTCCTCGGCATAGGAAAGCCCGTCGATGAAGCAGAGGGCGAAGACGCTCTTCGTCCGCTCCCGGCCGGCGCGGCCGCGCAGCAGGCGCCTGAGCTCCACGACCTCGCCGGTGATCCCGTCCATGCCGGAGGTGGAGAGGTTCTCAATCATGGTGCTGACGGTCGAAAACGACGCCGACGGCAAAAGCAGGGCAAGGGCATGCCCTTCCTCCAATCCCTGCGGCGTGATTTCGCCGGCGGTCGAGCAGCCGGCATAGGCGAGCGACGGCGCATGGACCTTCAGCGCCTGCGCGAGCGCCGCCGCGTCGACCAGGCTTTGGGAGAAGAACAGAAGCGCGAAGCCGGCATCGACGATCGCCGCTTCGGCCGCGACGGCTCGGGCAAAGGCATTTGGGTCCGGCTCGTCCGTGGTGAGCGCTGAAAGGCCCGATGCATAGCGTGTGCTCGAACTGGCCAGCTGCCTTCTCCGCAATTCCCCCAACGCTGGCTTATGCGTGTCTTTTATGTCGGGCACGCGCGCGTCGAAGGCATCTTTGCCTTCAATCCCGGTTTTGGCAATGGGCCGGTCGCTGGGCGCGTGGTGCTTTTGCTATGACCGAAAGTACAATGCAACCGGCGCTGGCAGCGCTGTTTTGCCCATTGTACGGTGCGCGAACAACGCACTGCCGAAGCACAAGCACGGCATTCGGCAATGACCAAGGTTGATACCCAGGGAGGTTGCATGTCGGACGTGTCGTTGACTGTGAACGGGAGGCGGGTCAGCGGGAGCGCCGAGGACCGAACATTGCTGGTGCATTTCCTGCGAGAGCATCTGGGCCTCACCGGAACGCATGTCGGTTGCGATACATCGCAATGCGGCGCCTGCGTCGTGCATGTCGACGGCAGGGCGGTGAAATCCTGCACGATGCTCGCCGCGCAGGCCTCGGGCTCGACCATCGTCACCATCGAGGGACTGGCGGATGGCGCAGAGCTGCATCCGGTGCAGGCCGCGTTCAAGGAGTATCACGGACTGCAATGCGGCTTCTGCACGCCGGGCATGATCATGACGGCCACCGACATGATCGCGCGCTACCCGGAAGGCCTGGACGAGGCGATGGTGCGCGCTGAGCTCGATGGCAACATCTGCCGCTGCACGGGCTACCACAACATCGTGAAGGCGATCCTCGCAGCATCGGAGACGATGGCGAAGGGCGCCAAGGGAAAGGCGAAGCAGGCAGCTTAAGGGCATAGGGAGTAGGGCAGTAAGGGAGTAAGCGACCGGCTCCTCATTCCCTATTCCCATACACCCCTACTGCCCTACTCCCCTAAAATTCCGGAGGAATTCCTATGGGTATCGAAGGCGTCGGCGCCCGCGTGGCGCGCAAGGAAGACAAGAGGTTCATCACCGGCGGCGGCCGCTATGTCGACGACATGGTTGTCCCCGGCATGAAGCATGCCGTGTTCGTGCGCAGTCCGCACGCGCATGCGCAGATCAAAAAGATCGACGTGAAAAAGGCGCAAGCGATGCCGGGCGTCATTGGCGTCCTGACAGGCAAGGAGCTCAAGGCCGACGGCATCGGCAATTTGATCTGCGGCTGGATGATCCACTCCAAGGATGGAACGCCGATGAAAATGGGCGCGTGGTCGCCTTTAGCCGTCGACAAGGTGCGCTATGTCGGCGACGCGGTCGTCATCGTCGTCGCCGACAGCAAGGGCCAGGCGCGCGACGCGGCGGAAGCGGTCGAGATCACCTATAAGGAACTGAAGGCCGTGGTCGACGCCACGAAAGCCATCCAACCCGGCGCGCCGCAGGTCCATGCCGAGGCCGACAACAACCTGATCTTCGACTGGGAACTCGGCGACGGCAAGGCGACCGACGCGGCGATCAAGTCGGCGGCCCATGTCACGCGCATGAAGATCGTCAACAACCGGCTGGTGCCGAATGCGATGGAGCCGCGCGCCGCGCTCGGGCACTACGACAAGGCCGAGGACCACTATACCTGCTGGACGACGTCGCAGAACCCGCATCTCGCGCGGCTGGTTATGAGCGCCTTCTACAACGTTGCGCCGGAAAACAAGCTGCGCGTGATCGCGCCCGATGTCGGGGGCGGCTTCGGCTCCAAGATCTACATCTATCCGGAAGAGATCGTCTGCCTGTGGGCATCGAAGAAGACCGGCGTTCCGGTCAAATGGGTCGCCGACCGCACCGAAAGCTTCCTTTCGGACGCGCATGGCCGCGACCATGTCTCGACGGTGGAGATGGCCTTCGACAAGGACAACCGCATCACCGCGCTGAAGGTCGATACCATAGCCAATCTCGGCGCCTATATGTCGCTGTTCTCGTCCTGCGTGCCGACCTATCTCTATGCCACGCTGCTGTCGGGCCAGTACAACATCCCGGCGATCCACGCCAATGTGCGCACCGTCTACACCAACACGGCGCCCGTCGATGCCTATCGCGGGGCCGGGCGGCCGGAGGCCACCTACGTGCTCGAGCGGATGATGGAAACCGCGGCGCGCGAGCTTGGCGTGTCGCCAGCGGAACTTCGACGCCGCAACTTCATCACGTCCTTCCCGCATCAGACGCCTGTGATCATGGCCTATGACGCGGGCGATTATAACGCTTCGCTCGATGCGGCGATGAAGGCCGCCGACTATGCCGGCTTCACCAAGCGCCGCGCCGACGCCGCCAAGCAGGGCAAGCTGCGCGGCATCGGCATGAGCTGCTACATCGAGGCCTGCGGCCTGGCGCCGTCATCGGCGGTCGGCTCGCTCGGCGCCGGCGTCGGTCTCTGGGAATCGGCAGAGGTGCGCGTCAATGCCGTAGGCACGATCGAGGTGCTCACCGGCTCGCACAGCCATGGCCAGGGCCATGAGACGACTTTCGCGCAGCTGGTCACCCAGCGCTTCGGCGTGCCGATCGACTCCGTCTCGATCGTGCATGGCGACACCGACAAGGTGCAGATGGGCATGGGCACCTACGGTTCGCGTTCCGGTGCCGTCGGCATGTCGGCCGTCGCCAAGGCCCTCGACAAGGTCGAAGCCAAGGCCAAGAAGATCGCCGCGCATCTGCTGGAAGCGGATGAGGGCGACATCGTCATCGAGAATGGCGAGGTCAAGGTGGCGGGGACCGACAAGAGCCTGCCCTGGTTCCAGGTGGCGCTCGCCTCCTATACCGCCCACAATCTGCCCGCCGGCATGGAGCCGGGCTTGAAGGAAACCGCCTTCTACGATCCGTCCAACTTCACCTTCCCGGCCGGCTGCTACATCTGTGAGGTCGAGATCGATCCGGAAACCGGCCTGACGGAAATCATCCAGTTCGTCGCGGCCGACGATTTCGGCAACATCATCAATCCGATGATCGTCGAAGGGCAGGTGCATGGCGGCATCGCCCAAGGCGTCGGCCAAGCGTTGCTGGAAGGCGCGCATTACGATGCCAACGGCCAGCTTTTGACGGCAAGCTACATGGACTACACCATGCCGCGCGCGGACGACCTGCCGTCCTTCCAGGTCTCGACCTCGAACACGCCATGTCCGGGCAATCCGCTCGGCATCAAAGGCTGCGGCGAGGCCGGCGCCATCGGTTCGCCGCCGGCGGTCATCAACGCCATCACCGATGCGCTGGGCGTCGTCGACATCGCCATGCCCGCGACGCCCGCCACGGTGTGGGCAACCATCCGCGCGACGAAGCACTGAGGAGGAACGAGCATGTATTCCGTCAATTATCATCGCGCTTCCTCCCTCGCCGACGCCGCCAAGCTCATGAAGAACGGCGACGCCAAACTGCTCTCCGGCGGTATGACGCTCATCCCCGCGATGAAGACGCGGCTTGCGTCGCCTTCCGATCTGGTCGACGTGTCGCGGTTGAACGACCTGCAGGGCGTCAAGGTGTCCGGCAAGACGGTCACCATCGGTGCCGCGACGACGCATTACGACGTCTCCAGCGACGAGAAGCTGAGGAAGGCCTGCCCGGCGCTTGCGCATCTGGCTTCCTTGATCGGCGATCCGGCGGTGCGCCACAAGGGCACGATCGGCGGCTCGATCGCCAACAATGATCCGGCGGCCGACTATCCGGCTGCGCTGCTGGCGCTGGGCGCGACGATCATCACCAACAAGCGCGAGATCGCGGCGGACAAATTCTTCAAGGGCCTGTTCGAGACGGCGCTGAAGGAAGGCGAGATCGCCACCGCGGTGAGCTTTACCGCTCCGGCCAAGGCGGCCTACCAGAAATTCCGCAATCCGGCTTCGCGCTACGCGATCGTCGGCGTGTTCGTGGCCAAGGGCAAGGACGGGGTGAGAGTGGCGGTGACCGGCGCCGGCGAGGACGGCGTTTTCCGCTCCAAGGAGATCGAGGCGGCGCTGGCGAAGAATTTCGATGCCGCAGCACTCGCCGGCCTCAAGCTGCCGGCAAAAGGGCTGATGAGCGACATCCACGCCTCCGCCGACTACCGCGCCAATCTGATCGCGGTGATGGCCAAGCGCGCCGTGATGGCCGCCAACGCCTGAACGGCGACTCCGCGGGTCAAAGAAGGGGCCGCTTCGGCCCCTTTTTCTTTGCCATAACAAAGGTTTGACCGGAAACGCCGGTCAAATCGCAGCTTCGCACTTGCACAAAGCTATCCCGCACTGCAAAATAAATCCGGCGGGAATACCAGATGGTCCGGGACGCGGGCGACACTTCGCATGCGGACCTCGAGTTGCGAAGGCACGGTATGACCGACATCTCCGCCGCGTCCGTCGTCCTACCGCGGGCCGCAGCCGACAGGGAAGCCAGGGCAAGACTTGCCTATCTCGACGGCTGGCGCGGCCTGTCGATCGCGCTGGTGCTGACAGGCCATTTCTTTCCGCTCCCGGGAATCAATCTCGGCGTCCTCGGCGTCGAGTTCTTCTTCGTGCTGAGCGGCCGGCTGATGGGCGAGATCCTGTTCATCGAGCGTTTTCCGCTGAAGAAGTTCTTCAAGCGCCGTTTCTCGCGCATCTATCCCGCGCTGCTTGTGTTCGTGATTGCCGGCATGATCGGGCTTGCCGGCACCTACATCGCGTTCAAGTGGAAGGCGGCGCTGACGGCGCTGACCTTCACCTACAATTACGCCGGCATTTTCATCACTCGCGCCGGCGCCCTCGACCATATCTGGTCGCTCTGCGTCGAGGAGCACTCCTATGTCCTTTTGGCGCTGATCAGCGTGGTGGTTCCCGGAAGGGCGAATGTCGTGCGGCTGCTGGTCGTGCTGGCGCTGCTGGCAATGGCCAACGGCGCCATTTCGTACGGGGTTCTCGGCATGGGCTACGAGATTACCTACTGGCGCACGGACGTGCATATCGCCTCGATCCTGCTATCGGCCGCGATCTGCCTGCTCAAGGCCGATGGGCGCCTGCCGGCCTTCCTGAAGAGCCGCCACGTGGCTCTTGCGGCCGCAGCCGCCGGCGTTCTGCTGTTCAGCAACCCGATACCGACGCCGCTGCATTATACGCTCGCCGTGCCGCTTTTGGCACTGGCGGTCAACATGCTCGACTTCGCCGGCGGCACTCTGAAAGGGCCGTTGTCATCGCGGCCGATGGTGATGCTGGGGCTGTGGTCGTATTCGCTTTATCTCTGGCAGCAGCCTTTCTACAAATTCGTCGATGAGCGCGGCAGCGCGACGATCCCGATGCTGGCGGCCGTGTTCGCCTGCGCGGTCGCGAGCTACTACATCGTCGAGAAACCCGCCCGCGGCTGGCTCAATCGAAACTGGTGATCAAGCGGGTTTTGTCGCTCGTTGCGCGGCGAGGTAGCGGCGGAGCCCAGCTTCGCCGCGCGGCGTGGTCCAGCGATGGTTCCAGGCGAAGGCTGGTCTCAGAATCGGCGCCAGAAGTTTGAGGATCGGCCTCTCGACCGTGACCTGCCAAACCAGATCGACATGGGTACCTGCCCCGGACGGCGACAGCTCCGCCCGCCACAGGCCGTCGAAATCGCCGAAGGTCTTCACCACCACGAGCCGGCCAGGGTCGAGCTTGGCGGCCTCGATGATGAAGTTCAGCTCGTAGGGCAGGGCGCCGCGCGCTCTCGCCCTAGCGCGGGCGCCGACGACGCCCTTGCCCTTCTTGTCGAGCGGTTCGACCTCCTTGTAGGCATCGCCCCACCAAAGCGGCAGAAGCTGAGCGTCCGAGAGCACGTCCCAAACTTCCTGGGGTGTGCCTTCAGGGATGTCCCAGCTCTCGTCGAAGCGGAAGACGTTGCTCGCCATGACGTCGCCCCCAACCAGCGGATTGGCCATATTAGCTGCGGCTTGTTTTCCTTGCCAGCGGCTTCGGAGGCGTCTTCAGATGGGCTTCGCCCAATAGCGCACCGACTTCTTGCCGCCGTGGATCACCGCATCGCCGACCTCGGCGAAGCCGAGCGCTGCGTGGAAGGCGTCGGAGGCCGGGTTGGGCGGATCGGCGTTGACCTCGCAGGTGACGATCGTGTGGCCGGCGCGCCGGGCCTGCTCGAACAGATCCTCGTAAAGCCGTCGGGCATGGCCGCGGCCGCGGGCGTCCGCCGCTACGACGACGCGGTCGACATAGACGAAGCGCGGATAGCGCTGGCGAAACCAGAGGAAGTTCGGGCTGTCGTAACTTGCGTCCTGGGCGAAGCATAGGATGAAGGCTTCGAGCGCGCCGATGCGGCGGGTGTAGAAAGCCTCGCCGAGCAGGAAGGAAAGCCGTTCGGGCTCGAGCCAGGACAGCTCCGCCGCGTGGTCGTTGTTGAGCGCGAGGATGGCGGGCTCGTCGGCGGGCGAGACGCGTTCGATCGGCAGCACTTGCTTGGTCATCGTCCTTGCCATCAGGCCTTCGCAGCCGCGATCGTCGCCGCCACCTTGGCTTGATCGGTCACCGTGTTGCGGTATTCGCGGTCGAGGTCGGTGCCGCCCATGCCGACATTCGGGTTGCGGTAGCGCATGGCGCTCGGCACGTCCGCAAGTGCTGCAAAATGCATCTCGGTCAGTCCCGTGCGCCTGCGCACCTCGCCGATCGTGTCGGGCGCGAGCGCGCCGCAGCCGAGGATGATGATGCGCGAGCCGGCCCGGCGAACCAGCTCCGCCAGAAGCTCGACGCCTTCGACTGCCGTATCGCGCTGGCCGCTGGTCAGCACGCGGCCGACCTTGCAGCGGATCAGGGCTTCGAGCGCCTCGGCCGGATCGCGCGTCATGTCGAAAGCGCGGTGGCAGGTGACGTTGAGCGGGCCGGCGGCCTCAACCAACGCGCGCATGCGCGCCTCGTCGATCGCGCCGTCGGCGGTCAGGCAGCCGACGACGACGCCGGCGACGCCCAGCTCGCGCAGCGCTTCGACATCGGCAAGCATCGAGCGGTATTCGGCCTCGCTGTAGAGGAAGTCGCCGCCGCGCGGGCGCACGATGACATGGAAGGGAATGGTCGCGCTTTCGAGCGCGGCGCGCACCGTGCCCATGCTCGGTGTGATGCCGCCTTCGATCAGGCTGGCGCAGAGCTCGACCCGGTCGGCACCGGCCGCCTGCGCGGCGAGCAGCCCGTCAATGCCTTCGACGCAGATTTCGATCAGGGGTCTTTGCGTGTCCGCCACCGGCTTCCATCCATGCTTTCGACGAGATGGGCAGCCCTAGCACCGGGCGCGCCGCCGCGAAAGCCGCAACCATCGGTCCAGCCATGGAAGCGCTTGACAACTCATAACCACAAAGTTATGGGTAAACTCATAACTGGAAAGTTATTGATTAATGCGTGCCCTGCCGGCCGCAAGAACCCGAGGAGACCGACGATGGAAGCAAGATTGAAGAATCCGGTGATGCTCATTCCCGGCGCGCTGCAGGCGCTGCTGGCGCTCGACAAGTCAACAGAGGCCGGCGACGTGCCTTACGTGACGCGCAAGCTCATTCACCTGCGCGCCAGCAGATCAACGCCTGCGCCGTCTGCGTCGACATGCATGCGCGCGAGTTGAAGAAAGCCGGCGAGAAGGACGAGCGGATCTTTGCCGTGTCGGCATGGCGGGAGACGCCGTACTTCAACGAAGCCGAACGCGCCGCGCTTGCGCTGACGGAAGCCGCGACGCGGCTGGCCGATCGTTCCGACGCGGTGCCGGACGACGTCTGGGACGAGGCCGCGCGCCATTATGATGACAAGGCGCTCGCCGCCCTGGTGATCCAGATCGCGCTGATCAATGCGTTCAACCGCCTGAACGCCACCACGGCAACCGGTGGGCGCCTGGGGATGAATCGAGGGAGGACGCCCGCTTCGAACCGCGCGTCTTGCCGGCTACTGCTTCAGGATCGTGTTCTTGGCGCCTTGCTCGATCTGGTCGATCACCAGAAGCTTCACCGGATCGGTGCCGATATTGGTGGCCTGATGCCACTGGCCGATCATCTCGACGATGAAGTCGCTGGTCTTGTAAGTATTGCTGGCGCCCGTCTCGACATTGGTGACCTTGAGCGTGCCTTGCTCGACATAGGCGTAGCGCGGGAAGGGGTGCTTGTGCACGGGCAGCGTCGCGCCCGGCGCGATCTGATACGATGAGACCTGAATCTCGACGTTCTTCTGCGGCAGCGTGATCGGCTGGCCGGACGCGGTCGTCGTCTTAGACGCCAGCGGCGTGACGACGACCGGCGCGTTGCTGCTGTCCAAGGCGTTGGCAGCAGTCGCATAGACGGTGGCTATCGCCAGCAGTGCCGATGTCGTGATGTTGCGCATGGTCCCCTCCAAGATTTCCGCACCATCGCCCGACCGACGTTGACGCACAAGCATCCTTTTGCAAGCGGCTCTGTCACACGGCGGGGCTGTCCTGCCGTTTGGCTGGCCCGGGCTTCGGCGGCCTGAGGAACAGGGCGAGCGGCACCAACACTGCCGTCGCTACCGCGCAATAGAAGAAGACATCGATATAAGCGAGCAGCGAAGCCTGGCGGCCGATCTCCTGGCCGATCCAGCCCACGGCCTGTTGCCTGGCCTCGGCCAGCGGCGAGCCTTCGGCGACGAAATGGTCCGTCACCTGGCGAAGCGTCTGCTGATAGGTGTCGCTCGATTGCGCCGTGTGGCCGACCAGCACCGATTGATGGAGCTGGGCGTTCTGGGCAATCACCGTGTTGGACAGCGACACGCCGATGCTGCCGCCGATGTTGCGGGCGACATTGATCAGCGAGGACGCCTGATCGGTCTTCTGCGGCGGCAGGCCGACATAGGCGGCGGTCGAGATCGGGATGAACAGGAACGGCAGGCCGATCATCATGTAGACGCGCGCATAGGCGAAGAAACCGAAACTGGCGTCGGGCGTCAGCGAGGTGGTGTGCCAGAGCGCGACCGCGACCACCGACATGCCTAACATGATGAGATAGCGCGGCTGAACGATACCGGCGGCAAAGCCCGAAATCGGCATCAGCATGAGCATGGCGATGCCGCCCGGCATCATCGACAGGCCGGAAAGGGTGGCGGTGTAGTCGAAGGTCGTCTGCTGCAGCTGCGGCAAAAGCTGCGTGGTGCTAAAGAGCACCGCCCCAACCGCCATCATGACGAGGAACGACATGCCGAATTGCCGGCTGAAAAGCAGGCGGATGTCGACGATCGGTTCGCGCCTCGTCCACTCCCACGGAACAAGCAGCAGGAACGACACCGCTGAGATCACGGCGAAAGTAGTGATGAAGGTCGAGGCGAACCAGTCGTTGCGCTGGCCTTCGTCGAGAAAGACTTCGAGGCAGCCGAGCGCCGTCGCCACCAGGATGAAGCCGATCCAGTCGACCTTCAGCCCCTTGCTCAACCGTTCCCGGCGCTCGCGTTCGAGAATGTCGGGCTCGATCACCAGCCATTGCACTAGCGCCAGCGACATGATGCCGAACGGCACGTTGATGAAGAAGATCCAGTGCCAGGAGAAATTGTCGGTGAGCCAGCCGCCGATGGTCGGCCCCACAGTCGGCGCGACGATCACGGCAATGCCGTAAAGCGCAAAGGCCTGGGAGCGTTTCTCAGGCGGAAAGGTGTCGGCGAGGATCGATTGCTCGCTCGGCGCCATGCCGCCGCCGCCAAGCCCCTGCAGGATGCGGAAGGCGATCAGCGTCGGCAGATTAGGCGCCAGCCCGCACAGCAGCGACGCCAGCGTGAAGGTCGCCACGCAGATCATGTAATAGCGCTTGCGGCCGATGACGCTGGTCAGCCAGCCGCTGACCGGAATGATAACGGAGTTGGCGACGAGATAGGTGGTGATCACCCATGTGCTCTCGTCCATGCCGGCGGCGAGGCTGCCGGCGATGTTGCGCAGCGCGACATTGGCAATCGAGGTGTCGAGCACCAGCATGAAGGTCGCGATCGAGACAACGATCGCGATCAGCCAGGGATTGCGCCCGCCGGCGGCGGAACGGCTTTCGCTGCCCTGGGCTGTTGCGGCATCGCTCATCGTACCTTGACCGTCGGCACCACTGACATTCCGGGACCGAGATAGACGCCGGGCGGTTGGTCGAACACGATCTTGACCGGCACGCGCTGCACCACCTTGACGAAATTGCCGGTGGCGTTTTCGGCAGGGAGCAGGCTGAACGCCGTGCCGCTGCCGGCTTGGATGCTGTCGACATGGCCATGGAAGGTCTTTTCCGGATAGGCGTCGATGGCGATGTCGACGGGCTGGCCCGGCCGCATCAGATCGAGCTGCGTCTCCTTGAAATTGGCCTTCACCCAGACGTCGTTGGGCACGAACATCATCAGCACCTGGCCGGGCTGCGCATAGGTGCCCTTTGCCGCCGTGATGTTGGTGGCATGGCCGGCGACGGGCGCCCGGATGGTCGTGCGGGTGAGGGTGGTCTTGGCCTGGTTCTCGGTGGCCTCGGCCTGCCGAAGCTTGGCTTCGGCGCTCTTGCCCTGAGCCTGCAGCACCGCCACCTGGCTTTTCGCCGCCTCGGCATTGGCATTGGCCGCGTCCAGCGCCGCCTGGTCCTGGCGCAAGGTCGAAGCGGCCTGCTGTGCCTGTTGTTGCGTCGCCGTGCCCTTGGCCAGGAGTTCACGGTTGCGCTGGTCCTCGGATTTGGCGAATTCGAACGCCGCCTGTGCCTGCGCCACCTGCTTTTCGGCGGCATCGATCTTGGCGTTCTGCGCCTGGGTCTGGGCCTGGACGTTGGCGATCTCGGCCTGCGCCGCCACCACGCCTGCTTCCGCCTGTTTGAGCGAGGCCTGATAATCGCTGTCGTCGATGCGCAGAAGCACTGCGCCGGCCTCGTCCGGCTGGTTGTCGGTGACGGCGACATCGGTGACGCGCCCGGCAATTTCCGCTCCGACCGTCACCGTGCGTGCGTCGATGAAGGCGTCGTCGGTCCATTCATACTGCCGTGCGTTAATCCACCAGATGACCACGGCCGCGATGACCAACAGGATTAGGATGGCGATGATCGCCGCTATGTAGGGATGGCGTCTGATAAGGCCGGGTCTGTTGCCGTCCGGCGGACTGTCATTCGCCTGCGTGTCTTGCGCCCGCTTGTCGTCGTCACGCTTGTTTTCGACGGGCCTGTCGTCGCCTGGCGGGCGTTGCTGCTGATCGGACCGGGGCTGAGCCCGCGCTTCTTCGGCGGGAGCGGTTTCGCGCTCTTTTCTGTCAGTTTTTGCGTCCAAGGCAACGGGTCCCAGATATCGTCGACCCCCCTCGCAGCAGGGTCAACGGGTGTTTTCCGCAAAGGTTCCTGTCGCCAATACCGGGCGGCGGCCGGCTGACAGCCGTCAGTCCGCCATCCAGCCGCCGTCCACCATCAGGTTTATGCCGGTGACGTAGCTCGCCATGTCGCTGGCAAGAAACAGCGCCGCGCCCGCCGCGTCATGCGGATGCCCGAGCCGCGGCCATGGCGTGCGGCGGCGCGAATAGTCGAGCGCATCAGGACCGTTGGCGACGCCCGGTTTGCCGGTGATGATCTTGCCCGGCGCGATAGCGTTGCAGACGATCCGTCTCGGCGAGCACTGCAAGCGCGCCGGCAGGCTTGTCGGTGTGCAGGATGATTGTTGGGCGCGCCGACATCGCGACCTCAATCGCGGCCGATATGATCGGCGGCGCTGCCGAGGGCCGTCAGCAGCGCCTGGCCGCTCTCGAGCGTCACATTCTCATGCGGCGCGCGCAGGTTCAGCCAGCGCCGGTCGCCGGACTTGACCGCAAGCACCGCCTTCATCGCCGGGATCAGCCCGGCGTCCTGAACGACCTTCCGGAACGCCTTGATGGCGTCGTCGGCTTCGGTGACGTCCTCGCCTTTCCGGGCCGCGTCATAGAGGCGGCGAATGGCGGCGGCGTTCAAATTGACGGTGGCCGAAATGCAGCCGGCCGCGCCGCTCGCCAGACCCTTGGTGAGCTGCGCCTCGGAACTCGGAAAGACCGAGATATCGGGGGCGGCGGCGATGACGGCGGCCGTGTTATTCCAGTCGCCGGCGCTGTCCTTGTAGGCGACGACCGTGTCCGGAAAGGCCATGGTCAGCCTCGCCGTCAACGCTGGACTGACCGGCACGCCGGAGTTCTGCGGGATGTGATAGAGGATCACGCGCATCGAAGACTTTGCCACCTTCTCGATCAGCTCGCTGTAATAGCGCGCCTGGCCGTTGTCGCCGGCGCCAGTGTAGAAGAAGGACGGCAGCACCATCACCGCGGCGCAGCCGAGACCGACGGCATGGGCCGACAATTCGACCGTTTCCGGCAGCGCGGTGATGCCGGTCCCGGGCATCAGCCGGTCGGGCGCAATGCCGGCCTCGACCAGCCATTCCAGCGCCTGCATGCGCTCGCGCAAGGACACCGACAGCGCTTCGCCCGTCGTGCCGAAGGGCGAGAGGAAATGCGCGCCCTGGTCCAGCACCCATCTGGCGTGAGAGATCCAGAGATCGCGCGCGATGCGGCCGTCGTCTTCGAACGGCGTCAGGATCGGGGCGATGGTTCCTTGCGGGCGGGTCATGAATGTCCTCTATGCTGGTGGCCGGCCACCGCCGCGACTGCGCGGGCGAAATAGGCCGACGCGGTGATGTCGAAGAGTATGTCGAAACCCGTCGGCGAACGGAACCTCACGGCCTCGATATGGCCGACGCGGCTCTGCGCGATATCGTCGGCGCCGCTATCGGCTTGCTGGCAAGGTGTTTCGAGCGAAGGCTAAGGTAGGGCGACGAAGCCGCAAAGCAAAAAAATCGCCGGCACAATGGCCATGGGAATTTGGCCCATTTGAGGTGGAGGCAGCCCGCCGGAAGCGGTGATGTTTGGCAGCAGCAGCCAGCTTCGCCGACGGTGACTGGAAGTCCGTTGCAGGCCGCCAATCAATGCGACGGGATTGGCGGATCGGCGACTGAGTGCAAGCTGCGTTTGTACTTCGCCAGGATCTCCTCTTCGATTTCGTCGATCGCCAGCGTTAGTGAACGTTGATTGTTGGCGTCGACGTCAATGATCAACCGCCCGCGCGCCGTCAGCAAGCCGCATACGCGCGCGACTACCGCGGCCGACTGAAGCCTTATGTCCAAGCCGGTTTCGAACCAACGCTCGGCAAAGGTATGGTTCTTCTGTCTCCGGTCAAGCCGCTCGATGAGAAGTTGCTCGGAGGCATCGATTCTAACCACCACGTCCGACTCGGGTATGAAATCCAGCGCGTGAGCAAGGCTCGTCTCATCTGCTGTTCCACTGAAGCACGCGAGCATCGAAACCGCCTGAACGAAGGCTTCGTCGAAAATAAGAATTTCCTCGCTGGTGACAGACTGGCGCCATGCGCGGGCAAGGCGGAGAACGTACTGACTTAGCCTGATGCGCCAGATCACGTTTCTGGGAGGCAGTGTGTGAATCAGATTTGCGCGAATTCTGAAGTCGACGGCATTTGCGGATGGGCGACAGGCCATGCCGATCGAGCGTGCGGCCGCGCGGGCGACTCGACCCATCGCAGTGACAATGCCGCCGGGGTCCAGCATGGTTCGATGAACAGCGCGCCGGTCAGTGAGAACAATCCTCGCAGGGTGCCCGTGAGCCCGCAACTGTTCATAGAGCGCATGCGCAAATGTCGTTTTGCCTGACCCAGCTGGACCTACAAATTCAACAATCATGCGTTAGGAACCCTGCTGGCCTGGCTATATGTCGTATCGAGGGACCAGCTTCGGCGACCGCAGCTCCTGAGCCATTTTCGCCGCCTGGAAGATTGTCATAAGAACGTAGGTCGTTTCACCTTCGGTCGAGTTTATGGCCAAGACCACGCGGCCGATCTCGTCACTCATGGCGCAAGACCAGTCTTTGACAGCAATCGCTCGTTTCCCCGCCATTTGCCCCTCCCTTTCCTTTGGGAGGTTATTTGGCGTCGTGAAAACCAGCAATTTGGACTGAATGCCCATTCCGTTGGGCCTAACGTCGTTCCCTGCCTGTTTGCCGTCAATTGGTGAGCAATCGAGATGACAGACTTCAGATTGGCGGAATTACGGTGGCTAATGATTGATCCGAGCCAGCGCTCCTGGAGCAACGTCAGGCTGGCTGCAGAAGGAAAAGGTGCACTGTCACCCGTAATTCGGGCGTAACCACCTTACTTGTTTGCGCCGCGTGGGAACGTCTCGAATGACCATGCGTTCTTCCGTCACGGTCACATTTCATTGAGGACCTAACCGGAGGATGTTCAAATGAAAATGAAGGTGCTCTGCATGAGCGCAGTTGCGCTCGCAATGATGGGTAGTGCCGCGATAGCCGGCAGCAATACCGGGACGTCCGCGCTCGATGACCCGGCCAAGATGTCGCCGTTCTTCACCGATGCTGGCATGAAAACATTGAGATCCGAGGCGGATTTCAAGACTGCCTGGATGGCCATGAAGCCGGATGAGCGTGCAGCGGTTTTGAAAGACTGCGGCGACACAACCATTAGCAAGTCGCACGCAGACTTCTGCGCGATGGCCAAGAAGATGGGGGGCTGAAGCCTCCCTCTACGAGCCCATCGCAACGTTATCCGCTATGGAACAATTCTCGCTCGGATGACGGATTGAGGCGCGGGGTGCGCCGCCGGTTTTAAGCCCGCTGCCTTCCCATTGGGGCGGCGGGCTTTTTGGTGGGGCGCCTACCCTGGTCCTGCAGTTGCCAGGATTATTGCGACCGCGTGCAATGCACTGCTTTAGTTCTTGTCCTTTAACGGAGAACAGTTTCCGAAAATGTCTTGCTGGTTTATGAGGACCGGCAGCATAGATACGCCCCCCGTCAAATGCGCACTGTCACCCTATTTCCCTCAGTCCCGCCGGAAGCATTGGCCTGCAAATAGATGATGGCTCATGGCTGCGCGAGTTATAGGGTCGTCGCTACGACAGAAACCTCGGGGAGGGGCTGCTCATGCAGTCTCCGGCAGAAAAATACAAAGGCTCAGCTCGACCATTGCCGGGGGAAGCGGAACGGCGGGCAAGGCTGCAAAAAATGCAAGGGCTGCGAACCCTGCGATCTTACGGCTCCTGCCTTCGGCTTGATACAAGCGCCCAATTCCACGATCTGATCGATTGTACCGCGCTGCTGGAACCGTTGAATGAAGGCGACGACGAGCAGTGACGGTGAACCCGACGCGCTCCCAAGCCACATGGCTTCCCAGCCTCGCGCCGGCACTGCCGGCCCTTACGCCTGGCAAGCAGCGGTGAACGCTTGCGGTCGGGCGGCTCCATCCCACTACAGGGACATTCGGGCCTGGCTATCGTTGGCAGTTCTGTCCGACCATAGGGGAGGTCAACGGAAGCCAATCATCGCGCGATCTGCTGGGTCCCAAGCCGCGCAAGGACAAGCAACGCGAAATCCGAAATGCTGCTGCCAAAAACCTCCGACACGACTGGGATCGGAACAAGGTCCCTGGAGATGGCGACAGCATTGGGATCGAAGAGGACGAGGTCCAGCCGGCGACGACAGCGGACGTCACCTCGGAGACAAGCGGCCCGGCAAGGCTGGCGGGTTGTTTTCAATGCAGGATCGCGAGGCGAGACCAATCACGGCGATCATTGTCCCGATCACCCATTTCCAGTGCTCTAGATAGTCCACCAAAACATGCGCGGTGGTCGAAGTCCAATGCCGTTCATAGCGCTCGCCGGGAAGAATAACGGAACGCTTCCCGACCATTGGTTCCTCCGGGATAAGTGACCCTGATACCAAGCGGCCACCCTCTGACGAAGCCCCATTTCCTTAGCGACCTTTCTTTAGTTGACCCGGCGTTCTTGTGTCTGTGGCAGAAAAGTCACGCACCTGGAATATGCAGCGCCTCAACTGGCGCGCGCTTATTATCCAGCTAGGCAAGGCGTACCGTCGTTGATGGGCAAAAGGGGTGCCCCGTCCTCCCGAACTAGCGCCCGCTGCGGAAACGTGACGGGCGTTTTTTGTTTAATACGATTGGCAGCTGACCGCATTGCCGAACGTCTGGCAGTTTGTGACCGCTAGACGTTGATACATTTGCCCACGGAACGGAAACGCTGGCATTCGACCGTCAGAGGAGCCGCAGCTAAACGACATCCCGTACCAAGTCACCGGCCCCGGTATGATGTCCGCGACAATGCCACCGGCATGGCTCTCGCTGTCTACCACTTGGTATGGGCCACGGCAGATTTTTGTCGCCTCCTGAAAGCAGTCTTGCGGCGATCCGCTACATTTGACGGTGTTGACCTTCGAACCAGATGGCCCGACGAACGCCGTGTTGGTAGGGGCAACACACCCGGACAGCCCTACCACCCCCAAGAACGCTATGAGCGCTCTCATCAGTCCCCCAAAAAAAGCCACCCAAGCTTCTATCTCCGGTAGAAACCGCCGATTCCGAGAGACTGTCAACTTGGCCCGGCGGCTTCGGCCTACGGGCCGCGACAATGCCGGAGGCGACGCTAAGGCCGCCTCCGGCATTTCAAGCAAAATAGGTCCACAGAAGAACCAGTGACGCGAGAAATCGCGCACTAATCCGAATTCTGAAGCCCCGCCCGTAGAGGACAACAAGGTCCGGGGAACACTCCTTTTCAGGAGCCGAGCGCTCTGCTCGTTGCAGATTTCAAAGTTCGAACGTCAGTTGGGAGAGCGCCGGTTACGTGCGGCGAACGCTTTTGCGTAACGACCCCGAAAGGTCCGGCCCGGATCGATTGAGAGGCCGGTAACCTCTGCAAGGCTTTCGATCGCCTCGAAGGAAGCTTGCGCGGTTTGATTCGCGATGCCTGATGATCGCAGAGAACCTCAGGAGTACAAATTTTCCAGACGACGGGCTTCTGGCGTTGTTTGCGCTTGTAGCCCGGAATTTAGCCCGCGAGGACCTTTGCCCAGTAGAATGGCACAAGCAGATTTTCAGTTAAGTGCTTGAAAAGACTTGGCTCCCCGGGCCGGATTCGAACCAGCGACCAACCGGTTAACAGCCGGTTGCTCTACCACTGAGCTACCGGGGAACGGAGGCTCTGACGTGAGTGGCGCAGCCTATAGCAAACACCTTTCGGCTTTGCAAAGAAGCATTTCGCATTTTTTCTCCAGATTTTGATGCGGCTATTTGTGCCATCGTCCGGCGCGCCCACATATGAAGGGCTTCACACCGGCACGGAACAAAGCGGCCGGTCATCGCCTTGACATGGCTTAGGCAGCAGATGGGATTTGGCTTGAATGACCGCAGCGGATGATGACAACGCCCCGGCGCGGAAGATTTCGATCTTCGGCCGCGAGTTCACCATGCCGCGCTCGCGCGGCTGGCGAATCGCGATCGGCATGCTGCTTACCCTTGGCGGGCTTCTGGGCTTTCTGCCGATTCTCGGTTTCTGGATGGTTCCGCTCGGTCTCCTGGTCCTATCCTATGAATTCGCCATGATCCGACGCCACCGGCGGCGTTTCGTCGTCTGGTGGGGACGCCGGCGCCGGTCCGACTGAGAGGCCGCGGCGGCTGCGCCACAGCGGTGCCTGATCCCTGACAATCGATAGGTAATCACCACTTTGGCCGCTCCACGCGAAAGCGTCGGGAATGACGCGCGAGCGCTTGACGACCTTTGAGCACCAACATAATGAGTTCGCTCGGAACGCCGGGAGCATTGCGAGGCCTCGTGGCGGAGTGGTTACGCAGAGGACTGCAAATCCTTGCACCCCGGTTCGATTCCGGGCGAGGCCTCCAGATGCTTGCGGGCTCCAGCGCAATCGCGCCGGAGTGGGGTTCCAGTCGAAGTTTTGGCCGCGTGTCTGGCGCGGGGAGCGGGTTGTTGGGACATGAACGCTGATTTCTCCGAACGCCGCGTGAAGATGGTCGACGGCCAGATCCGCACCACCGATGTCACCAGCGCGCCGATCATCGAAGCGATGCTGACCGTGCCGCGCGAGGCGTTTGTCGGCGCCGGACAGCAGGATCTGGCCTATATCGACGAGGATATCCGCATTTCCGATGGCGCCAAGGGCGGCGGCGCGCGCTACCTGATGGAGCCTTCGCCGCTCGCCAAGCTTTTGCAGCTGGCCGAGATCGAGGCGAGCGATTCGGTGCTCGATGTCGGTTGCGGCACCGGCTATTCCGCCGCATTGCTGTCCAGGCTGGCGCGGTCCGTCGTGGCGCTTGAGAGCGATCCCGCGCTGGCGGAGGCCGCCAAATCCACGCTTTCCAGCCTCGGCTGCCAGAATGTCACAGTGGTCAACGGGCCGCTGCCGCAGGGGCATGCCGCTAAAGCGCCTTACAACGTCATCTTCATCGGCGGCAGCGTCGAGGAAGTGCCGCAGGCATTGCTCGACCAGCTTGCGGAAGGTGGACGCCTGGTTGCAGTCGAAGGATGGGGCAACTCTGGCGTGGCCCGGCTGTTCTTTAAAGCAGGGGGGGTTGTAACCGGGAGACGGGCCTTTAATGCGGCAATTAAGCCACTACCGGGCTTCGAACGTGCCCACGCGTTTGAATTCTGAGCGTTTTTGCCTTGCAGCGAAGGCGCTGTCATGATCGCTTGCGCCTAACAATCGTTGCTGATCGTTAACCGGGCGTTTCGGGAGGCTGTCAGCGGGGGAACGATAAACAACGCGGCGCTGGCCGATCCGCAGGGGTAGGCTGACGTGGCGTGGTTCCCATGCAAAACGAATGAGGGAAATAACGTGCCGTCTCTACGCAAGAGCATTTTAATAACTATCCTTGTTTCGGCCACGGCGCTTTCGCCGCTGGCCGCCTCCGCCGAGACCATTACGGGCGCCCTCGCCAAAGCCTACCAATACAATTCGCAGCTCAACGCCGCTCGCGCCGGCGTGCGCGTCACCGACGAGGGCGTTGCCATCGCCAAGTCGGGCTGGCGCCCGACCGTCACCGGTTCGGGCAGCATCGACTACACCAGCACCCACGCCCAAGGCGCCACCCAGAACATCACCACGGGCAGCTTCGGCGTGCAGATCAACCAGACGCTGTTCGATGGCTTTCAGACCAAGAACAACGTCGCAGCCGCCGAATCGCAGGTGAAGGCTTCGGTTGAAAGCCTGCGCAACACCGAAGAGAACATCCTGTTCAACGCGGCGAGCGCCTATATGGACGTGATTCGCGACCGCCAGGTCGCGGCACTGACCGAGCAGAACCTGCAATTCCTGAGCGAGCAGGCGCGCGCCGCCCGCTCGCGTTTCGAGGTCGGCGAGGGCACCCGCACCGACGTCGCACAGGCCGATGCCTCGCGCGCCACTGCCGTGGCGCAGCTCAGCGCCGCCCGCGCGACGGCGCTGGCGAGCGCCGCCACTTACCATCAGATCGTCGGCGACGAGCCGGGCAAGCTGAAGGCGGCTTCGCCGCTAGGCAAGCTGTTGCCGAGCAACCTCGATTCGGCCTTGGCCGTCGCTTCCGCCGAGCATCCGGCCATCCTTGCCACCCAGCACCTCGTCGATGCGGCGGCGTTTTCGGTGAAATCATCGGAAGGCGCGTTGCTGCCGCAGGTGACGGCTTCGGCCGGCATTTCGGACAATTACAGCCACGCCGTTCCCGACATCAGGGGCACCAACGGCACGTCGACCTCGGCCAATATCGGCGCCACGCTGACCATTCCGATCTATTCGGGCGGGCGGACTTCGGCGCTGGTTCGGCAAAACAAGGAATCGCTCAGCCAAGCGCGCATCCAGGTCGACGTCAGCCGCGACCAGGTGCGCCAGGCCGTGGTCTCGGCCTGGACGCAATATATCGCCGCGCGCGAAAGCGTCGACGCCAACAGGCAGGTCATCGAAGCTGCGCAGCTGGCGCTCAACGGCGTCATCGAAGAGCGCAATGTCGGCCAGCGCACGACGCTGGACGTGTTGAACGCGCAGAACGCCGTCATCACCGCGAAGATCAATCAGGCCAGCTCGGAGCGCGACGTGGTCGTGGCGAGCTACGCCATCCTGTCGGCGATGGGCCGGCTGTCGGTCGATCGGCTGGGTCTGGCGGTCACCAAATACAGGCCGGAAGAGCATTACAACGCCGTCAAGGACAAATGGTACGGACTGCGCACGCCTGACGGGCGCTGAGTTCCGGTCCAAGCTTTGACAAACGCCGCGCGTCCAACGGATGCGCGGCGTTTGTCTTTGCGGATGGGGCGCCGGGCTGCGCGTCGCCTAATCTGTTGAAATCCAAGGAGTCCCCAGATTGGGGATTCTCGGAAGACGATCGGTCGGTTACGCTGTCTGCATTGATTCGAATTCCGACCCGGGCAGGAACGGAATTCCTGAACGGGTCAAGTTCTTGAACAGGTCTGGTTCTTGAACAGGTCACTAGGGCGGCGGATGTGACGATGGCGACGGCAAGCAGCGCGCAGCGCGAACCTTCCATGGAAGAGATACTGGCTTCCATCCGGAGGATCATTGAAGACAGCGACACCGGGCGCAAGCAGCCGGCCGAGGCCGGCGAGTTGCGCCAGGATCTGGAACCGGCCGCCGCTGTCGTGCCCCCCGCGGCTGCGCCGAATGTCGAGGTTGACGCCTTTCGCTCCGAATTGCATGCCGACGCCCGCAAGCCGGTGACGCTGGCGGAGGTCCAAGCACAGCTTGCCGCGACCGATCCTGCGCTGACGCGCGCCGAGGCTCGCCACGACCCGGTCAGGACGGCGCCCGCGCCGACGACCTTGGCGGAGGTGGGGGCCAGGAGCGCCGCTCAATCGAGCGCGTCGCCGGCCGCGAGCAAGCCCGCGGCGGCAAATGCACCGCAGACCGCCGAGACCATTGTCACCGATTGGCGGCGGGAAATCGCGGCGGCGGGCGGCAGCACGGTCACCGCGAAGCCGACCGCAAAGGCGCCGGAAGCCGCGCCGCGGGTCGAGGTCGAGAAGGTCGACATCGAGAAGGAAGAGGTTCGACCGGCGACTGAAGCTTCCGCGCAAGCCGACGGCTCACGGGCATCCGAACCGGAGGTGCAGCCGGCTCGGCCTGCGATCCTTTCGGAACATACGGGCCGGCAGGTCGCCGCGGCCTTCGGCGAGCTTTCCGACGCTTTTGCCAGCCGCGGCAAGAAGAGTTTCGACGAGATGGCCGAGGAGATGCTGCGGCCGATGCTGCAGGATTGGCTCGACAACAATCTGCCGACGCTGGTCGAAAGGCTGGTGCGCGAGGAGATCGAGCGCGTGGCGCGCGGGGCGCAGTAAGCTGACGGAACACGCAGTCCGAGCGCCGCCTTGGGGCGGCGCTTTTGTTTAAGGCAGCCTGAAGCGTCGCATGAAATGGATTCAACCGACGCGCTTAAGCTTATGTTTTGATGCATGTCGCTGTCCCAGCGCCGCTGCGCACTTGCCTGCGACTTGCATCGGGCGGGCACGCCATCGCAGAACCGGCGGCATTGCCGCTGGCTGCAGCAGGCCTATCTGTGAGAGCGATCGCAGCTCTCGCGGTTGACTCGGCCAAGACCTTCCGATTTACACCGGACGCTTGTTCCCGACAGTTCGGACTTCCTCCATGCTTGAAAAGACATACGACGCTAAAGCCGTCGAGCCGAAGATCGCCAAAATCTGGGAAGAGGCCGACGCCTTCCGGGCCGGCGCCGGCGCGGAGGAAGGGGCGGAGGCCTTCACCATCGTCATCCCGCCGCCGAATGTCACCGGCTCGCTGCATATGGGCCATGCGCTCAACAACACGCTGCAGGACATTCTGGTGCGCTTCGAGCGCATGCGCGGCAAGAACGTGCTTTGGCAGCCCGGCATGGATCACGCCGGCATCGCCACGCAGATGGTGGTCGAGCGCCAGCTCATGGAAAAGCAGATCCACCGCCGCGATCTGACGCGCGAGCAGTTCATCGAGAAAGTCTGGGAGTGGAAAGCCGAATCCGGCGGCGCGATCTTCAACCAATTGAAGCGGCTCGGCGCCTCGGCCGACTGGTCGCGCGAACGCTTCACCATGGACGAGGGCCTGTCCGAGGCCGTGCTGGAGGTCTTCGTCACGCTTTACAAGGAGGGCCTCATCTACAAGGACAAGCGCCTTGTGAACTGGGACCCGAAGCTGCTCACCGCTATCTCCGACCTGGAGGTCGAGCAGCACGAGGTGAACGGCAACCTCTGGCACTTCCGCTATCCGATTGAAGGCGAGGCGTTCGACCCTGAGAACCCCAAGACCTTCATCACGGTCGCCACAACGCGCCCCGAGACGATGCTCGGCGACACGGCCGTGGCCGTGCATCCGGATGACGAGCGCTTCACCGATCTGGTCGGCCGCAACGTCGTGCTGCCGATCGTCGGCCGCAAGATACCGATCGTCGCCGACGAGTATTCCGATCCGGAGAAAGGCTCTGGCGCGGTCAAGATCACGCCGGCGCACGACTTCAACGACTTCGAGGTCGGCAAGCGCCACAAATTGCCGGCAATCAACATCCTGACCGTCGAAGCGGCCATCAAGCTGAAGGACAATGAGGATTTCCTCGCCGGTCTCGAAGTCATGCCGGAGCGCCAGGCCGTGTGGGACGAGCTCGACGGGCTCGACCGCTTCGCTGCCCGCAAGAAGCTCGTCGAGCTGATGGAAGCGGGCGGCTTTCTGGAAAAGATCGAGCCGCATCGCCACACCGTGCCGCATGGCGACCGCGGCGGCGTGCCGATCGAGCCGTTCCTGACCGACCAGTGGTATGTCAACGCCGCCGAGCTTGCCAAGCCGGCGATCGCCTCGGTGCGCGAGGGCCGCACCAACTTCGTGCCGAAGAACTGGGAAAAGACCTATTTCGACTGGATGGAAAACATCCAGCCCTGGTGCATCTCGCGCCAGCTGTGGTGGGGTCACCAGATCCCGGCCTGGTACGGGCCGGACGGGCATGTCTTCGTCGAAAAGACCGAGGAAGAGGCCTTAGCCGCGGCGGTCGAATATTATCTCGCGCTGGAAGGGCCGTGGAAGGCCTGGGTCGAGGACAAGCTCGAGAACTTCCAGCCCGGCGAGATCCTGACCCGCGACGAGGACGTGCTCGACACCTGGTTCTCGTCCGCGCTGTGGCCGTTCTCGACGCTCGGCTGGCCCGACCAGACGCCCGAGCTCAAGACCTATTACCAGACCGACGTGCTGGTGACCGGCTTCGACATCATCTTCTTCTGGGTCGCCCGCATGATGATGATGGGCCTGCACTTCATGGACGAGGAGCCGTTCCATACCGTCTATGTGCATGCGCTGGTGCGCGACAAGAACGGGCAGAAGATGTCGAAGTCGAAAGGCAACGTCATCGATCCGCTCGACCTGATCGACGAATATGGCGCCGATGCGCTGCGTTTCACGCTGACCGTCATGGCGGCTCAGGGGCGCGACGTGAAGCTCGATCCGGCGCGCATTGCCGGCTACCGCAATTTCGGCACCAAGCTGTGGAACGCGACGCGCTTCGCCGAGATGAACGAGGTCGCGCGCGACGACGCCTTCTGGCTGAACGACGCCAAGCTGCCGGTCAATCGCTGGATCCTGACCGAGCTGACGCGGGCGGCGCGCGCCGTCACCGAAGGCATCACTAGCTACCGGTTCAACGAGGCGGCGGGCGCGGCCTACCGCTTCGTCTGGAACCTGTTCTGCGACTGGTATCTGGAACTGTTGAAGCCGGTGTTCATGAGCACGGACGAGGCCGCCAAGGCCGAGAGCCGGGCCTGCGTCGCTTTCGTGCTGGACGAAATCTACAAGCTCCTGCATCCGATGATGCCGTTCATGACCGAGGAGCTGTGGGCGCAGACTGCGGGCGAGGGCAAGGAGCGCTCCTCGCTGCTTTGCCATGCCGCCTGGCCGTCGCCCGACTTCGAGGACGAGGCGGCCGCCGCAGACGTCAATTGGCTTGTCGACCTTGTCTCGGGCATCCGATCGGTGCGTTCGGAAATGAATGTGCCGCCGGCGGCGATCGCGCCGCTGATGGTGATCGGCGCCAACACGGCGACGCGGGAGCGGCTGGAGCGTCACGCCCAGGCGATCAAGCGGCTGGCGCGCGTCGGCGATATCGCGCTTGCCGATGCGCCGCCCAAAGGCTCGGCCCAGATCGTGCTCAACGAGGCGACGGTGAGCCTGCCGCTCGGCAGCCTGATCGACCTGCAGGCCGAGGCCGCGCGGCTGCAGAAGGAACTGGCGAAGGTGACCGAGGAGATTGCCCGCCTGCACAAGAAGCTTTCGAACGAAAAGTTCGTCGCCAATGCGCCGGAAGAAGTGGTCGAGGCCGAGCGCGAGAAACTCGCCGAATATCGCGAAGCGCAGGAGAAGCTTTCTATGGCTTTGACCAGGGTGCGCGACGCCGGCTGAGCGGAAAGATTCGTCCTCACCGAACAGGCGCTTTCCGGTACGTTAGCTGCCTCGAAAACGAGCGTGCCGCTACGTTAATTTTGACGTAAACGGAAACTTTGCGCCCCATTGTTGCCATAATGTAACAATGGGGCCCGGCAGCCCTAAAACCGGCTGTTTTTCCCCTGTTTTGGGCAGTTTCTTCGGATCTTTTCGGTCCCTTCGACGCCAGTTCGCGCGATTTGGGCGCCAATTGCGGCGCCAGTCACCATGGCAAAATACGTGCTGTCAAGGTGTACATGTACAGCTCTTGAAAACGTTGTTGCGTCGTTAACCGGAATTGGTTCTAGCTTGAGCCACTTGTGTTTCGGGGAGGGATTTACATGAACAATCTGCGGTTCAAAGCGCTGCTGGGGGCAGGGTGCTTTTCGATCGCTTTGATGGGCGCCGCGATGCATCCCGCGCACGCCGGCGGTCTGGAGCGCGGCGGCTACGACATCGACCTGCTGTTCGATCCGGCACCCGTCGCGACGGAAGCGGAAGCCACCTATGTGATGCCGGAACGCAAGTACAAGAATGCACTCGGTCCTGGAGGGGCTCCCCTGGGCCCGGGCTTTAGCTCTACGGCCGACGGAGCGGAGCCCTATTGGGTGCCACGCGTCGGGGTCAAAGCCCAGGTTGTCCAAGGCGTCGACTGCATGTTCGACTATTCGCAGCCTTGGGGCGCACATACCGCGCCTGGTAGTAACTGGAACGGCGCGGTTTCAAACATTGAAACCGATATCAAGAGCGACAACTACGCCGCGACCTGCTCGTACAAGTTTGACGCGGGCAAAGGCCAGCTTCGCTTCCTTGGCGGTGTGTTCTACCAGAAGGTCTACGGCTTCAAGGAAGGTTTAACGAACATCGGCTTCGGTCCAATGGTCGGGCGTGTTGACCTTGACAGCAGCGGTTGGGGATGGCGTGCGGGTATCGCGTATGAAATCCCGGATATCGCATTGCGCGCCAGCCTCGTTTACAATTCGCAGGTGAAGCTCGACAACATTTCTGGCACCTTGGACATCGGTGGCGTCGTCTCCACCCCGATCTACGCTCCAACCCAGTCCATGCCGGACACGCTCGAATTCAAACTGCAGTCGGGTATCGCGCCCGGTTGGCTCGCTTTCGGTTCGGTCAAATGGGTGAATTGGAGCGTTCTCCAGATCGTCCCGATTTGTACCGATCAATCGAAGGCGCTCGGTGCGGCATGTAACAGCGGCGTGACGAACCCGGCTGTCAGACCGACTTCGCTCGACCTGATGTATCGTGACGGGTGGACCGTTTCCGGCGGTATCGGCCACAAGTTCAACGACGAGTGGAGCGCTGCCGGTCAGCTTAGTTGGGATCGCGGCACCTCGCATGGCTATGGCGTCCAAACCGATACCTGGACTCTCGGCGGCGGCGTTGCCTATACGCCTCGGCCAAACATTGAGCTTCGCTTGGCCGGTGCTGTAGGCGTCATGACTAGCGGCCATTCTGGGACGCTTACCGACGAGAATGGCTACACCGCGGGCGAAGACGCTACCTACGACGTCGGCGATGATCTGATCACCGCGATCTCGGGCGGAATCAAAATCAAGTTCTAAGGTTTTGAAAACTCAACGAAAGGTCGGGCAGTGTCCGGCCTTTTTCGTTATGGGACTGATGCTTCGTCCCTCTGCCCGCTGTTGCAGATTCGCTGCACCACCGGCCCCGATACGATTGTGACGTTTCAGCAACAGTTTATGAACAACCCCTGCTGTAGAAGTCAGAGAGAGGGAACTGCCCATTTCCCGCCATAAACCCGGAGCACCCGAGATAGGTCTCGGGACGCGTGCCAGGTTGGCCCGGCGATGGGACCGGCCGCGGGGTGTGCGGCAAGGACGATGATGGACGCCAAGGCAATCTCCAAGGCCAAGCTGCCCAGCCGCTACGTGACCGAAGGTCCGGCGCGGGCGCCGCATCGCTCGTATCTTTATGCCATGGGCCTGTCGGCAGCCGAGATCGCGCAGCCGCTTGTCGGCGTCGCCAGTTGCTGGAACGAGGCGGCTCCTTGCAACATCTCGCTGATGCGCCAGGCGCAGGTGGTCAAAAAGGGCGTGGCGGCCGCCAACGGCACGCCGCGGGAGTTCTGCACCATCACCGTCACCGACGGCATTGCCATGGGCCACCAGGGCATGAAGTCGTCGCTGGTGTCGCGCGAGGTCATCGCCGATTCGGTTGAGCTCACCATGCGCGGCCATTGCTACGACGCCCTGGTCGGGCTCGCCGGCTGCGACAAGTCGCTGCCCGGCATGATGATGGCAATGGTGCGCCTCAACGTGCCGTCGATCTTCATCTATGGCGGCTCGATCCTGCCCGGCAGCTATCGCGGCCGGCAGATCACCGTGCAGGACGTGTTCGAGGCGGTCGGCCAGCATTCAGTAGGGTCAATCAGCGACGCCGAGCTGCTCGAGATCGAGCAGGCGGCCTGTCCTTCGGCCGGCTCCTGCGGCGCCCAGTTCACCGCCAACACCATGGCCACCGTCGCCGAGGCGATCGGCTTGGCGCTGCCCTATTCCTGCGGTGCGCCCGCGCCCTACGAAATGCGCGACCGCTTCAATTTCGCCTCGGGCGAAAAGGTCATGGAGCTGATCGCCAAAAATATCCGGCCGCGCGATATCGTCACGCGCAAGGCGCTGGAGAACGCTGCGACGGTCGTATCGGCCACCGGCGGCTCGACCAACGCGGCGCTGCATTTGCCGGCGATCGCGCATGAGGCCGGCATCAAGTTCGATCTTTTCGACGTGGTGGCGATCTTCGAGAAGACGCCTTATATCGCCGATCTCAAACCCGGCGGCAAATATGTCGCCAAGGACATGTTCGAGGCCGGCGGCATTCCGCTCCTGATGAAGACGCTGCTCGACCACGGCTACCTGCATGGCGACTGCATGACGGTCACTGGCCGCACTTTGGCCGAAAATATGGAGCACGTTTCCTGGAATGAAAGCCAGGATGTTGTGCGTCCCGCCAATCGGCCAATCACCAAGACAGGCGGCGTTGTGGGCTTGAAGGGCAACCTTGCCCCCGAAGGCGCGATCGTGAAGGTCGCGGGCATGTCGGAACTGAAATTTTCAGGCCCGGCGCGCTGCTTCGATTCGGAAGAGGAATGCTTCGAAGCGGTCACGCAGCGCAATTACCAGGAGGGCGAGGTTCTCGTCATCCGCTACGAGGGGCCGCGCGGCGGTCCTGGCATGCGCGAGATGCTGTCGACGACGGCGGCGCTCTACGGCCAGGGCATGGGCGGCAAGGTGGCGTTGATCACCGATGGGCGCTTCTCCGGTGCCACGCGCGGCTTCTGCATCGGCCATGTCGGGCCGGAGGCGGCGGTCGGCGGGCCTATCGGGCTCGTCAAGGATGGCGACGTGATCTCGATCGACGCCGTGAAAGGCACGATCGAGGTGGCCCTGTCGGACGCGGAACTGGCGGCCCGGGCAAAGAATTGGAAAGCGCGCAAGACCGACTACCAGTCCGGCGCGATCTGGAAATATGCGCAGACCGTAGGGTCGGCCCGCGACGGCGCGGTGACCCATCCCGGTGCCGCCAAAGAGACGCACTGCTATGCGGACATCTGAGGTGTTGAGGTCGTCTGTCTTTTCGGCACTGGTCGCTCTCGCGACCTTGGGCGCCGCGGGGCAGGCCATGGCCTTCGACGACAAGGTGTTCGACGACAAGACCGGTGTGAAGCCGCAGTCGAGTCCGTGGGCGGTGTTCCAGTTCGGTTTCTCCGCTTACAAGAGCGGCCATAAGGACCAAGCGGTCGAGGCCTATAAATACGCCGCCGAGAACGGTCAGATAGGCGCCACCTGGAAGCTTGCGCGCATGTATGCCGAGGGCGACGGGGTGACGCGCGACGACTATGCCGCCTTCAAGTTCTTCTCGGAGATCGTCGACCAGGATGTCGAGCCCGGCTCGCCGGAAGAAAGCTATGTGTCGGACGCGCTGGTGGCGCTCGGCGACTATCTGCGCAAGGGCATTCCCGGCACGCCGGTCGAGGAGAACGACGTGGCGGCGCAGGAATACTACATGCGCGCCGCCGCCAACTACCGTAATCCGAACGCCCAGTTCGAGATCGGCCGCATGTTCCTCAGGGGCGAGGGCGGCGTGAAGGCCAGCGTCAAGCAGGCCGGCCGCTGGCTGCAACTCGCCGCCGAGAAGGGCCATGCCGGCGCGCAGGCGACGCTCGGCAATCTCCTGTTCCAGAGCGGCAAGGTCGTGCGCGGCCTGGCGATGATGACGGCCGCGCTTGAGAGGGCTCCAGCGGCCGACCAGCCCTGGATCCGCAACATGCAGGAAGAAGCGTTCGCCGCTGCCGGCGAGGCCGATCGCCGGACCGCCATCTCGCTCGCCGACGATATCCTGACCAAGGGCAACAACGGCGACCAGTAAGAGCCGCTCGGCAGCGCCTCAGTTCTCGGTCGGCTCCGTCGGCGTCTGAGCAGGCGTCGGGGTCGAGATCGATGTCGGGTGCGGTTTTGGCGCATCTCCCGGACATTCTTCCTTGATCTTCGTCCAGGACGTGTTGTTGAGAACCATGTCGCAACGGGCGAGATGGCTTTCGCCGTCCAGCGTCAGGCACGCCGTCTGGCCGACATTGAAGGACTTGCCGTTGGCCAGACAGGTCGGTGCCGCCAGCACTGGCGTCGGCGCGGCAAGCGCCAAAGCAAGGCCGACCGGCCGCAAAAGAAATCGGATCGCCATTCAACCCCCACAGCAATCGGTATCAAAGAGGGGATTTGTGGCGATACTGGGGTCCGGGAGCCTTGTAACGTCTCAGGCGGGCTGCAGGCTAAGCTCGATCGCGACCGGCACGTGGTCGGAAGGTTTCTCCCAGGCGCGGACATGCTTTTCCACCGAGGCCGACGAGAAGCGGTTGGCGGCTTCGGGCGAGAGCAGCAGGTGGTCGATGCGGATGCCGTTGTTCTTCTGCCAGGCGCCGGCTTGATAATCCCAGAAGGTGTAAACGCCGGCCGAGTCGGTCACGGCGCGCACCGCTTCGGTGAAGCCGAGATTTTTCAGCCGGCGGAAGGCCTGTCTCGTCTGCGGCTGGAACAGCGCATCGCCCACCCAGTTTTCGGGAAACCGGGCATCGGCGGGTTCCGGGATGACGTTGTAATCGCCGGCGAGCACCAGCGCCTCTTCAAGCCGCAGCCGCTCTTCCGCCCAGCGCTCCAGCCGCGCCATCCAGGCGAGCTTATAGGAAAATTTCCGTTCATCGTCGACCGGATTGCCGTTGGGCAGATAAAGCGAAGCGACGCGCAGGGCACCCTGGTCGGTGGAAAAGATGCCCTCGATGAAGCGGGCGTGGTCATCCGCATCGTCGCCGGGCAAGCCGCGATTGACCTCGTCGAAGGGAAACTTCGACAGGATCGCGACACCGTTGAAGCTCTTCTGGCCGTTGGTCTCGACATTGTAGCCCAGCGCCTCGATCTCGGCGCGCGGGAACTGCTCGTCGACCGTCTTGATCTCCTGCAGGCAGACGATGTCCGGCGCGCTTTCGGTCAGCCAATGGGTGAGATTGCCGATGCGGGCGCGAACGCCGTTGATGTTCCAGGTGACGATCTTCATGAGGACCTCAATGCTCTTCGGACGGCAGGCGCTCGACGAGGCCGATCGTATTGCCTGCGGGGTCCTTTAGAAAGGCCATCCATTCGCTTTCCCCTGCCGGGCCGAACTGCCCCTCGGTGTCGCGGTGGACGAGCGTCGGCGGCGCGGTGAAGGGAATGCCCGCGGCTTTCGCTTCCGCGTGGAAGGCTTCGAGGCCGGCGATGTCGAAATAGACCGTGCCGGCCGGAACGCCATCGGTGAAGAGCAGGCGTACATCACCGGCCATAATGAAGGCAATACCGGGCGGGTCGTAGCGGGCGTGCAGGTTCAGACTGAGGACGTCGCGCCAGAAAGCAAGCGTCACATCGAGGTCGCGGCCAGCCGAGAGCGCGACCTGACGGACCGCGCCGATGGCAGGCATTGGGCTATATGGAGAAGCTGGTGCCGCAGCCGCAGGAGGCGACCGCGTTCGGGTTCCTGATCTGGAAGGACTGGCCCATCAGGTCGTCGACAAAGTCGATCACCGAGCCGCCCATATACACCAGCGAGAGGTCATCGATCAGGATGGTCGCGCCGTCCTTCTCGATGGCGACATCGTCATCGTTGCGATCGCCGACCAAGTCGAATTTGTAGGAAAAGCCGGAGCAGCCGCCGCCTTCGACGGAAACGCGCAGCGCCGTCTTGCCTGGTTCGCCGGAGACAATCCTGGCAATCCGCTTTGCCGCGGCGTCGGTCATTTCGACCTTCATGGCAGTCTTGGCATCCGCGCCCATCGGCGTCACCTTGCTTTCGGTTTCACATGATAGGTATGAAGCGGAAAGGGCCAAGTCAACTGGTGGATCAATGGACGAGCGGCAGGGCAAGGGTGCTCTCGGCGACATCGGGTTCGGCGACCGGCCGCGCGCGGCCTATGCGAGCGATCCGGCGCGTTCGCGCGGACGCCTGTTCGACGAGCCGGAAAGCCCGACCCGCACACCGTTCCAGCGCGATCGCGACCGCATCATCCATTCCACGGCCTTTCGCCGGCTGAAGCACAAGACGCAGGTCTTCGTCGCGCATGAGGGCGATCACTACCGCACACGGCTGACGCATTCGATCGAAGTGGCGCAGATCGCCCGCGCGCTGGCGCGGGCATTGCGTGGCGACGAGGATCTGGCCGAAGCCGTGGCTCTTGTCCACGATTTCGGCCACACGCCCTTCGGCCATACAGGCGAGGACGCGCTCAACGAGAAGATGGCCGCCTGGGGCGGCTTCGATCACAACGCGCAGTCGCTGCGGATCGTGACGCGGCTCGAACGGCGCTATGCCGAATTCGACGGGCTGAACCTCACCTGGGAAACGCTGGAGGGGCTGGTCAAGCACAACGGCCCGTTGACCGACGCGAGCGGGAAGGGGCTCAAAGGCCCGGTGCCGCAAGCGATCCGCGATTATTCGGAACTGCACGATCTCGAGCTCGACCGCTTCGCCGGCATCGAGGCGCAATGCGCCGCGATCGCCGACGATATCGCCTACAACACCCATGACATCGACGACGGCCTGCGCGCCGGCCTGCTGACGCTGGACATGCTGCAAGAGGTCGGCCTGCCAGGCTCGATCCTGAATGGCGTGCGCGCCAAATATCCCCAGCTCGACGATGTGCGTACCGGCCACGAGCTGATGCGCCGGCAGATCACACTGATGGTCGAGGATGTCATCGCGTCGACCACCGCCAATATCGAGCGGCTCAAGCCGGACAGCGCCGATGCGGTGCGCGCTGCGGGCGAGACCCTGGCGACGTTTTCGGCAGGCATGGCCGCGGCCGAAAAGGAATTGAAGGCCTTTCTCTACAAGCATCTCTACCGGCACCCGGAAGTGATGCGGGTGCGGACCGACGCCGAGCGCATCGTGCGCGAGCTTTTCGACGTCTATTTCGCCGATCCGCGCGCCATGCCCGATGGCTGGCGCGAGGGGCTCGACCGGGCAGAGGATCGCATCAAGGCGCGCAGTGTCGCCGACTTCCTGGCCGGCATGACCGACACATATGCGCTCAAGGAACATCGGCGTCTGTTTGACCATACGCCCGATTTGAGCTAGGGCGAGCCTCGATTTTGCCGGCCATCGAGCCGGTTGCCTCTTGAAGCCCAGAGCACTTCCAATGAATATCTTCGCCGATTTCAACGCGCGGATCATAAAGGCCGTCGAAGCTCTTGATCTGAAGGACAAGGACGGAGGCGCGCTCGACCTGTCGCGTATCGCGGTCGAGCCGCCGCGCGATGCAAGCCATGGCGATCTTGCCACCAACGCAGCGATGGTGCTGGCCAAGCCCACCGGCCAGAACCCACGCGCGCTTGCCGAGAAACTCGCCGAAGCGCTGCGGGGCGACGCTGATGTTGCCTCGGCCGAGATTGCCGGGCCCGGCTTCGTCAATCTCAGGCTGAAGGACGCGTTCTGGCATGCGCATCTCTCGGCGCTGCTCGGCGAGGGACGCAATTATGGCCGCTCGACCATCGGCGGCGGCCGCAAGGCCAATGTTGAATATGTCTCGGCCAACCCGACCGGCCCGATGCATGTCGGCCATTGCCGCGGCGCCGTCGTCGGCGACACTTTAGCCAATCTGATGACCTTTGCCGGTTACGATGTGACCAAGGAATACGTCATCAACGATGCCGGCTCGCAGATCGACGTGCTCGGCCGCTCGGCCCTGCTGCGCTATCGCGAGGCGCTTGGCGAAAACATCGGCGAGATCCCATCCGGTCTCTATCCGGGCGACTATCTGGTCCCCGTCGGCCAGGCGCTGGCCAAGGAATTCGGCCGCGGCCTGCTGCAAATGCCGGAAGATGAGGCGCTGGCGATCGTCAAGGATCGCACCGTCGACGCGATGATGGCGATGATCCGCGAGGACCTGGCGCTGCTCAACGTGCATCACGACGTGTTCTTCTCCGAGCGCACGCTGCATGCCGACAACGCCAAGAAGATCCGGGCCGCGATCGCCGACCTGACGCTCAAGGGACATATCTACAAGGGCAAGCTGCCGCCGCCCAAGGGCGAGAAGCCGGACGACTGGGAAGACCGGGAGCAGACGCTGTTCCGCTCGACCGCGGTTGGCGACGACATGGACCGGGCACTGGTCAAGTCGGACGGCTCCTTTACCTATTTCGCGGCCGACGTCGCCTATCTCAAGGACAAGGTCGAGCGCGGCTTCGTCGATCTGATCTATGTGCTCGGCGCCGACCATGGCGGCTATGTGAAGCGGCTCGAGGCGCTGGCGCGGGCGGTTGCCGGCGACACGGTCAAGCTGACGGTGCTGCTTTGCCAGCTCGTA
Source organism: Mesorhizobium sp. CA4 (assembly GCF_020165075.1). Taxonomy (NCBI): domain Bacteria; kingdom Pseudomonadati; phylum Pseudomonadota; class Alphaproteobacteria; order Hyphomicrobiales; family Phyllobacteriaceae; genus Mesorhizobium; species Mesorhizobium sp. CA4. The sequence continues at coordinate 44,745 of NZ_JAIUHK010000001.1, forward strand.
AAACTGTTCCGCGACGGCGAGCCGGTCCGGATGTCGAAGCGGTCCGGCGATTTCATCACTCTGCGCGAAGTCGTGGAGGAGGTCGGCCGCGACCCGATCCGCTTCATGATGCTTTACCGCAAGAATGACGCGCCGCTCGATTTCGACTTCGCCAAGGTGACGGAGCAGTCGAAGGACAATCCGGTGTTCTATGTGCAGTACGCGTCGGCGCGCTGCCATTCCGTCTTCAGGCAGGCGAGCGAGCAGCTCGGCGAGGCGAATTTCGATCGCAACCGGCTCGCGGCCTCGGTGGCTGCGCTGACCGACGAGGGCGAAATCGCGCTGATCCGGAAGCTGGCTGAATATCCCCGGCTGATCGAGTCCGCGGCGCTTTCGCTGGAGCCGCACCGGCTCGCATTCTACCTCTATGATCTCGCTTCCGGCTTCCATGCACAGTGGAATCGCGGCAACGATAATGCGGACTTACGTTTTGTTAAGGTTAACGACCGAGAATCAACCTATGCCAGACTAGGGCTGGTGCAGGCTGTTTCGGATGTCTTGACCTCCGGCCTGACGCTTATCGGGGCAGACGCGCCCATCGAAATGCGTTAGGTTTAACTAAAAAACCTGTCACCTTTTGCCCACATTGCGCTGGTAAGGGCCAACCCTGCGCGACGTCCATGGCGTCCGACTGTGTGCGAGTTCGGGAACAATAATGGCAGACAGAACCCCGCTGAAAGTAGCCGACCACAACGACATCGCCGACGATGATCCGTTCGCGGAACTGACCCGGATCATGGGTTTCGACCCGCGCCAGCCGGTGAGGCAGCCGGCCCCAGCGGCCGAGAAGGCCATGCCGGCCGTGGAGGCTGACGATTTCGACATCGACCTCGAGAAGGAGTTGATGGGCGAGTTCGATTCCGTCGAGGAAAGCGCGCCGGTCGCTCAGCAGGCTGCACTGCATCAGATCGGCAACGAGCCGGCCTTCGAGGCTGCCAGCGCCGCCGCGAATGACGACGAGCTTACCGCGTCCTTCGAGCAGGATTTCGTGTTCGACGACGCGGCGGATTATGCCGACTTCGCCGTGGCCCGTGCGCCGGAGCCGGATTTTGCGCCGGACCTGCAGGTCGCGCCCGAGCCGGAAGTCGCGTCGGCGGCGCATTTCGCGCCGGAGCCACAAGCAGCTCCCGAGCCGGAAGTCGCTTTTGACGATGATTTCAATAAGGCGGTCGCCAGTTCACTGGATGTGTCGGCGCTCGAAGACGAGCTTCCGATCGATCAGGAAATGGCGGCTTCGCTTGACCAGGATTTTCAGCTCGATCATCACCAGCCCGCCAACTATCCCGAGCCGGCCGACGCTCGTCAGGACACCGTCGAAGCTCTGCAGGCTGCGAGCGAAGAGGCGTTCGACGCCGATTTCGACAATGCGGTCCAGATGTCGCTCGAAGACGAGCTGTCGTTTGAGAGTCACGAGCCGGAGCAGCACGCGCAGGCCGCCGAGCCGGTCGAAGCTCATGCAGCCGCCCCGCTGATCTCCGAGGATGATTTTGCCGGTCATTTCGATCAGGCGATAACCGATGTCGATATGGATCTCGGCCACGATCAGGAGATTCAGGCACCGGAGCTGCCGCTTGACGACGAACCGGCGCCGATGGTCGCCTCGCCGGTCGAGACGGCCCACTTTGCTGCTGAGCCAGAACCCGTCGCGCCCGAACCTTCCAATGAGCTGACCCTCGATGACGATTTCGAGCTGAGCTTTCGCGATGCGTTGAACGAGGAGCCGCAAGCTCCGGCCGTCGAGCCCGTTGCCGCGTTGCAGCCGACGGTCACCGAGGCGGCTCCCGTCGTTGCCGCTCCGGTTCCGCCGGTCGCCGCCGTTGAGCCGGTAAAGCCGGCTCCCAGCGAGCGTAGCCTGGAGGACGAGCTCAATGCGCTGCTCGGCGCCATGACCGCGCGGCCGATGCCGGCAGTCAAGGAGCCTGCTTACGCCCCGCGGCTGGTTGCGGAACCCGAGAGCCGCCAGGTGAGCGGGAAGGCGGCAGCCGACGATCTCGATTGGGATATCGACGAGCACCAGCCGGCGCAGAACGGGCAGGGCGCTCAGCCGGTCGAGGGCGACCTGGATGACTTGCTCGCCAGCGAGCTCGACCGCCAGGATTTTGCGGCCCCCGCCGAGACCGAGTCTTCCAAGCCCGAGTCTTCCAAGACCGAGCCTTCGGCGACCGAACCGGGCATTGATTTCGACGACGACGACTTCGGCGCTGCTTTCGCCCGGAGTATCGAGGCCGAGCAGGAGGCCGCTCGGGCGAAGTCTCCGGCAAATTCCTCCGATCGGCTGCATTCCGCCGAGCCGGCAAGGTCATGGAGCCGCTCGACGCCGACCGCCGCCCCCCCGGCGCAAGCTTCGTTCGCCGCGCAGCCGGCGCCCTCGGCGCCGCTGCAGATGGCAGCGCCTTCGGCACCTGTGCAGATGGCGGCGCCTTTGGCGCCAGTGCAGATGGCGGTGCCTTCGGCGCCAGTGCAGATGGCGGCGCCCGCCTATCGCAGCGAACCGGAAGTGGATTATACCGCCTACGCCAATCCGACGCCTTCTCCGCAGGCTCGCCGGCATGAGGACGTGCCGGATGTGGAGACCGTCGATGTTCCGGAGCGCGTGGTAGCGCTCGCGGATGATCTCGACATTCCGGAGCTCAGCTTCGAGGAGGACCAGCCTGCGGCCTCCGCCTACGACGATCTCGACGCGGAATTCGCCAGCCTGCTCACCGACATGAACGCGACGGAGATCGCATCGGCGCCCGCACAGAGCCGCGGCTATGATGACGAATCCTACAATGCCGGATTCAACGGCTACGACCGTCGCGACTTGCGTGCCGAGACTCCAGCGGCTCCGGCAGCGCCAGCTTCGTTCGCCGTCGCCAACGACTACGACGCCGACGACGTGCCCGGCAGCCGGCCGGTTTCGCAGCAGGACGACTTCGCCAGCGAAGAGCTCGATTACGACCCAGAGCTCGAAGAAGCGATGGCAATCCCGGGGCTTGGCGAGCGCGAGGCGGCGCAGCCGCGCCGGCGCGGCATGATGGTCGCGGCGCTCGTCGGCGCCGTGGTGGTTTTCGGCGGCCTTGGCGCGCTGGCCTTCTCCTTCGGCGGCAAAGGCGGCAGCGAGGCCCCGGTGATCGTCAAGGCCGACAATTCGCCGATCAAGGTGAAACCAGAAAATCCGGGCGGCACGGTCGTGCCGAACCAGGACAACAAGGTTTATGACGCGGTCGCCAAGGGCGGCGGCGCGGCGAAGTCCGCCGAGCCGGTGCAGCAGAAGCTGGTGAACACCACCGAGCAGCCCGTGGACCTGGCCTCGAAGGAGCCGCCGCAGAGCCGCGTGGTCGATCTTTCGCCCAAGGATAACGACGCTGCCCCCGGCAGCGATACCGCCGACAATCCAGACTCAGCGTTGCCCGGTGTCGCGCAAGCCGTTGTGCCCGCAATCGCACAGCCTGCCGCGCCGGCAAGCAGGCAGCCGGCCGCGCCGGCGCCGAAGTCGGAGGACCGCATCGCCCAGGTGCTGCAGCAGGATGCCGACAACGCCGCCAACAACGATGTCGTCGCTGTCGCGCCGCGCAAGGTGAAGACGATGATGGTGAAGCCCGACGGCTCACTGGTGCCGCGCGAGGATCCGGCGCCTGCCGCGCCGAAGATCGCGGCAGCCGAGCCGAGCGATCCGGCGCCGCAGCATGTCGCGCCGGCCTCCGACGGCCAGCAGACGGGAACCGTGGCTTCCGACGCGGGCCAGGCTAACGCGGGCCAGGCCGATACGGGCCAGGCCGACGCGGCGACCGTCAAGCCGGCGAAGCCCGCCAAGAAGGCTGAAGCCAAGGCGCAGTCGGCCAACACGCCAGCGAAGGTGCCGGTGGCGCCGGCGCGTCCGTCCGACCAGCCGGTCGATATCGTCGGCGAGGTCAAGCCGGACCAGGTCGCATCCATCGATCCGGCGGCGGCGGGCGGCGGCTCGTGGTCGATGCAGATCGCCTCGCAGCCGACGGTCGAGAGCGCGCAGTCGACCTATCAGGACCTGCAGCGCCGCTACGGCAGCGTGCTCTCCGGCCGCACCGCCAACATCGTCAAGGCCGAGGTCGCCGGCAAAGGCACCTTCTACCGCGTCCGCGTTCCGGCCCAGTCGCGCAACGATGCGATCAACCTTTGCACCAGCTACAAGGCTGCCGGGGGCAACTGCTTCGTATCGCGCTAACGAGATCCTGATCTTTCAAAGCCGGCGCCGCCGAAAGGCCGCGCCGGCTTTTCGTTCTGGACGGTTGTGGGCTTTGGCTGGTCCGAGAATAGGGATAATTCCCTTTGCTCGCTCAAAGCCCTAAACTTGCGTCTATGAGCGAATCAAAATCCATGATCCTCGGCTGTGCCGGGAAATCCCTCACCGAAGACGAAATCCGCTTCTATCAGGACGAACGTCCCTGGGGCTTCATCCTTTTTGCGCGCAACATCGGTGAAGCCGGGCAGATCCGCGACCTTGTCGCCTCGATGCGTGACTGCGTCGGCCGCCCGGACGCTCCGGTCTTCATCGACCAGGAAGGCGGCAGGGTGCAGCGCCTGCGTCCGCCGCTGGCGCCGAACTACCCGGCTGGGGGCGCGCTTGGCGCATTGTGGCGCGACGATCGCGAGGCCGGCCGCCGCGCCGCCTGGCTGCTGGCCCGGCTGCATGCCTTCGATCTCTCGCGCCTCGGCATCACCGCCGACTGCCTGCCGGTGCTCGACGTCCCGGTCGAAGGCGCCAGCGACGTCATCGGCGCGCGCGCCTATGGCAAGGAGCCCAATGCGGTGATCGAGCTTGGCCGGGCCTCGGCCGAGGGATTGATGTCGGGCGGCGTGCTGCCAGTGATGAAGCACATTCCCGGCCACGGCCGCGCCTTTGCCGACACGCATTTCGCGCTGCCCACCGTCGATACGCCGCTGGAGGAGCTCAGCCGGCATGATTTCGCCCCGTTCAAGGCGTTGAACGAGCTGCCGATGGCCATGACGGCGCATGTCGTCTATAGCGCCGTCGATCCCGACAATCCGGCGACGACGTCCGCCAAGGTCATCGATCAGGTGATCCGTGGCGAGATCGGCTTCGACGGGCTGCTGATGAGCGACGACACCTCGATGAAGGCACTTTCTGGGGATTTCCCGACAAAGGCGGCCTCGATCCTTGCGGCCGGCTGCGATCTCGTCCTTCACTGCAACGGCGTTTTCGAGGAGATGTCCGGGATCGCGTCGCGCACGACGGCGCTGTCGGGGAAGTCGTTGCAGCGCGCGGAGCGGGCGCTGACCTATATAAAGGATCGCGACGTCGCGGACGAAACGGCGATACGCGCGGAATTTGCCACCTATTTCGAAGCGGTGGCCTGACCCGGAAGGACGAAAGGCAAGTGGCGGAGACATTGGAAGGCAAGGCCGCGAAGGCCGCACCGATGGACCGTCTGTGGGCCGAGAACGACGATTCACGCCTGACTGGCGACCCGTCGCTAGTCGTCGACGTGGCCGGTTTCGAGGGCCCGCTCGATCTTCTCCTGCATCTTGCACGCAACCAGAAGGTCGATCTGGCGCGCATTTCGATCCTGGCGCTCGCCGAGCAATATCTGGCCTTCGTCGAGAAGGTGCGGGCGCTGAGGCTCGAGCTTGCCGCCGACTATCTGGTGATGGCGGCATGGCTCGCCTTCCTGAAGTCGAAGCTCTTGATCCCGAAGCAGCCGGGCGAGGAGGGCGAAAGCGGCGAGGAACTGGCGGCGGTGCTGCAATTCCGGCTGAAGCGCCTTGAAGCCATGCGCGACGCCTCGGCGCGGCTGGTGAACCGCAACCGGCTCGGCCGCGACGTCTTCGCGCGCGGCATGCCGGAAATGGTCATTGTCGAGAAGCGCAACAGCTTTTCGGCTTCGCTCTACGATCTGCTCACCGCTTATGCGCAGCAGCGCCAGCGGCAGGCGATCAACAATGTGACGATCGCCCGGCGCGCCGTGTGGTCGCTGAAGGACGCGCGTGAGGTGCTGGCGCGGCTGATCGGCTCGGTCGGCGACTGGACGACGCTCGACAGCTTCCTGATCGAATATCTGGCGGCGCCGGAAGAGAAGCGCACGGCGATGGCGAGTTCGTTCGCGGCGACGCTCGAGATGGTGCGCGAGGGCAAATTGGAAGTGCGGCAGGACCAGGTGTTCGCGCCGATCTATCTGCGCGGCCGCGCGCAAGGGGTAAGGGCAGTCGAGGTGGTATCATGAGCGAACGCGCCAACGCTTCGGTCATCCCGTTCAAGGTCGAGGACGAACCAGAAGACGAGATGGCCGAGCAGGGTTCACTCGAGAACCCCGCGGAGCGGCTGCAGCTGTCGGAAGCCGTGCGCATGGCCGAGGCGATCGTTTTCGCCAGTGCCGAGCCGGTTAGCGAAACGCAGCTTGCCGCGCGCCTGCCGGAAGGCGTCAACATCGCGGCCGCAATGGCGGATCTGCAGGAAATCTATGCCAAGCGCGGCGTCAACCTGGTGCGGGTCGGCGACGCCTGGGCCTTCCGCACCGCGGGCGACCTGGCTTTCCTGATGAGCCGGGACTCCGTGCAGCAGAGGAAGCTTTCGCGCGCGGCGCTCGAAGTGCTGGCGATCATTGCCTATCACCAGCCGGTCACGCGCGCCGAAATCGAAGACATCAGAGGCGTCGAAACGTCGAAAGGCACGCTCGACACGCTGCTCGAAACGGAATGGGTCAGGATGCGCGGCCGCCGCCGCACGCCCGGACGGCCGGTGACCTACGGCACGACCGACGCTTTCCTCGATCATTTCGCGTTGGAGGAAATCCGCGATCTGCCCGGCATGGAAGAGCTGAAGGGCGCTGGCCTGCTCTCGACGCGCATGCCGGCGAATTTCTCGATGCCGGTGCCGCCTGCCGATCCGGACGCGCTCGCCGAAGACGAGGATGCGCTGACCGATATCGACCTCGAGGAACTCGGGTTGCTGACGCCGCGCGTCACGGAAGAGTGACCGCGAAAACCGGCACGAATGGTTTATTAGCAAGGCCTGCGCGGATTCGTAGCAAGGCGCTCACGCCGAAAGTGCGTGACATCCGCTAGCCATTTTATCAACTTCATTGCGGTTGTGTTTGAATCCCCGAGCGAAAACGCATAGATCATCGCCGAGGGAAACCATTCGAGAGAGATTGTTATGGGTTCATTTTCGATTTGGCACTGGATGATCGTGCTGGTCATCGTGCTTCTGGTGTTCGGCCGCGGCAAGATCCCCGAACTGATGGGCGACATGGCCAAGGGCATCAAGAGCTTCAAGAAGGGCATGGCCGACGACGACGCCGACGACAAGCGTACCGTCGAGCACCGCGCCGACGAGACTGTTTCGCCGGCCAAGGAAAAGGTCAGCAAGAGCTGATCTCGGTTGTTGCTTTGAGCATGCCGTTGTCCCAAAACCGCTTCGCATGTGCGGGCGGCATGCACGCGTCGGAATAGATTGTCATGTTCGAAGTCGGTTGGAGCGAGCTGCTGGTGATCGCGGTCGTCATGATCGTGGTCGTCGGGCCTAAGGATTTGCCCAACATGCTTCGCACCTTCGGCCGCACCGCGGCGAAATTGCGCGCCATGGCCGGCGACTTCCAAAAGCAGTTCAACGAAGCGCTGAAGGAAGCCGAACTCGACGACGTGAAGAGTTCGATCGATAGCCTGCGCGGCCTCAACCCGATGAACGAGGTGCGCAAGCAGCTCAATCCGTTCGAGCAGGCCGCGGCCGATGTGCGGGCCGGTGTCGATACGATGATGAAGCCCAAGCCGGCCGCCGATCCGGCAGCGCCGGCAGCAGAGACGCCGCAGGCCGCCGAACCGCTCAAGAACGGCGCGACGGACATGCCCGTCGTCAACGGAGCCGAGGCTGCCTCGGCCGCCCCGATCTTTCCAACCATGACGGACGCGTCCGTCACCGTACCGGCTTCGGAGACCGCCGTTCCGGCCGAGCCGGCAAAAAAGGTGGCGGCCGCCAAGGCAAGGGCCGCCGGCACGGCGGCATCGAAGGCATCCGCCGCAGAGGCGCCGGCCAAGGCCGTGCGGGCTGCGGCTAAAGCCGAGGCACCCGCCAGGAAAGCCGCGCCCAAGGCTGAGGCAAAGCCTGCCGCGGCGAAGAAGCCGGCCGTCAAGAAGGCAACCGACGGCAAGAAGATGACGGGCGACACCAAGTGAGCGTTTCGGACAAGGAAAAGGAAGAAATCGAGAAATCATCCGCGCCGCTGATCGAGCACCTGATCGAGCTGCGCCGCCGCCTGATCTGGTCGCTGGGTGGCTTTTTCGTCGCCTTTCTCGTCTGCTTCTTCTTCGCCAAGCGCCTGTTCAACCTTCTGGTCATCCCGTTCAAATGGGCGACGCAATGGGCAGGCCTCGACCCGCACAAGGTCGAGCTGATCTATACCGCGCCGCAGGAGTTCTTCTTCACCCAGGTGAAGCTTGCCATGTTCGGCGGCATGGTGATCGCCTTCCCGCTGATCGCCACGCAAATCTACAAGTTCATCGCGCCGGGCCTCTACAAGAACGAGCGCAGCGCCTTCCTGCCGTTCCTGATCGCCTCGCCCATCCTGTTCCTGATGGGCGCCTCGCTGGTCTATTTCTTCTTCACCCCGATGGTCATGTGGTTCTTCCTGGCCATGCAGCAGACCGGCACCAACGACCAGGTGCAGATTTCGCTGCTGCCGAAGGTGTCGGAATATCTCAGCCTGATCATGACGCTGATCTTCTCCTTCGGCCTGGTGTTCCAGCTGCCGGTGGTGACCAGCCTTTTGACGCGCGTCGGGCTTCTGTCGTCGCAGGCGCTGGCCGAGAAGCGCAAATGGGCGATCGTGCTTTCCTTCGTCGTCGCCGCCGTGCTGACGCCGCCCGATCCGATGAGCCAGTGCGGCCTCGCCATCCCGACGATCATCCTCTACGAGGTCGCTATCTGGTCCTCGCGCATGATCGAGCGCGCCCAGGCGCGCGACCACCTGGCGCGCGAACAGGCGGAGGCGGGGAGCTCGGTCGCGAGCGACACGCCGGACGCCTCTTCCACCTAAGCGGGGCTTTCCAGCCGAGAAATCGCAGCTGTCGGCTTGGTCGCCGTCTTGCATCGATGGCGGATGCGGTTTACCCCCTCGATCCTTAAGGCGCGTCGCGCTCAAATGGTTTAAGCGACGCGCTTTTAAGTCTCTATTTTCATGCATGTCGTTTTCCAAAACCGCTGCACATTTTTGGGTGACATGCATCTAGTTTGAGGATCGACCATGCTTGACATCAAATGGATTCGCGACAACCCGAAGGCCCTTGTCGAGGCGCTGGTGAAGCGCTCGTGGTCGGCGGGCGAGGCGCAGTCCACGGTCGACGATTTGATCGCGAAGGACGAGGCGCGGCGCTCGCATCTCAGCGAATTGCAGGTCAAGCAGGAGCGCCGCAATGCCGCCTCGAAGGAAATCGGCAATGCCATGCGGTCGGGCGATGCAGCGCTTGCGGAGAAGCTTAAGGGCGAAGTCAGTGAGATCAAGGCGTTCATCCAGGACGGCGAGGCGCGCGAGCGCGAGCTCGACAAGGCGCTGAACGACGCGCTCGCGGTGCTGCCCAATGTGCCGCTCGACGATGTGCCAGTCGGCAAGGACGAGCACGACAATGTCGTCAAGCGCATCGTCGGCGAGGTGCCGACACGCCCGAACTGGGTGAAGGAGCATTTCGAGATCGGCGAAGCGCTCGGCATGATGGATTTCGAGCGCGCGGCGAAACTATCCGGCTCGCGCTTCACCGTGCTGAAGAGCCAGCTTGCGCGCATGGAGCGTGCGCTCGGCCAGTTCATGCTTGACCTGCACACGACAGAGCACGGCTATGAAGAGGTCATCCCGCCGCTGATGGTGCGCGACGAAGTGCTGTTCGGCACTAACCAGCTGCCGAAATTCGAGGAAGACCTGTTCTTCACGCCGCACGGGGAAGGCCGTCTCGGCCTGATTCCGACGGCGGAGGTCCCGCTGACCAACCTCGTGCGCGAAGAGATCACCGCGCATGAAAAGCTGCCGCTGCGCTACACCGCGCTGACGCCATGCTTCCGCTCGGAAGCCGGCTCGGCCGGCCGCGATACGCGCGGCATGCTGCGCCAGCACCAGTTCTACAAGGTCGAGCTGGTCTCGATCACCGACCAGGAAAGCTCGCTCGCCGAGCATGAGCGGATGACGCAATGCGCCGAAGAGGTGCTGAAGCGGCTCGGCCTGCCGTTCCGCACCGTGACGCTCTGCACCGGCGACATGGGTTTCGGTGCGCGCAAGACCTACGACATAGAGGTCTGGCTGCCGGGGCAGAATGCCTATCGCGAAATCTCGTCCTGTTCGGTCTGCGGCGATTTCCAGGCCAGGCGCATGGATGCCCGCTACAAGGACAAGGACGGCAAGGGCAATCGCTTCGTCCATACGTTGAACGGCTCGGGCACCGCGGTCGGTCGCGCTCTTATAGCCGTCATCGAAAACTACCAGAATGAGGATGGCAGCGTAACCATTCCTGAAGTGCTGCGGCCTTACATGGGTGGTCTCGCGAAGATCGAAGCGAAGTGACTTGATGCGCATTCTCCTGACCAATGACGACGGCATCCACGCCGAGGGGCTGGCGTCGCTCGAACGCATCGCCCGCACGCTGTCGGACGACGTCTGGGTGGTGGCGCCAGAGCAGGACCAGTCCGGCTACGCGCATTCGCTGTCGATCTCGGAGCCGCTCAGGCTGCGCAAGATCGGCGAGAAGCATTATGCCGTGCGCGGCACCCCGACAGACTGCATCATCATGGGCACGAAAAAAATCCTGCCCGGACCGCCCGACCTGATCCTGTCCGGCGTCAATTCCGGCGCCAACATCGCCGACGACGTCACCTATTCCGGCACCGTGGCGGGTGCCATGGAAGGCGCGCTGCTCGGCGTGCGTTCGATCGCGGTCAGCCAGGCCTATTCCTATGTCGGCGAGGACCGCGTCGTCCCTTACGAGACGACCGAGGCGCTGGCGCCGGCGCTGCTCAAGCGGCTGGTGGAAACGCCGTTGCCGGACGGTGTGCTGCTCAACGTCAATTTCCCGAATTGTGCGCCCGAGGAGGTGGAGGGCACCGTCGTCACCTCACAGGGCAAGCTGGTGCATAGTCTCTGGGTCGACGAGCGGCGCGACGGGCGCGGCCTGCCTTACTACTGGCTGCGCTTCGGCCGCGAGCCGGTCGAAGGCAAGAAGGGCACGGACCTCCATGCGATGCGCAACCGGCTGGTGTCGGTGACGCCGCTGCAGCTCGACCTCACCGCCCATGAACTCCGCGACCAACTGACCAAGGCGCTGTCATAAAATAGGGTTTTGGCATGAACACGGTTTTGGCATGAATACGGGCATCGACGACCGCGAGGGGTTTGCCGCTTTCCTGCTCAGGCTGCGGGGCAGGGGCACGGCGCCGAAGGCGCTGGTCGCAGCCTTCGAGGCGACGCCGCGGCGTGGTTTCCTGTCGGCCCAATTTCACGCGCTCGCCTGGTCGGACGGGATGCTGCCGATCGAATGCGGCGAGGCGATCGAGGGCGCCGATCTGCAGGCGGCGGTGATCGCAGCACTTCACATCGAGCCGGGCAACCGCGTGCTCGAGATCGGCACCGGCTCGGGCTACACGGCAGCGGTCATGTCCAGGCTTGCGGCGCGCGTCATCACCATCGACCGCTACAAGACGCTGGTCGAGCAGGCCAAGCAGCGGTTCGAGGCGCTCGCCATCAGCAACGTCATCGCCCGCCAGGCCGACGGCTCGAATGGCCTGCCCAATGAAGGGCCGTTCGACCGTATCGTCGCCTGGGCGGCCTTCGACAGCCTGCCGCGTTTCCTGCTCGACCAGCTGTCGAGCGGCGGCATCGTCATCGCGCCGATCGGCCCGGACGAGGGCGAGCAGGTGCTGGCCAAGCTCACCAAGGTGGGCAGCCGCTTCGAGCGCGAGGACATCGGCATGGTCAGGCTGCAGCCGATCCTGCGCAGCGTTGCCGCGGTGATCTAGCGGGCCTTGCGGCCCTCGCCAAAATTTCCGCCAATGTTTTAAGAAAATTTTCGCCGGATTCTAATGGGTTAACCGGCCAGTAACATTAACGCGCTTTAATCGTGACCAGTTTGTACCGGGTCTGTGCGGGTTAGTGCGATGCAATTCAATCACTTGAAGGCAAACAGACGCAATCTGGCGCGCGGTTGCGCTGTCCTGATCATTGCTGGCGCGGCGGCCGGGTGCAGTTCCCAGTCGATGCGCTTCAACGGTGTCGATGATGTCTTCACATCATCCACCAACAATCAGCGCGCCATCATCAACAAGCAGAATGTCGACCAGCCCTACCCGGGCGATACGGTCGCGCCGGCGCCGGTCGACGGCACCCACACCCAGTCGGTGAGCCGATCGAGCCTCGAGCCGGTCACGGCGCAGCAGCTGCCGCCTCCGTCGGCGCCGGCTCCTGCCAAGCCTATGCGTACCGCTTCCGCTCCTGCCCTTGCACCCGCTCCGGCGCTTGCTCCTGCACCGCATCGCGACAGCACGGCCACCGGCACGGTCGCCCAGGCCAAGCCGTTCAAGACCGCGGAGCCCGACGCCGTTCGCAATGCGAGCGCTGCGCCGCACGCGACCGAAATTGTGGTGCGCGACGGCGAGACGCTTTCGGGCCTGGCGGCGCACTACCATGTGCCGGCCGATGCCATCGCCAAGGTCAACGGGATCGACCCGAAGAAGGGCATCAGGACGGGCCAGAAGATCGTCATCCCCGCCTATGCCTATTCGAGCAAGGCGGAGCCGAAGGTCGCCGAAGGCAAGCCGGCGAACACGCCGAAGCAGCCCGCTCCGGAGAAGGTCGCTGTTCTGCCGCAGCAGCCCAAGGTCAAGGACGGCAAATCCGCCGCTCAGGTCGATGCGTCGGCAGCAGCGGCGGGTTCCAAGAATCCAAAGCCGGCGCAGCAGATGGCTGAGGCCAAGCCGGCAGGCGCCGGTGGCTCCTACACCGTGCAGCAGGGCGACTCGCTGTCGTCGATCGCCAGGAAGACCGGCGTCAGCGTCGTGGCGCTGAAGCAGGCCAACGGCATGCAGGACGGCCTGCTCAAGATCGGCCAGACGCTCAAGGTCCCGGCCGGCGGCGCGGTCGTGGCATCCGCCAAGCCTGCCGCTGCCAAGCCTGCCGTCGATCCTGTGACAACCGCGACGACGCCGCCGCCGGCGAAGACCACGCCGTCGCAGACGCTCGCCTCCTATACGCCGCCGAAGAAGGATGCCAAGGTCATCCAGCAGGCCGAGGACGACGGTGCGGTAGCGCCCGACGCGACCGGCATCGGCAAGATGCGCTGGCCGGTTCGCGGCCGCGTGATCTCCGGCTTCGGTTCCGGCAAGGACGGCGTCGACATCGCGGTGCCGGAAGGGACACCGATCAAGGCGGCCGAGAACGGCGTCGTCATCTATGCCGGCGACGGCCTCAAGGAATTCGGCAACACCGTGCTGGTGCGGCACGAGAACGGCCTGGTCACCGTCTATGGCCATGCAAGCTCGATCGAGGTGCAGCGCGGCCAGAAGGTCAAGCGCGGCCAGGAGATCGCGCTCTCCGGCATGAGCGGCACCACCGACTCGCCCAAGCTGCACTTCGAAGTCCGCAAGAACTCGGCCCCGGTCGATCCGTCGGGCTATCTCGAATAGAACAAGAACAATTGCGGGCCGCCTGACCTCCAGTCCTCCCCGCCGTCTTCAGCCCGCTCCGCAAGGAGCGGGCTTTTTCAGGTCCGGACCTGGCCGATCTCAATCCTTCAGCGGTTTGCCGAGCTTTCCCGCCAGATCCTGCGTGAACTGCCAGGCGACGCGGCCCGAACGGCTGCCGCGCGTCGTTGCCCACTCCAGCGCTTCGGCGCGCAGTTGCTCGGGATCGATCGTCAGGCCGTGATAGCGGACATAGCCGTCGATCATGTCGAGATATTCGTCCTGCGAGCATTTGTGGAAGCCGAGCCAGAGACCGAAACGGTCGGATAGCGAGACTTTTTCTTCCACCGCTTCCGACGGGTTGATCGCGGTCGAGCGCTCATTGTCAATCATGTCACGCGGCAAAAGATGCCGCCGATTGGACGTGGCGTAGAAAATGACGTTGGCGGGCCGGCCCTCGACGCCGCCTTCCAGCGCCGCCTTCAGCGACTTGTACGATGTGTCATCATGGTCGAAGGAAAGGTCGTCGCAAAACAGGATGAAGCGATAGGGAGCTGCCTTCAGGAGAGCCATCAGCTTGGGCAGCGTATCGATGTCCTCGCGGTGGATCTCGATCAGCTTCAGCGGCCGGTCGAGCTTGTCGGCGGCGTTGACGGCGGCATGCACGGCCTTGACCAGCGACGACTTGCCCATGCCGCGCGCACCCCACAACAGCACGTTGTTGGCCGCATAGCCGGATGCGAAGCGCTCGGTGTTGTCGAGCAGGATGTCGCGCACGCGGTCGACGCCGCGGATCAGGCCGATGTCGACGCGGTTGACCTTGTGCACCGGCTCCAGATAGCCGGGATCAGCCTGCCAGACGAAGCAGTCGGCGAGGCCCAGGTCGGCCTGCGGAACCGGGGGCGGGGCGAGGCGGGAAACCGCTTCGATCAGGCGGTCCAGTTTCTTGTTCAAGGCGTCCAGGCCGTCGATCATTTTGGACCTTTTTTTAAAGGTATTTCAGCGTGTGGGAGCAGCTTCCATGACATCGCTGCAAGAACCAGCTCCAAGCTTTTGTTGGAGCATCATCTTTTCGGCGGCCTCGAAGCGGCTTCCGCTGCGACGCTCTAGCACGCCGCAAATGGCTGGAAAAGCAACGGATTGGGCCCGCAGCGCAGTTGCATTGGCAACTGTACCGACTATATTCCGGCCAAATTTTCGCGGGGCGGCCGCGGCGGAATTTCACCATCCAGGAGTTTCTTGATGTTCGTTACACCGGCATACGCCCAGGGCGTCGGCGCTTCGCCAGACATGTTCATCTCGATTTTGCCGTTTGTCCTGATTTTCGTGATCATGTATTTTCTGATCATCCGGCCGCAGCGCGCGCAGCTCAAGAAGCGCCAGGAGATGCTGTCGGCCGTGCGCCGCGGCGATACGGTGGTGACCGGCGGCGGCTTCGTCGGCAAGGTGACCAAGGTGATCGACGACAACGAGCTGGAGATCGACCTTGGCGGCGGCACCAAGGTAACGGCGCTGCGCTCGACGATCTCGGACGTGCGCGTCAAGGGCGAGCCGGTGGCGAACCAGAACGCCAAGAAGTAAATCCTAACCTCGATGGCGGAACGCAGCCGCTTGTACGCCTGAACGGATAAAACGAATGCTCTATTTCTCGCGCCTGAAGATGATCCTGATCTGGCTCGCCGTGGCCATCACAGTGATCCTCGCCGCGCCCAATCTCTTCCCGGCGAGCATGCTGGCGCAATTGCCGAATTGGGTGCCGAAGCGGCAGATGACGCTCGGCCTCGACCTTCAGGGCGGCTCGCACATCCTGCTCCAGATGGATCAGAACGACCTGATCAAGGACCAACTGGAGACGACACGCGACGAGATCAGGACGCTGCTGCGCGATGCCAAGATCCAATATACGGGACTTGGCGGAACGGGCCGCACCGTGCAGGTGCGCATCAACGACCCGAGCCAGGTCGAAGCCGCAAAGACGGCGCTGAAGCCGATAACCAATCCGGTCGCGGCCGGCCTCTTTGCCGGCGGTTCCGTCCAGTCGATGACGCTGGACGATTCCGAGCCCGGATTGTTGAAGTTCACCGTCACGGATGCGGGCATCAAGTACCGCACCTCGACGGCGCTGTCGCAGGCGATCGAGGTGGTGGAGCGGCGTGTCAACGCGCTCGGCACGACGGAACCTATCGTGCAGCGGCAGGGTGACGATCGCATTCTGGTCCAGGTGCCCGGACTGCAAAATCCGCAAAGGCTCAAGGACATCATCGGCCAGACCGCCAAGCTGACCTTCCAGATGGTCGATACGTCGGTGCCGGTCCAGGACGCGATCAAGAACCGTCCGCCGCCTGGCGACTCAGTCCTCTATTCGCAGGACGATCCTCCCGTTCCTTATCTGGTTGAAAACCGCGTCATCGTCTCGGGCGAAGACCTGTCGAATGCGACGCCGACTTATAATTCACAGACCAATGAGCCGGTGGTTTCGTTCACCTTCAATTCCCGGGGAGCGACTAGGTTCGGCCAGGCGACCCAACAGAATGTCGGCAAGCCGTTCGCCATCGTGCTCGACAACCAGGTGATTTCGGCGCCGGTGATCCGCGAGCCGATCCTCGGCGGTAGCGGTCAGATCTCCGGCAATTTCACGGCCGAGAGCGCCAACGACCTCGCCGTCTTGCTGCGCGCCGGCGCCCTGCCGGCTAAATTGACGATCATCGAAGAGCGCACGGTCGGCCCGGGCCTTGGCCAGGACTCGATTCATGCGGGTAAAATCGCCGGCATCATAGGCTCGATCCTCGTCGTCGCCTTCATGTTTGTCGCCTATGGCTTCCTCGGCTTCCTCGCCAACGTCGCGCTCGCTGTCCACGTGGCCATGATCGTGGCCGTGCTGTCGCTGCTGGGCGCCACGCTGACCTTGCCCGGCATCGCCGGTATCGTGCTCACCATCGGCATGGCGGTGGACTCCAACGTTCTGATCTACGAGCGCATTCGCGAGGAGCGGCGGGCCGGCCGCTCGGTGATACAGGCGATCGATACGGGCTTCTCCAAGGCGCTGGCGACGATCGTCGACTCCAACGTCACCTCGCTGATCGCCACCGTGGTGCTGTTCTGGCTGGGCACCGGCCCGGTCAAGGGTTTCGCCATCACCTATGCGATCGGCATCCTGACCACGGTCTTCACCGCTTTCACCTTCACGCGCATGCTGGTGTCGATCTGGCTGCGCCGCGCCCGGCCGAAGGAACTGCCGCGCGCTCCGGTCACCTTCATTCCTCCGGGCACCAGGATTCCGTTCATGGGTATCCGCCGCTGGACATTCGCGTTGTCCAGCCTGTTGTCGGTCCTGTCGGTGATCGGTTTCCTGACCATCGACATCAACTACGGCATCGACTTCAAGGGCGGCTCGATAATCGAGGTGCAGTCCAAGAAGGGCGACGCCGATCTCGGCGACATCCGCAACAGGCTGTCCGAGCTCAACATCGGCGAGATCCAAGTGCAGCAGTTCGGCGCGCCGAACGACGTGCTGATCCGCGTCGGCGCGCAGGACGCCGGCGAGAATGCCGAGCAGACCGTCATCGACAAGGTGCGGGGCGAGCTGCAGGATCAATATGATTTCCGCCGCGTCGAAGTGGTTGGCCCGACAGTGTCCGGCGAACTTGCCAAGCAGGGCACGATCGCCATGCTGATCGCGCTGGTCGGCATCCTGCTCTATGTCTGGTTCCGCTTCGAATGGCAGTTCGCGGTCGGCGCCATCATCGCCACGGTGCACGATGTGGTGATGACGATCGGCTTCTTCGTCCTGACCGGGCTGGAGTTCAACCAATCGTCGCTGGCGGCGATCCTGACCATCATCGGCTACTCGCTGAACGATACCATCGTGGTCTATGACCGCGTCCGCGAGGATCTTCGAAGATACAAGAAGATGCCGCTGCCGCAGCTGTTGAACAACGCGATCAACGAGACGCTGTCTCGAACCACGCTGACCTCGGTCACCACCATCCTGGCGCTGCTCGCGCTGGTGCTGTTCGGCGGGGAGGTGATCCGCTCCTTCACGATGGCAATGCTGTTCGGCGTGGTGTTCGGCACCTATTCGTCGATCTTCATCGCCGCCCCGCTGCTGATCCTGTTCCGGTTGCGGCCGCAGGCCGCGGCCGAAGAGGAGAAGAAGCCGGTGAACGGCAAGCCCGTGGCGACCTGACGCCCGTCTAAATCAAAGAGATAAAGCATGATGTCGTCCGAAAGCCGCTCCACATTTTTCGGCATCATGCTCTAGACCCATGGCCAAAGGCATCATCATCCGCGAGGCGCATTTCCCGGGCAAGGCGCCGATCGAGGCCTATGGCAATGGCGGCTTCCGCTTTGCCGACATGTCGCATCGCGGATCGCTACTCGTCCTGCCGTCGGGCATCCATGGCTGGGAACCCGCCGATCCGCTGGCGCTGAAGGCCGCGGATTTCGACAAGCTGTTCGCCGAAGCCGGCAAGGTCGAGATCCTGCTGGTCGGCATGGGCAAGGATTTGCGACCGCTGCCGGCGCCTTTGCGCGCTGCGCTCAAGGAGGCCGGTATTGCGGCCGACCCGATGTCGACCGGAGCGGCGGTGCGGACGTACAATGTGCTCTTGGCCGAAGATCGCGCCGTGGCAGCGGCCCTGATCGCCGTCGATTGAATGGCCGGCGTTTCCAACATCGTGACGGGCGACATCGTCATGGACGCGGTGCGCGCCGCCGACCATGACAGATACCTGTCGGCGCTCTACGCGCCGGCCGACAAGCGCGACGCGCTGCTTGCGCTCTACGCTTTCAACGCCGAAATCGCCGGCGTGCGCGATCGCATTCACGAGCCGCTGCCGGGCGAGGTCAGGCTGCAGTGGTGGCGCGACGTCATCTCGGCCGAAGGGGATGCCGAGGCAGGCCACCCGACCGCCGATGCCCTACGCGCGACGATCGCCGCCGATCATCTGCCGAAGGCTGCCTTCGAGAACATGCTCGAGGCGCGGATATTCGATCTCTATGACGACCCGATGCCGTCGCGGACCGACCTCGAAGGCTATTGCGGCGAAACCGCCGCGGCGCTGATCCAGCTTGCGGCGATGGTGCTCGATCCGGCGGCGGCGCCGGGCTTCGCCGATCTGGCGGGGAGGGCCGGCTGCGCGCAGGCCATCGCCGGCCTGCTCCTTCTGCTACCATTGCATCGTCGGCGCGGCCAGTGCTTTGTGCCCGCCGACATACTGGGGGCAGCCGGCACGACGCCGGAAGAGTTCGTGAAAAGCGAGGGAGGGGCTGCCGCGGAGCGCGCGGTGGCAGCAATGATCGCGCTGGCGCGGGAACATCTCAACGCCTTCGAGAAGGGTGCGCCAACGCTTCCCGTTTCGTTGCGCCCGGCCTTCCTGCCGCTGGCGCTGACTCGCGCCTATCTCGACAAGATGGAGAAGGCGGGCAGGTCGCCGCTTGGTGGGACAGCGACGCTCTCCACCTTGCGCCGGCACTGGCTGCTCTTGCGTCATGCGATGCGGGGCTGGACGCCCCTTTGACGTAAACGTCATTCATGCTAGGGATTCCGTTGCGTGGACGCGCGTCAATCGACGCCTTCACGCGCGCTCGAATTGATGCCAAGCGCTCAGCATGCTGTTCTTCCTCGCACTGGAACGCTCGCTGGGCGGCACGGATAACCTCGCTCGCAGAGCCGAATGAAATGAGCCGTCCTCGACCTTTTCGCGGATCATGCGCGCCATGGCTGTCGTGACGGTGACGGACAATTTTTCGGGGGCTTCCATGAAACGGCTCCGTTAGGAGAATTCTATTCCATCCTCGAGATCAGCCAAAGGTGCCCGGATTCGAATCTACCCTGCGGCTGGGCTGTCACCAGGCACGGCAGCGCTGATACGCCGTGTCGTACCGAAACTCCGCCCGAACGCATGGCCCTGCGCATCCGTGAAATTTGCTTCCAACTCGACCAGCGCGTCAACGACCGCAGGCGCTTCTGAGCCGGGGTTTTCTCGCTGGAACCGGGCGCTGACGTACACGCCTTGAGGATGTGACGGATTGAGACGGGCCTGGATGGCCCAGAACGATGAAAGCGAATACAGCGTCTTCATGAAATCGAGCAGCAACTCGTCAGTGTAGGGCCCTTTGACACTCTGCACGGCGATTATTCGCTTCAGGCTTCGATCGCGGTTCTCGTTGTAATTTTCGTTCTCGTACAACCAGCCTTTGCCGCCATGAGGCTGGCCGATCAACGCTTCAAGCGCCGGTAGATGAACCGCGCGCAGCTTTTGCAGATTGCCGCATCTGATATAGATGCTCCAGACTATCTCATAGTCACCTGCGAAAGGTTGGTCACTTGTCGGCAAATCCGGCGGCAGAAGCTGAGGCATCCTGGAGCGCTTCGCCACGGTCTACTCTGCCGCTTCCGCCTGCGTCGGCAGCCCCAGCCATTGCCGGCAATCGACCAGCGCGCGCGATGTGATCGCGTGTCTTTTCGCGACGGTCTTGTCCTTGCCGCGCAGGCGCTTGCCTTCGGCCTTCGGCGCTTCCACCGGCGGGAACAGGCCGAAATTGACGTTCATCGGCTGGAAGGAGCGCTTGCCGGGCTCGTCGTCCGAGACGATATGACCGCCGGTGATGTGGTTGAGCAGCGCGCCGAAGGCGGTGGTCGCAGGCGGCAGCGATAGCGCCTGGCCGAGGCGCTCAGCAGCGGCGAAGCGGCCGGCGAGCAGGCCGATGGCAGCGCTTTCGACGTAGCCTTCGCAGCCGGTGATCTGGCCGGCAAAGCGCAGGCCGGGGCGCGACTTCAACTGTAGCGAAGGATCGAGGAGCGTCGGCGAGTTGATATAGGTGTTGCGGTGCAGGCCGCCGAGACGCGCAAATTCCGCGTTTTCCAGTCCCGGAATGGTGCGGAAGATGCGCACCTGCTCGGCATGCTTCAGCTTGGTCTGGAAACCGACCATGTTGTAAAGCGTGCCCAGCGCATTGTCCTGGCGAAGCTGCACCACCGCATAGGCCTTGACCGCCGGATGGTGGACGTTGGTCAGCCCCATTGGCTTCATCGGCCCGTAGCGCAAGGTCTCGACGCCGCGCTCGGCCATCACCTCGATCGGCAGGCAGCCGTCGAAATACGGCGTGCCTTCCCACTCTTTGAACTCGGTTTTCTGTCCCTCCAGCAGCGCTGCCACGAAGGCGAGATACTGGTCCTTGTCCATCGGGCAGTTGATATAGTCCTTGCCGGTGCCGCCGGGCCCGACCTTGTCGTAGCGCGACTGGAACCAGGCCGTGTTCATGTCGATCGTGTCGAAATGCACGATCGGCGCGATGGCGTCGAAGAACGCGAGCGCATCGGCGCCGGTGGCCTCGGCTATCGACTGCGCCAGCGAGGGCGCCGTCAGCGGGCCCGTGGCGATGATCGCCTGGTCCCAATCCTTGGGCGGCAGCCCCGGCACTTCCTCGCGCTGGATGGTGATCAGCGGATGCGCTTCGATCTTTGCGGTGACCGCGTCGGAAAAGCCGTCGCGGTCGACGGCCAGCGCGCCGCCGGCCGGCACCTGGTTGGCGTCGCCCGCGCTCATGATCAGCGAGCCGGCCAGCCGCATTTCGGCATGCAGCAGGCCGACGGCGTTGTTTTCTGCGTCGTCGGAGCGGAAGGAGTTTGAGCAGACCAACTCGGCCAAGCCGTCGGTCTTATGCGCGTCGGTGCCGCGCACAGGGCGCATTTCATGCAGCACGACCGGGACGCCGGCTTGCGCGATCTGCCATGCGGCTTCGGAGCCGGCGAGGCCGCCGCCGATGACGTGTATGGGATTTTTGCTCATGAGCGCCGGAATAATCGCTTGTCGGCGCGATTGCAATTGCCGGCCAAATGACCGGCCGGGCGACGAGCCCTAAAAACAACAACACCCGCCGGGGGAGGAGGTCCGGCGGGTGTCGTTTTGGGGGTCGATCCTCGGGAGGAGGTGAAGATCGACCGTATTCGTCATCGCCGGGGAGGAGGTCGGCTTTGACGAAATCTCTTTCGCTTTTTAGAGGGGGCGAAATCCCTGAAGACGAACTTCGTTCGCTTCTGAACAACGCCCGCCGGGGGAGGAGGTCCGGCGGGCGCCGTTTCGGTGGTCAACCCTTGGGAGGAGGTAAGGGTTGGCCGTATCCGTCAGGGTCGGGGAGGAGGTCGACCCTGGCGAAATCCTGGTTA
This sequence comes from Mesorhizobium sp. CA4, assembly GCF_020165075.1. Lineage (NCBI taxonomy): Bacteria > Pseudomonadati > Pseudomonadota > Alphaproteobacteria > Hyphomicrobiales > Phyllobacteriaceae > Mesorhizobium > Mesorhizobium sp. CA4. The sequence continues at coordinate 66,581 of NZ_JAIUHK010000001.1, forward strand.
GATCGCCTTGCGGGCGATCATCTTGATCTCGTCGCGAACGATGCCGAGATCGTGGAGCTGGCGGTTCGAAAGCCGACCCAGCTCAGCAACAGTGTCGCGATAGACGCGCCAGTTGCGATAGCTGCGGATCAGGTTCATTGTCTTACTCTCTTCAAAACTGGTTCGGACCATTTGCGGTCCGAAGCGGATTAGACCGCCTTGCGGGCGACGTAGTGGATGTCGCTGCGGCTGATGCCGAGGTCGGTCAGTTCACGGTTCGACAGGCGGCTCAGCTCGGAGACGGTGTCCCGGTAGCGGCGCCAGTTGCGGTAGTTGCGGATCAGGTTCATGGTAGTTCTCGTTTCGTCTTTGGTTCGGATCATTCCGTTTGTGTACGAACAGAAAATAGGTGGGATCATATCGGTTTAAAAGTGCCGTTGGCGCATGGCAGCAATGCAAATTGTGCAATGCAACATTAACGGCCATTCACGCCTGCGTCACAAAGAAGGCCGAATCGGAAAATGCCGCCGCGTCAACGGTTTGGCTGTTCCGGCTACGGAAATGACCAGGCTTCGGGGGAAAGCATGGCGAGCTATTCGGCACGGGTAAGGGTGGATATCGCCCGCTGGCGGGAGAGGGGGCTGATCGATCCCGCCACGGCGGAGGCATTGACGCGCGACGTCGCCGCCAATGAGCGCGCGTCGCTGAGTTTCGGCTCAATCCTGGCGATGATGGCGGCACTTTTGTTCGGCGCAGCGATCCTGATCTTCGTCGCCGCCAACTGGGAGGCCATCCCGCGCCTCGTTCGCGTGGCGGCCCTGTTTGCCGTCATTCTCGCCGGCTATGTCGGCGGCGCGGTGCTGAAGACGCGCGACCATGCCGCGATCGGCGAGGCGCTCTGGATCGTTGCAGCCGCCGCCTTCGGCGGATCGATCGCGCTGATCGGCCAGATGTACCATCTTTCGGGAGACGAGGCCTCGGCGCTTGTGACATGGTGCGCCGGCACGGCGTTGGCGGCAGTAGCGCTGCGCTCGAACCCGCTGACCGTGGCTGCGGTCGGCATTGCCGATGCCTGGCTGGTCCTCAAGGGGTTCGGCTTCTATTGGCGCGCGGAAATTCCGCATCTCTTCATCGTCATGGCGGTCGTCCTGTTCGCCATTTCGTTCTGGACACGCAGCCAGGCAGCGCGCCACCTCATCATTCTGTCGGTCATTCTCTATCTGGTTCTGCTGGCGACGGATCACGACATGCTGCCGGTTGCCGTGCCGCTGGCCATCGCGTCAGCGCTGCTCTTTGCCGCTGCGATCTTTGCCGGCGATCGGATCGACAGGATCCTTCAACTGGGCGGCCGGCTGCCCGTGCACGCCTTGCTCGGCTTCCTTATTGGCATGGCGATGATCCAGTTCGAACTGGCGGATGAAAGCACCTACAACAGCGGTTTCGCCGTCGCCTCGATCGTAGCGCTTGCCGGTATCGTCGGGGCGATCATGCTGGCGGGCCGCGAGAGCAGGGGGCTGCGCTGGCTGGCCTATGCTGGCTTCGCCTTCGAACTCGCCATTATCTATAGCGTCACCTTGCGGTCGATGCTGGATACGGCCGGCTTCTTCCTTGCGGCTGCCGTGCTGCTCGGCATACTGGCGCTGATCATCATCCGCATCGAGAAGCGCATGAGAGCGCCCGCCGAGACAGGAGCAGCGGCATGACCGGCAAGAAGCTCATCATCTCGGCGCTGGTGCTGGCGCTCGTCCAGATCGGCTTCCTCAGCTGGATCATCGCCGGCCGGGCCGCGATCCTGCGCAACGGCAAGGAAGTGCTCCTGAAAGTCCAACCGGTCGATCCGCGCGATCTCCTGCGCGGCGACTATATCTCGCTCAACAACAACATTTCACGCATCCCGGTGAAGCTGATCGCCGACCTTCCGCAAGGCAAGTTTTCCACCGACGACGGCTCGATCACGGTGCGGCTGAAAAAGGGCGCCGACGGTTATTGGCAGCCAGCCGCGGCGTGGTTCGGCCAGGCGCCGGCGCCTGCTGGCCCGGACGAAGCCGACATTGGCGGACGCGTCGCGGAGGGCTGGGACCTTCGTTATCCGGAAGCGACGATCGCGCCCGACTACGGGATCGACCGCTTCTATCTGCCGGAAGGCGAAGGAATGGCGATCCAGGACGACATGCGCGTGCGGCCGTTCGGCATCAAGCTTGCGCTCGCGCCCGACGGGACGGCACAGATCAAGGCGCTGATGGACGGCGACAAGACGCTGTTCGAGGAGCCGCTTTATTAGCGTGTATAGGGGCTTGACGTCAGTGTCCGCGAGTGTCCGCGCTAACGGTGGTCCCGGTTATCGCTGGACACTGTCTCTGCGATAACTTTGGGATAGGGACCGATCGAAATCGTATAGCTAAAGTTTGCTACGCCTTTTTCCTGCTTATTTTTCGAGGGGCTGCGCACAACCCAGTCGTAGACGCCCGAGACCATGCAGCGATCCTTAGTGCAGGTGACCACGATGCTGTCATCGCGGACGCTATATCCGCGTTCAGGCCATCGCCGATAATAGTTCCTCTTGTTGTCAATGATCGACCTCAAGTTCGTCAGCTTGCCATAATAATCGACCTTGGGAGCGTAGGACGCCTGAACTTGGGCAAGAGCGAAATCGTCGTTGTCGCCATGATGCTCGATGAGATCCCTGACGAAGGCGACCGCAATGCTTTCCGGCAGTTGCCTGGCGTCGAGTGCAGGAGCGGACACGGGCGCAGGATTTGGCCTCGTTAACACCTGTGAAATATCTGCCGGCGATTGGTTCGCTGCGGCATTGGTCACATGCAAGTCAGCCATTTCGCTGGCCGATAGATATCTGCCGATAGATATCTTATGTCATGCTTGCCATAGCTCGAAGCCAATTCTATCAGCTTGGGGTCCACTCCCATCTCGACGACATAGGATGTGATTGCAGCCGTTCCGAGCTGGACGCGGGCCTTCGCTTCTTCGGTGGACATCCCGTCAGCCGGTTTGAGAAACGCCCGGTGAATGCCGATGGAGCTTGGTTCGGCAACACGGTGGATGCCACCCAGGAAGGCCAGTGAGCAGGCTGAAGCGCACTGCAATTGGCCAACCTGGAGCGTATCCAACCCTGCTGCGCGGATCATACGTCCCAACCGAATAGCACCGCCGACGTTGCCACCAGGGGAGTTGAATACAATCACCTTGGCCCCGCTGCCCGCAACCGCGCGGCTAAAGCCGTTCAAGGACTCAGTGGCGCTAAACTCACCGGAGACGATGAGCATTGGCCGCTGACCCGGAAGAGAAGCTGGAGTGTACTCCAAAGCCTCAACCTGAGACGCCGCCGCGAGAGCTGACCCCACCGCCAGAACGAGAGAAATTACACGCACAATCTGACAGAGCCCCGACCCGCCTATTGCGAGTAAGAACCTGTTAAAGGGCTATTTCAAGTGCATCGGATGCGCAAAGCGGGATGGTCTCCGAGAGCGTGAGAGCCTTGCTTGCGCCGCCAGGCGATGGCTGCGATCCTTCTTTGCCAAGGCTTGGGAGAGACCCCTATGTCCACTCATCTTCAGAGTGGTCTGCCATCCGAAGAGCGAAGGATGGTGCGGATGAAGGGACTCGAACCCCCACGCCTTTCGGCACTGGAACCTAAATCCAGGGCGTCTACCAATTCCGCCACATCCGCTTTCCCCGGCAATCCCATGTAGCCATCATTCTGTCAATGTCGGGGCTCAAGTCATGTTTATCCGGCTAAAGCGCGTCATGTCGAAAACGGTTCGGGTGACGCGCTTCAGGCCTTGTCTTGATGCATGCCGTTTTCCCAGAAACGCTGCGCACTTTTTGGGCGGCATGCATTGGAGCGAAGATAGTTGAAAATTAGCCTAGCCTGTGACAAAAGGCGTGTCGAATGTGACGGAACGTGAATTTCCGCTTCTGCAAGATGTGAAGAGTTACAGGAAAAACAAAAACTTATTCGCATCCGGCAAGGCGCAGTTCAGGAGAGCTTGAACCGCATCGGCGGTCAAATCGCCGGGTTCCGTACCACAAGCCATTTCCGGCAAGATCATACCGGCAGGCTGTAAACGGCTAAAACCGTTTGGCAGCCTCATTGGTGAAAACAAAGGTTCTAGGATGCAGGTCACCGAAACGCTCAACTCCGGTCTCAAGCGCGAGATCAAGATCACCGTGCCGGCCGGTGATATGGAAGCCAAGCTGATGGCGCGGCTGACCGATGCCCGCGACAAGGTGCGCATCAACGGCTTCCGCCCGGGCAAGGTGCCGGTGCAGCATCTGCGCAAGATGTACGGTAAGTCGTTCATGGCCGAGGTCGTCAACGAGATCCTCAACGACTCGACCCGCTCGATCATCTCGGGGCGCGGTGAAAAGGCCGCCATGCAGCCCGAAGTGATCATGACTGAGGACGAGAAAGAGGCCGAGAAGATCCTGGCCGGCGGCGCCGATTTCGAATTCAGCCTCAACTACGAGGTCATCCCGGCGATCGAGATCAAGGACTTCTCCGATATCAAGGTGACGCGTCAGGTCTACGATGTGCCGGAATCGGAAGTCGAGGACCAGGTCAAGCGCGTCGCCGAATCGGCGCGCAGCTACGAGCCGAAGACCGGCAAGGCCGCCGAGGGCGACCGCGTGAGCATCGACTATGTCGGCAAGATCGACGGCGAGGCGTTCGCCGGCGGCGCCGGCACCGACCAGCTGCTGGTGCTCGGCTCCAAGGAGTTCATCCCGGGCTTCGAGGACCAGTTGATCGGCACGAAGGCCGGCGACGAGAAGCAGATCACCGTCACCTTCCCCGAAAACTACCAGGCGGCGCATCTGGCCGGCAAGGAAGCCACCTTCGACGTCACCGTCAAGGAGGTGTCGGCACCCGGCGAGCTCGAAGTCAATGACGAGACGGCCAAGAATCTCGGCCTGGAATCGCTCGAGCGCCTGCGCGAGATCGTGCGCGGCCAGCTCGAGAACCAGTTCGGCTCGATGACCCGCCAGAAGGTGAAGCGCCAGCTGCTCGACCAGCTCGACGCATCTTACTCCTTCGAGGCGCCCTCCAAGCTCGTCGAGGCCGAGTTCAACAACATCTGGGCTCAGGTCAACCGCGACCTCGAAGCCGCCGGCCGTACCTTCGCGGACGAAGAGACGACGGAAGAAGAGGCGCGCGCCGAATATATGCGCCTTGCCGAGCGCCGCGTGCGCCTTGGCCTGGTGCTTGCCGAGATCGGTGAGAAGGCCGGCGTCACCGTGTCGGACGAGGAACTGCAGCGCGGCTTGTTCGAGCAGGTGCGCCGCTTCCCGGCCAACCAGCAGCAGGAAGCCTTCGAGTACTACCGCAGCAACCCGGAAGCCATCAACGCGCTACGGGCGCCGATTTTCGAGGAGAAGGTCGTCGACTATCTGCTCGGCCAGATTACGGTCAATGACGTCAAGGTCGGCAAGGACGAGCTGATGGCCGACGACGAGGAGGCCGAGACCGCGACCAAGCCGAAGCCGGCCAAGAAGGCCTCCTCGAAGAAGGCCGAAGCCAAGGCAAGTGAGGCAAAGGCCGACGAGGCCGCCTCCGAGGCCGAGGAGCCGAAGAAGAAGGCGGCGCCGAAGAAGAAGGCCGCCAAGGAAGCCGAGTAACAGGTTTCAACAGCGCGATTTGGAAAGGCCGCCTCCGGGCGGCCTTTTTCATTAGGCTACTTCATAGTGGCGGCGCTGCAACACCGACAACATGTCTTGATGATCCGCCGCTGGCGATACCAACCGTTGAACATTATCTGCGTTTCATCGCATTCGCGGGCGTTTGGAGGCATTGGTGAGGCTGGGGTTTATGATGAGAGACGTGGTCGCCGCCGCGGCGCTCTTGTTTGCCGCGGCAAACGGCGTCGCGCGGGCCGAGCCGGATCTTGGCAATTGGAGCGTCGGCGCCGGCGACAATGGCCAGATCACGGCATCGCTGCACGCCAGCAACAAGCTGATCACCGGGGGCGGGGCGCTGGGCTACAGCCCGGTGCTGACCTTGGCTTGCCGGCCCGACGGGGAACCGCGGTGGAGCGAATGGCTCCAACTCAATGATGCCGTCTCCGCCAGCCGCGAGATCACCGTCTCCGTCGTTGTCGATGGCGGCGGCAAATCCGATGAAAGCTGGTCGGTCGGCCCGCGCGGCAGAACGCTGGTCAGGGATGGAGACGACGGCATCAGGCGCCTGGCTTCGGCGAACCGGCTGACGCTGTCATGGCGCTTCGGCCTGCTGTCGGGGCGCGGCGAGGCCGATTTCGAGCTCGCCGGTCTCTCCGAGGCGATCGGCCAGATTGCGGTGAGTTGCAGAACCGATCCGCCCTGATCGCTGTCATTCAGAACAGGCTCCCACCGGGTTTGCCCTTTTTGGCAGCTACTACTCGGCGAGTGGCCTAAACCTTCTCAAGAGCTGGCTTTTTTTGCCCATTGGTTCGATCTGTGGTATGTAGATGCCGCAATTCCACTGAAGAGACGCGGACGCCTACCGTGCAGGGTACGCCAGCGGACCGGCGTGGTGCGGGTCGTCCGACACAAACGACGATCGGGAGGAAGTGCCATGCGCGCAACCGCGCTTTTCATTGTCTTGTCCGCTACGACCTTCTTTGCAAGCCCGTCGCAGGCGCAGGACGCCGCCGCAGGCGAGAAGGTCTTCACCAAGTGCAAGGTTTGCCACGTTGCCGACCAGGACCAGAATAAGGTCGGCCCGTCTCTGCACGGCGTCATCGGGCGCACCGCGGGCACGCATCCCGGTTTCACCTATTCCACGGCCATGATCGAGGCCGGAAAATCCGGCATCAAATGGGACGAGCCTACGCTGACAAAATATCTTCACGACCCCAAGGCGATGGTCAAAGGGACGAAGATGGCGTTTCCAGGCCTCAAGAGCGACCAGGACATAGCCAACGTCATCGCCTACCTGAAGCAGTTTTCCAAGTAAGCAGCCCCTTCCGGCCTGGTCGGTGGTCGCCGGATTCGCCCGACCCAAGGCGGCCGGCAATTGCGCTGCTGAAATGTTGCGCCCGCGCCGTCAAGCCGGCAGCGCAAAGAATCCCAACGCCAGCAGAATAATTATGCCAAGGCCGAGTATGAGAAGCGTCCGCGTGTCCATGACGTTCGCCTTCGACCGGGCGCATGACCCCGAAAATCGGGATCAAGCGCCAATCACGGTGATCCAGCGCCCTTGTGCGCCCCGAAAAAGGCGCGCCGCGCTGTACAAGAATACCGCAAAAAAGCCTCTGGAACCAGCGTACAGCCTTGGCCGGCCACCGCACCCGTTCAAACGAAAAGACGACAAACCGGGCGCGAAGGAGTATGTTGGCTGCCGGTGCAGGTCGCGGTTTGCGTGGCCAGCCATGCAAAGCGGTAGCACCGTGAAATCCGCGACCCTGCCGGGCCTTGTCTGGAGGATTGGTCATGGCAAGCTTTCACGTGATTGCGGGGGCCAGCGAGACGCTGGAGCATACCAGAGTCAGAAAGATCGGCATTTCCGACCTTTTCGATGCGCTCAGGCGCGGTATCGACGACTTCATGGTCAAACCCTCGCACATCGTCTTTTTGTGCATGATCTATCCGCTCGTCGGCGTGGTGCTTGCCACCTGGACGTCGGGGGCGAACGCGCTGCCGCTGCTGTTTCCGCTCGTGTCCGGATTTGCGCTGATCGGTCCATTCGCGGCGATCGGCCTCTATGAGATTAGCCGCAGACGGGAAGCTGGGCTCGATGCATCCTGGAGCCATGCCTTCGAGGTCAGGAACTCCCCGGCACTGCCGGCTATCGCTGCGGTCGGGATCATGCTGTTTGCGATCTTCATCGCGTGGCTTTTGACCGCCAAGCTCTTCTATGAGTACCTGTTCGGTCCCGAGCCGCCGGCATCGCTGTCCAGCTTCATAGCAGAAATATTCGCCACCGGACGCGGCTGGACTTTGATCGTGCTGGGTCACGCCATCGGATTCCTATTCGCCGTGGTCGTGTTGTGCACCACCGTGGTCGCGTTCCCGCTGCTGCTTGATCGCGATGTCGGCGCCTATGAAGCCATCCACACTTCGGTGCGCGTGGTCCTGGCCAACCCCATTGTGATGGCCGTCTGGGGACTTATCGTCGCCATTGGGCTGATTATCGGATCTTTGCTTATTTTTGCAGGACTGGCGGTCGTGCTGCCGATCCTCGGCCACTCCACCTGGCATGTTTACCGCAAGGTCGTAGAGCCGGCGGGCGCCCCAGACCGTCGAAGTAATCAGGCCCTGTCGTGACGCAGCGGCGGGAGTGTCGGTGCGTCAGAAGGCCGGATAGCTGAACCGCGCCTGGCGCGCGTCCGTTGTCAGGCTGCGGAAATCGTTGCCGCTGACATGCACAAGCGTCTTGTGGTCGCCGCCCTCGAAATAGATATCGGCGGCATCGCGCAGGCTTTCGTCCAGAATGACCGGCACATCATAAGCCGCGCCGATCGGCGGTATGGCGCCGATATCGCAATCGTCAAAGAGCGACACCACTTCGTCTTCGGAAGCGAGGCCGAGGCGTTTGTCCATGACGTCCTGCAGCTTGCCGAGTTCGATCCTGTGGGTGCTTGGGACCACGGCCAGTGCATAACCGAGTTCGTGATGCACGACCACGGATTTCGCCATGATGCTGCCGGGCACATGCGCGGCAATGGCGGCCTGCCTGCTCGTGGCAGTTCGATGATGCCCGACGGTATCGTAGCGGGTGCCCTTGCCGTCAATAAAGTCTCTCAGTCTGTTTGCTATCGTCATTGTCCGCGTCCTTTGCTTGAGTTCACGGCGTGTACGCCAAACCAAAAATGGGCCGGCGGCCTGTTGTTCAAGGCATCGGAGCCGGCCTTCCCCGGCTGCTCATGCTGCGGCTGGACCCTTATCGGGTGTCAGGGGCCAGGCCCGAAAAACGCGATACGGGTCAGCAGCGTATAGTCGGCCTCGAGGACCATCATCGCCACGAAAACGAGCACCAATATCGGCGGCAGGATGATTGCATACATCATCGCCAGCCGCTCCCAGGCCATGTGCATGAAGACGGCGACGATCAGTCCTGCCTTGAGCATCATGAAGATCAGGATCAGCGACCACCTGAGGTAGCCGTGCAGGCCGAAATAGTCGACCAGATAGGAGCAGGTGCTGAGAATGAACAGCCACGCCCAGACCACCAGATAAAGCTTGATCGGGTGCTCCTGATGCGTCTCCGCCTTGGCGACGATCGCTGCGTCATGGGGATGCAGCGCGTGTTGTCCGAGACTGTTTGCGGTTGCTTCAGCCATGTCTGCCTCTCAACAAAGCCTGCCTTCTCACCAAAGATAGAAGAAGGCGAAAATGAACACCCAGACCAGGTCGACGAAGTGCCAGTAGAGTCCCATGATCTCGACATTCTCGTAGCGGCCGCGGCGGCTGGTGAAAAAACCGGGCCGTCCGACGTCGAAATCGCCGCGCCAGACTTTTCGCGCCACGATGATCAGGAAGATGACCCCAATCGTGACGTGTGTGCCGTGGAAGCCGGTGATCATGAAGAAGCATGAGCCGAATTGCGCGGCTCCCCAGGGGTTGCCCCAGGGCCGGACCCCTTCGGTGATCAGCTTGGTCCATTCGAAGGCCTGCATGCCGACGAAGGTCGCGCCGAGCGCGGCGGTCAAAAGCATCAGGATCGCGGTTTTGCGACGATCGCGGCGATAGCCGAAATTGACCGCCATGGCCATGGTTCCGCTGCTCGAGATGAGAACGAATGTCATGATGGCGATCAGGATCAGCGGGATCTCCGAGCCGCCGATGCGCAAGGCGAAGACCTCGCTTGGATTCGGCCACGGCACGCGCGTGGAGATCCGCGCCGTCATATAGGAAAGCAGGAAGCAACCGAAAATGAAGGTGTCGCTAAGCAGGAAGATCCACATCATGGCCTTGCCCCAGGACACGTTCTTGAACGCGCGCTGATCCGAGGCCCAGTCGGCAGCGATCCCGCGCCAGCCGGGGGGACGATCCAACTGGCTGGTATGCGTCAATGTGGTCTCGGCCATCGCCAGTCTCCTAGGTCAGCAGCCTTTGGCAAATGCTCACGAACGTCGCCGCCCAACCGGCCAGGACGGCGAAGATGCACAGCCAGACAAAAAGCAGGAAATGCCAATACATGGCGCAGAGCTCGACGCTGAGGCGCAGCCGCTCCCGCTGCGTTCCGTTCCAGGCGCCGGCGCTCGTCCTGCCAAGGCCGACCAGCCCGCCCAGTATGTGCAGGCCATGCATCGCCGTGATCAGATAGAAAAAGCTGTTGGCCGGGTTGGAGGCCAGCAGGTAGCCGTCCTCCGTCAGCTGCCGCCAAGCAATCAACTGGCCGGCGAGGAAGGCGAGGGCGGTCAATCCCGCCGTTGCAAGACCGAGCCTTACCGTGTCCACCTGGCCTCTGCGCGCGGCGACCACGGCACATTGCAGCGCGACACTGCTCAGCGCCAGCACCCCCGTGTTGAGCCAAAGCAGGCGCGGCAATGGCAGAGGTTGCCAGTCCGACAGGCCCATGCGCATGAAATAGGCGCTGGTGAACAGCGAGAACAGGCAGCCGACGACGGCGAGGAAGACGCCGAGGCCGATCTTGGCGGTGGGCAGGGACGACCGGTCGAAGCCGACGAAGTCCCCGGCCACGCCTTGCTCCAGCCACGGCTTCGCTGTCAATCGCTGGTGCGAAAGCCACCAACCGGCAAAGCCGGCGATCACCAACAGGAAGACCAGGATGACGCTCATGCCGGCTCCCTGGAGGGGCCGAAGGTGCCCGGCACGTTCTGCGGGATGAAGTCTTCCTTGGCGCCCGGCACGCTGTAGTCGTAAGCCCACCGATAGACGATCGGCAGGTCCTTGCCGAAATTGCCGTGTGCCGGCGGCGTCTCAGGCGTTTGCCATTCGAGCGTCGTTGCCCGCCACGGATTGCCGCCGGCCTCGCGGCCATGGCGGATGCTCCAGATCAGGTTGAACAGGAACACCATCTGGGCGAAGCCGACGATGAAGGCCATGATGCTGATGAACGAGTTCAGATGGTGGGCCGATTCCGTCATGATATTCATGTCGGTCAGTTCGGCGTAACGCCGCGGAACGCCCATCAGGCCGAGATAGTGCATGGGGAAGAAGATCAGATAAGCGCCGAGGAAGGTTACCCAGAAATGGAAGCGGCCGAGTGTCTCGTTGAGCATCCGTCCGGTGACCTTCGGATACCAGTGGTAGATCGCGCCGAAGATCACCAGGATCGGCGCGACGCCCATGACCATGTGGAAATGTGCGACGACGAACATCGTGTCCGACAGCGGCACGTCGACGACGACGTTGCCGAGGAACAAGCCCGTCAGGCCGCCATTGACGAAGGTGACGATGAAAGCGAGCGCGAACAGCATCGGTATGGTGAGGTGGATGTCGCCGCGCCACAACGTCAGAACCCAATTATAGACCTTGATCGCGGTCGGCACCGCAATGATCAACGTCGTGGTGGCAAAGAAGAAGCCGAAATACGGATTCATGCCGCTGACATACATGTGGTGCGCCCAGACCACGAAGCTCAGCGCGCCGATGGCGATGATGGCCCAGACCATCATGCGATAGCCGAAGATGTTCTTGCGCGCATGTGTGCTGATCAGATCGGACACGATGCCGAAGGCCGGCAGCGCCACGATGTAGACTTCCGGGTGGCCGAAGAACCAGAACAGATGCTGGAACAGGATCGGGCTGCCGCCATTGTGCTGCAGTTGCTCGCCCATCTCGACGATTGCCGGCATGAAGAAGGAAGTGCCCAGCAGACGGTCGAGCAGCATCATCACACAAGCAACGAACAGTGCCGGGAAGGCCAGAAGCGCCATGACCGTGGCGGTGAAGATGCCCCAGACGGTGAGCGGCAGGCGCATCAAGGTCATGCCGCGCGTGCGGCCTTGCAGCACCGTCACCACATAGTTCAGGCCACCCATGGTAAAGCCGATGATGAACAGGATGAGCGAAGAGAGCATCAGGATGATGCCCCAGTCCTGGCCACCCGGCGTGCCGCTCGTGATCGCCTGCGGCGGGTAAAGCGTCCAGCCCGCGCCCGTCGGCCCGCCCGGCGCAAAGAAGCTCGACACCAGGACCAGCACGGCGAGCAGATAGACCCAATAGCTCAGCATGTTGACATAGGGAAAGACCATGTCGCGGGCGCCGACCATCAGCGGAATGAGGTAATTGCCGAAGCCGCCAAGGAAGAGCGCGGTGAGCAAATAGATCACCATGATCATGCCGTGCATGGTGATGAACTGATAGTAGGCCTCCGGCGTGATGAAATCGAACGTGCCGGGGAAGCCGAGCTGCAGGCGCATCAGCCAGGACAGCATCAGCGCGACGAGGCCGATAGCCGTCGCCGTCGCCGAATACTGGACTGCTATGACCTTGGCGTCCTGTGAGAAGACGTATTTCGTCCACCAGCTGTGCGGATGGTAGAGCTCCATCTCCGCGACTTCGGCGGGTGGAACGGCATCTGCGGGTGTGACGTCGACCATGGGAGCACCTCCGTGCCCTGTTCAGCGGGCCTCGAGTTTTTCGAGTTTTGCCGCGACGTCCAAGCTGGACGCCATCGTCTTTTCCGACGGTTGGTTCGCCGAGCCCGTTTGCTTGGGCGCGGACAATTGCGCAAAGGTCTGTTGCTGGCCAAGCCACGCCAGGTAGTCCTGCTCGGTGTCGACCATCACCACGCCATGCATCAGCGGATGTCCCTGGCCGCACAGCTCGGCGCACAGAACCTGGAAGGTTCCGGTCCGCGTTGGCGTGAACCAGAAATACGTGACCGATCCCGGGATCATATCCATCTTGGCGCGGAATTCCGGGATGTAGAAATCGTGCAGCACGTCGATCGAGCGCAACAGCACCTTGACCGGCTTGCCGACCGGCAGGTGCAGGTCCGCCGCCTCGACCACGATATCATCCTGGCCGTTCGGGTCGCCGGGTATGATGCCGAGCGGGTTTTCAGCCGAGACGATGCGGGTGTCGGAGGTGCCGAGCTTGCCGTCCTTGCCGGGCAGGCGGAAGCTCCATTGCCATTGCTGGCCGATAACCTCGATATCGGCGGCATCGCTGGGAACGTTGACGAAGCGGCTCCAGACGAAGAGGCCGGGAACCAGCAAGGCGGTGACACCGGCCGCCGTTGCGATCATCAGCCACGATTCGAGTCGCTTGTTCTCCGGTTCATATGCCGCGCGATTGCCTTCCCGATGCCGGAAGCGGAAGACGCAATAAGCCATAAAGAGCACGACAGCGGCAAAGACGATGCCGGTGATCCAAAAGCTGATGATGATGGTGTTGTCGATATAGTCCCAGTTCGAGGCGATCGGCGTCCACCACCATGGGCTCAGGAGGTGGAACAGCACCGAGCCCACAACGATCAAAACGAGTACAAGCACAATGGCCATGTCCCGTCCTCCCGGTATTTCACCGGTGCGCGAAGCATCCTAGGAAAATACCAAGTCCCATCATGCTTGATTTCCTGCTGAAATTCCAGAGCCGACTATCTGATGAGGAGACGATGTCCCGGCCAGCTCGAAATGCCGGGCAAACGCCTCAAATCAGCAGCAGGCCCTTCATCGAGGCATTGCCCTTGCGGCCGATGATGATGTGGTCGTGCACGGCAATGCCGAGTGGCTTGGCGGTATCGATGATCTGCTTGGTCATCTCGATGTCCGCGCGGGACGGCGTCGGGTCCCCGGAAGGGTGGTTATGCACCAGAATGACGGCGCTGGCTGAGAGTTCGAGCGCGCGCTTCACCACCTCGCGCGGATAGACTGGCGTGTGGTCGACGGTGCCGGTCTGCTGCACCTCGTCGGCGATCAGCCCGTTCTTCTTGTCGAGGAACAGGATGCGGAACTGCTCGCGGGCCTCGAAGGCCATGGCCGAACGGCAATAGTCGAGCAGTTGTGTCCAGTTGGATAGGACTTCGCGGCCGCGCACCTCGCCGCGCGCCATCCGCTGCGCCGTCGCGGCGACGACCTTCAGGTCGGTCGCGACATTCGGCCCGATGCCTTTGACTTCTTCAAGCAGCGATGCCGGCGCGCCGAGCACTTCCGCCAGCGAGCCGAAGCGGGCGATGAGCGCCTTGGCGATGGGCTTGGTGTCGACGCGCGGGATCAGCCGGAACAGAAGCAACTCGAGCAGTTCATAGTCGGGCAGGGCGTCCGGGCCGCCGGCGGCAAAGCGTTCGCGCAGGCGGTCGCGATGGCCGTGATAATGGGGCTTTTCTGCTGCCGCGGTCTTTTTCAGTGCCGCCTTTGGCGGCTCGACCCAGCCTTCGGAAAAGAACGCCCGCTCGTCCTCGACTTTGCCCATACTCGCCCGCTCCCCCTCAGGCTTTGGTTGAACCTAAAGCAATTCCAGGAAAAGTGTGAAGCGGTTTCCGTTCGGAATTGCGTTAAACAAGAGCGTGGAGCGACCATCGTTTCCAGGAAACGATGGGCCGCTCTACCCCGGCAGGCCAGGGCGGTCGAGCTTTTTCGGCGACAGCGTGAAGATCTCGCAGCCGGTGTCGGTGACGCCGACCGTGTGCTCGTACTGCGCCGACAGCGAGCGGTCGCGCGTGACCGCCGTCCAGCCGTCCGACAGCACTTTCACATGCGGCCTGCCGAGATTGATCATCGGCTCGACGGTGAAGATCATGCCAGGCCGCATCTCGACGCCTTCATTGACGGTGCCGTAATGCAGGATGTTCGGCGCGTCGTGGAAAAGCTGGCCGACGCCGTGGCCGCAGAAGTCGCGCACCACCGAGCAGCGCTCGGCCTCGGCATAGGTCTGGATCGCGGCGCCGATGGCGCCGGTGCGGGCCCCGGGCTTGATCGCGGCGATGCCGCGCATCAGGCACTCGTAAGTCACCTCAAGCAGGCGCTCGGCGGCGCGCTTGATCGTGCCCACCGGATACATGCGCGAGGAATCGCCATGCCAGCCGTCGAGGATATAGGTGACGTCAATGTTGACGATGTCGCCTTCCTTCAGCGGCTTGTTGTCGGGAATGCCATGGCAGACGACGTGGTTGATCGAGGTGCAGGACGATTTGGTGTAGCCGCGATAATTGAGCGTCGCCGGCAGCGCGCCGTGGTCCATGCCGAATTCGAAGACGAAGCGGTCGATCGCTTCCGTCGTTACGCCGGGCTTCACCATCGGGACAAGCTCGTCGAGGCAGCGCGCGGTGAGATCGCAAGCCTTACGCATGCCGGCAAAGCCTTCCTCGCCGTAAAGGCGGATCTGGCCGGTGTTTCGAAGGGGCGCGGTGGAGGCGTCGAGATAGGTAACCATTCTTGTCCGTTTGCCGGGTGGGCTCCCAGGAGCCGAATGCGAAAATTTGCCTCAGATTTGGCACCGGAAGCCGCAAGGTTCAAGGACGAAGTGCGATTGCGGCCTCCGTGGCGGCTATCCTCCGGCCATTCCATGCGTTCGGTCGGTCCTGATGTTCGGAGAAGGAACAGCGGCGGTCGTGCTCGCCGCCATCTTCGCGCTGCCGTCCGCCTATCTGCTGATGTTGGTATCCGCTTGGCCTATGACGCGGGGACGGACCCGCCAACCAGCAGCGGCAAGGGGCCGATCTGCCGCACCGGCGAGCCGATTCTTCATCGAACTGAGGTCACATTTGCGAGTCAGAAGCCACCAAAAGCAACTTTTCAGAACGAACGGCGTTGCTCCGGCTACGCCAGTTTGGGGAGACAGGGAATGGACAGACTGCAATTCGAGGTGCCGGTGCGCATCACGCCCGCGCCTGGCCTGCCGGTCGAGGAAATCTACAGCGTCGAGCAGGCGCTCGATTTCCTGCAGGATTGGCCGAAGCGCCGGCAGGGCAAGATCTACGAAGCCGCGTTCAATGCCTGTTTCGGGGCAACGGTTGACGTGGCCAGCACCGAGGAAGCCTGCCGCGCGTTCGCAGCCTTCTGCCGCGTCAGCGG
Organism: Mesorhizobium sp. CA4; assembly: GCF_020165075.1. Classification (NCBI taxonomy): domain Bacteria; kingdom Pseudomonadati; phylum Pseudomonadota; class Alphaproteobacteria; order Hyphomicrobiales; family Phyllobacteriaceae; genus Mesorhizobium; species Mesorhizobium sp. CA4. Next base: position 82,477 of record NZ_JAIUHK010000001.1, read on the forward strand.
ATTGCTGGCGAAGGACGCGATGTTCCCTGGCAAGCGTGGCAGCGGGGCAGGAACGTATCGCGAGACGCGCGCTTAAAGCGCGATCGCAGTTTTCAGCCGCCGAACGACACGCCCCGATAGCGCATTCCCACCTGCACGCCGCGCACGATCACGCGCGACAGGATTTCCATATCCAGCGGCATTTGCGGACGCCACACGTCGAGCAGGAGAGCGACGCGGGGTTGATCCGAGTTGTTCATGACCTCGTGCTCGAATGTGTCGTCCCAAAGCATGCATTCGCCGTCGGCGATGCGCCTTTCCTCGTGATTGATCATCATGATCGTTGCCGGACGGCCGTCCGGCTGTTTGGGGATGACCAGGCCGAGATGGAACCGCATGATGCCGCGAAAGGGTCCGCGGTGCGGCGGGATGTGCTTGCGCGGGGCGAGGAACGAGACGGCCGCCGATTTGACCTCGGGGCACTCCGAAAGCAGCCGGCTCAGCACCGGCATGCGCGCGAGGTTCTCCGGGATGGTCATGTCATAGGCCTTGAGCACGAACATGCGCCAGTCGAGACCGTCATTGGCCGAGATATCGACCTGCTCCGGCATGATGTCGTGGAAGCGCGGCGCCTTGTTCAGCTTCGCCGCCAGCGCCTCGTCGCGGATATCTTGCCAGGCGGCGGTGAACTTCGCGGCGTTGGGAAAATGTGTGCCGGCGTCAAGAATGGCCGGTGCATCTATGCGCTTTTCATAGATACGGCGGACCAGATTGGTTCCGAGATCGTAGGCGCCTGGCATCTCATTACCTCAACGACGCTGTTATATAGTGGGATATTGCTTGCGGCCATCGCTCACGGAGATTTGTACCGGTCGTCAACAGGCGGATAGACATAGTGCGCCCAGTCCAATGGGTGTTCGTCTCACTGCCCTTCGATGTCCGGCGCGGCACTGGGCGGCGATTGCCCTCGACTCGTCATGGATGTCTTAGTGTACCGATGATGGCCTCGCTCGCTGCATCGTGATAGCGCGAGCGTTGCGGAACGGCGTCGCCGGATGCGAATTTGCCGATCCGATGTTTGCCAGGATGACACCATGCGCATAGGCAAGATTGCGTTCTGCGCGGCGGCGATGGCCGTTGCTGCCACACATTTCGCCGACGCTCGGCCCGACACGCGCAAGATGACGTGCGCGCAGACCCAGGCGCTGATCGAGAGCCAACATGCGACGGTGCTGAGCACCGGACCGAGCACCTATGATCGTTATGTCCGCCAATTCGGCAACGAGTGCGATGCTCCTTACGTGCCGATGGTCGACTATGTCCCGGCCAGCGATGGCCGGTGCATGGTTTATCGGTGCGAGGAGCCGGCGCCAATGGTTCCGGATTGATCGGCGCTTGCCGCGCCGCAACGCATCCGCTGCCTGTCACTTGACCTTCTTGATCTCCGGGCCCGCCGGCTGGTCGGTCGCTGGAGCCGGCGTGCAATCCTGCCCCTTGCACTCCAGGGCGGGATCGTCCTTCGGCGGCAGGCAATTCTGTCCCTCACAGTGAACGGGCGGCTGCTGTTGCGCTGCGCCGCCGTTTGACTGGGCGGGCTGATCCTCGGCGAGGGCGGGCTGCAGAGCGGCCAGGGCGGTCGCGACCGCGCATAAGAGAGCTGTCCGAAGCAGGTTCATCCGCGCCTCCATGAGGAGGCAGAACTCTACACCGAAATGGCAAAGTCGTTGAGCACCGATTTGAAGGTGCCAATGTCTTGGCCAAGCAAAGGAGCCCTCACGGCGACCTCTACTGCGGTGATATCGATCACGTTACGGGTTTCGTCCCGGTGCGGGTGGGCAACTTTCGCGGAGGAGGCAGCTGAACTGCTGATAAGTTGTCTTTGGACAGTCGAGGGCTCGCTGGCGCTGGCGGCGGGCTATTCTTTGTGCGGAACAATATACCTGACGGAGCTGCCGCCGTGCGTAACCGTAACTGTCGTATAGCCGGCAGGCAGGGAGCCTGTAACAACCGAATCGACGACCTGGCACCGCCCGATCATTCTTCCGTTGGGAGCGCCCGCGAGTTCAGCTGCCAACGAGGTACGGCATTCGTTGAGGGAGGCGAACACCCGAGGCGCCGTCTTCAACGGTTTGCAGATGGACGCATCGCCTGGGCTGCACGAAAGCAAAACCATCACTGCCGCAGTTGCCTGGTCCATCGCCAAAGTTCCTTTGTGGAGCTTTCAACGCGGGCGAAATCGCTTTGTTTCAGATTTTGCTAAAATATGGGGGGAGCATGCCTACCGGATCAACTCGGCGATCGAATTTTGACGGACCGGTCTTTGTCACTGTCGCCCCCGCGATCAGTTCCTTGGCGTCGGTTCGGAAATCTATTGGCCAGAAATGGACAGGTTTGGCAAGAAGCGAGCTAAGTGCTTGAAAGACTGGTACGCCCAAGGGGAATCGAACCCCTGTTACCGCCGTGAAAGGGCGGTGTCCTAACCGCTAGACGATGGGCGCGCTCAGACGAAGCGGCTTATAATTGCGTTGTTGGCAACCGGCAACCCATTCGCAGCCACATGCGACAACTTTTTTCACAACGCTGTTAAACACTTGGGTTTGACGAAAAAACGCTTGGGCGGACGAAAGGGCAGGCGGGCTCAGCCGTCCTCGCCACCGCCGCTGCGGCGACGGCAGCGCCAGTTCCAGTCTCGCTCGGGGCCGACGTCGATATGGACGGATTCGGTGTGACAATAGGTGCCGACGCCGCCGCGACCGGGCATCGAGCGGACATAGTTCGCCAACTCCCACTTCGACACGCCAGGCACCTGGATGTCGGCGGCGGCGCAGTACATGTGCAACGAGTTCTTGGCGCCGTTGGCGCGGCGGTTGCGCGAGGGATCGCGGTAGCCGGAGGTGACGACCATCTTGCGGCCGAAATGCCCCTCGATCGTCTTCAGCACCCGCACCAGCGACGGTTTCAGGCAGGCGACGTCGACGCTTTCGTTCTGTTTCAGAAGGCCGTTGGGCGCGAGCCTGGCCATGCCGGCGGCCGACGCCACTTGGTACGAGCCGCCCTCATCCTCGTTGAGGTCGACGTCGCTCTCGTCGTCGATGCCGGACTTGCGCTTGATCTCGAACAGCGCGGTCTGACGCACGCCGGGCAGGGCATCGGCGCCGGTGATGTGATTGGCCGGATTGTCGATCGACGCGAGCTGCACCGGCTTGTCGCCCGATGTCGCGGAGGCCAGCGTCACGATCGGCTTGGCTGGCGGCGGCGTGGTCTTGGCCTGCGCGGCGGACTGCTCGCCCGAACGCGCATTGTTGATCAGGGGAGCGGGCGCTGCCGAAGCCGGCGTGGTGCTGAACAACGAGGCGAACAGGCTCTTCTTCGGCGCGGCGATCTGCGGCTGCGCGGGCTCGCCCGCGGTTACATAGACGCCGTTGCTCATGGCTTGAGTGGTCGCCTGCGCCTTCGAGGCAATGGCGGCGGCATCGCCGGCGGCGACCTGCTGGGCGACGGTTTGCGTCTGTTCCGCCGTTTGCGCCTGCTGAACCAGCGGTTGCGGCGTGCTGCCGGCAATCGCAGCGGAGTCCGCCGGCACGGCGACGGCCGGGAAGGCGGCTTGCGGCCGCGTCTCCGGCACATAGGCGACCTTCTCGGGCAAAGGCGTATCGCCCTCGCTCATCACGGTCGATGCCGCTTCGGCCGGCGCGGACGCCTGCAGCGACGAATCGGCCGCGGTCGCAGTCTTGGCGCCGGATGTCGCGCTCATTTCAGTGGCGGTTGAATTGTAAGCGGGCGAAACCACCGACATCGTCGGGTCGCCGGTCGAGGTGCAGGAGGCCAGAAGCACGGAGAAAAGCGCTGCCGCGATGCTGCGGCTTTCCCCTCGTGCGAGACGCCAACCTGCTGATTTCAAAATAAATTCCCCCTTGGTATCCGGTCGGTTCGTCATCGCCGCGCCACTCCAGCACCGCGCCGCGATAACCCTCCTGTTCCCAACCGGAACGGGATATGTGTCGAATCTGCAAGCCTCGGAATTAATCTGAATCGGAAGGTGATTTGAGGCCGCCGAACGATTGACGCCACCATTTCGCCCTGTTTTGGCGGCCCGTCAACTCACCAGACATTACAGTCCGTTACACGCGCACCTTGACATAGGTGCCCGGCGCATCTCCCAAGGTTTTCATACGCTTGCCGGGTTTACGGGCGGGTACGCGGATGTTGTCCTGGTTCTCGATCCAGTGCTGCCAGTGCGTCCACCAGGAGCCTTGATGCTCGTGCGCGGCGGCAAGCCACGCGTTGAAATCGCCCACCGGCTTGCCGCCGGTCCAGTACTGGTATTTCTTGGCCGCCGGCGGGTTGACCACGCCGGCGATGTGGCCGGAACCCGCCATCACATATTCGACGTCGCCGCCGAAAAACTGCGATCCCCGGAACACCGAAAGCGCCGGCGCGATGTGGTCTTCTTTCGTCGCCAGGTTGTAAACCGGGATGGTGATGTCGGCCAGCGAGACGGTGCGGCCGGCAAGTTCCATCGTGCCGCGCGAAAGATTGTTCTCCAGATAGCAGTTGCGCAGGTAGAAGGAATGGTTGGCCGCCGCCATGCGCGTGGAATCGGCATTCCAGTAAAGCAGGTCGAAGGGCAGGGGCTCCTTGCCGCGCATGTAGTTGTTGATGACATAGGGCCAGATCAGGTCGCCCGAGCGCAGCATGTTGAAGGCGGTCGCCATCTTGGTGCCTTCAAGATAGCCCTTCTCACTCATCGCGCGCTCGACGGCGGCAACCTGATCCTCGTCGACGAAGACCTTGAGGTCGCCCGCATAGGTGAAGTCGACCTGAGTGGTGAAGAAGGTAGCCGATTTGATGCGGTCGTCGCCTTCCTGCGCCAACAGCGCCAGCGCGGCAGCCAGGAGCGTGCCGCCGACGCAGTAGCCGATGGCGTTGACCTCTTTTTCCCCAGTGGCCTTCTCCACCATATCCAGGCCGAATTGCAGGCCTTCGCGGATATAGGCCTCCCAGCCCTTGGCGCCGTGGCGCTCGTCGGGATTGATCCAGGAAATGACGAAGACCGTGTGGCCTTGCTCGATCGCCCAGCGGATGAAGGACTTCTGCGGGTTGAGGTCGAGGATGTAGAACTTGTTGATCCATGGCGGACAGATCAGCAGCGGCCGCTTCAGCACCGTCTCCGTCACCGGATCATATTGGATGATCTCGGCGACATCGCTGCGGCCGATGACCTTGCCGGGCGTGGTGGCTATGTTCTTGCCGATTTCGAAAGGCGTGTAGTCGGCCTGGCGCAGCTTCAGGTCGCCGCGACCGGCGGCGATGTCCTCGGCCAGCATCTTCATGCCGCGCACCAGATTTTCGCCGTTTGAGGCGACCGTTTCGCGAAACAGCTCCGGATTGGTCAGGATGAAGTTCGAGGGCGCGATCGCGTTCGACACCTGCTTGACATAGAAGCTCGCCTTATGGCGGGTGTGCTCGTCCAGGCCCTCGGCATGCTCGACGAGCTCGTTCGCCCAGCGCGAGGTGACGAGATAGGCCTGCTTCAAGAAGTCGAAAAAGGCGTTGCGGCCCCATTCCGGATCCTGGAAGCGCTTGTCGCCACGCTCCGGCTGAACCGCATCTTGGGGCGCCTCGGCGTTGGGATTGACCTTCTGGATGGCGTTCGCCCAGACCGTCATGTAGCCGGCAAAGAGCCGCGTCTGCGCTTCGAGCGCGCGCTGCGGGTCGCCCAGCCAGTACTCCGACAGCTTGGAGAAGGTCTTGACCATGTCGACAACCGGTTCGGCGACATGGTCGCGCACCTCGCCCTTCTCGCGCGGTTCGGTCCAGGCGGAGGCCGCCTTGCCGGCCTGCTCGATCATGCGCGCCATGTTCAAGGCGAAACGCTCGGGGTCCTTCACCAGATATTGCTCGATGGCCGAAGGTCCGCCATTTTCCACTTTGTCCGAATCGGGAGCTTTGGACATGGTGCGCGGGGTTCCTCCCGGAGCGTTTTCTTGACATATTACCATGGGACATCTGACCGGGTCCAATTCGCTGTAACCCGGCTGCCAGGAAAACAATATGACGATTAATGTTGGCGGGACCTTTTTTCTCAGGCCGGGTTCGATTTGCCGCTTGGCGATGGTGGCGGGGTTGGTAAGCGCGCTGTTGCCCGCCGGCGGCTGCACCAGTACCAGCCCGAACAATACGGCGCCTACGGCGCTGACTGAAGGCCCGAAGGACACCGGGTCCTACCCCAACCTCAACATCCCGCCGAAGGTGGCCGCCAAGCAGCTCACCAAGGAGGAGACCGCGGCGAACCTCGCCCGGCTCAAGGCCGAGCAGCAGGCGCAGCTTGCCAAGGGCGGCAGCGTCAAGGCGCCGACGAATTCGGCGGCGCTCAAGACGCTTGCCAAGACGCATGGCGATGACACGCTGAAGCAGATCGAGGGCAAATGCGACCCGACCCTCGACCCTAACTGCAATTAGGTCTATATCGCGCGCCATAAGCGCCACCCTTCGATCGTCTGGAACTGAAATGGAAGAATTTCACAAGGTCCGCCGGCTTCCGCCTTACGTGTTCGAGCAGGTCAATCGGCTGAAGGCCAGCGCCCGTTCGCAAGGCGCCGACATCATCGACCTTGGCATGGGTAATCCGGACCTGCCGACGCCGAAGGCCATCGTCGACAAATTATGCGAAGTGGTGCGCGATCCGCGCACGCACCGTTATTCGTCCTCGCGCGGCATTCCGGGCCTACGCCGCGCCCAGGCTGCCTATTATCAGCGCCGCTTCGGCGTGAAGCTCAACCCCGACACGCAAGTCGTGGCTACCCTTGGCTCGAAGGAAGGCTTCGCCAACATGGCGCAAGCGATCACCGCGCCCGGCGACGTGATCCTGTGCCCCAATCCGACCTATCCGATCCATGCCTTCGGCTTCATCATGTCGGGCGGTGTCATCCGCTCGCTGCAGGTCGAGCCCGATGACGGCTTCATCCCGGCGGTGGAGCGGGGCATCCGCCACTCGATTCCGAAGCCGCTGGCGCTGATCCTCAATTATCCATCGAACCCGACGGCGCTGGTCGCCTCGCTCGATTTCTACAAGGACGTGGTCGCCTTCGCGAAGAAGAACGACATCATCATCCTATCGGATCTCGCCTATTCGGAGATCTATTTCGACGGCAACCCGCCGCCTTCGGTGCTGCAGGTGCCGGGCGCGATGGATGTCTGCGTCGAGTTCACCTCGATGTCGAAAACCTTCTCCATGCCTGGATGGCGCATGGGCTTCGCGGTCGGCAACGAGCGGCTGATTTCGGCGCTGACGCGGGTGAAGTCCTACCTCGACTATGGCGCCTTCACGCCAATCCAGGTGGCGGCGGCGCATGCGCTGAACGGCGACGGCGCCGACATCGAAGAGGTGCGCGAGGTCTACCACAAGCGCCGCGACGTGATGGTCGATTCCTTCAGCCGCGCCGGCTGGACCATTCCCGCGCCAGCCGCCTCGATGTTCGCCTGGGCGCCCATCCCGGAACAGTTCCGCCATCTCGGCTCGCTCGAATTCTCCAAGCTGCTCATCGAACATGCGGATGTCGCGGTGGCGCCGGGCATCGGCTTCGGAGAGCATGGCGACGACTATGTGCGCGTGGCCCTGGTCGAGAACGAGCACCGCATCCGCCAGGCGGCGCGCAACATCAAGAAATTCCTCGCGACCACCGCCAAGCAGCCCAATAACGTGGTGCCGCTCGCCGCTCATCGCTGAGTTTGCCGGACATTTATTGAATTTTGAGGGGCGTCGCCGGACATGGCTGAAGCGTTGCGTGTTGGAATTGCCGGCCTCGGCACGGTCGGTGCCTCGGTGGCGCGCGTTCTGCGCGACAAGGCGGCCGAGCTCACCCGCCAGTGCGGCCGCGACATCGTCGTGACGGCCATTTCAGCCCGTGACCCGAAGCGCGACCGCGGCATCGATCTGAGCGCCGCGAAATGGTTCGAGGACCCCGTCAAGCTGGCCGAAAAGGCCGATATTGACGTCTTCGTCGAGCTGATCGGCGGCGACGAGGGGCCGGCGCGGCTCTCGGTGAAGGCGGCGCTCGAAGCGGGCCGCCATGTCGTCAGCGCCAACAAGGCGCTGCTCGCCAAGCATGGCGTGGCGCTTGCCGAGATCGCCGAGAAGAAGGGCGTGCTGCTCAATTACGAGGCGGCGGTGGCCGGTGGCATCCCGGTCATCAAGACGATGCGCGAGGCAATGGCCGGCAATGCGGTTACGCGTGTCTTCGGCATCCTCAACGGCACCTGCAACTACATCCTGACCCGCATGGAAGCCGAAGGCATCTCCTTCGACGCCTGCCTGAAGGATGCGCAGCGGCTGGGCTACGCCGAGGCCGATCCGACCTTCGACATCGAAGGCCATGACACGGCGCACAAATTGTCCATCCTGACCAGCCTTGCCTTCGGCACCAGGATCGCCGCCAACGACATCTATATGGAAGGCATCTCCAACATCACCCAGGCCGACATCCGCGCGGCCGGCGATCTCGGTTACCGCATCAAGCTGCTCGGCGTCGCCCAGCGCACCGACAGCGGCATCGAGCAGCGCGTGCACCCGACCATGGTGCCGACGGCGTCGGTGATTGCGCAGGTGCATGGCGTGATCAACGCGGTGGCGATCGAGACCGACATTCTGGGCGAGCTCCTGCTTTCCGGTCCTGGCGCCGGCGGCAACGCCACCGCGTCGGCGGTGATCGGCGACATTGCCGATATCGCCAAGAGCCGGCCCGGCTTCCAGCATGCCCCGGTGTTCGGCTGGCCGGCGAAGGAACTGAAGCCTTACAAGAAGGCGCAGATGCGCAGCCATGCCGGCGGCTATTTCATCCGGCTGACCGTGCATGACCGCACAGGCGTCTTCGCGGCCATCGCCAAGCGCATGGCCGACAACGACATCTCGCTGGAATCGATCGTTCAACAGGCGGCCGGCGCGGAAACGCAGGCGCAGAAGACGGTGATCCTCGTCACGCACGAGACGACGGAAGCGGCGGTGCGCAGGGCCGTCGAAGGCATCACCAAGGACGGTCATCTGACCGACAAGCCGCAAGTGATCCGCATCGAGCGGGCGGAATAAGCCAAGTCCGGTTCTGCCTTCAATCGATTGATTTTGCTGTCATTTCGAAAAATGACCCGGCAAGTCTTGCCGTTGTCATGGAGCTTTGCCAGAAAAAGTGCGCCTCTGGCGGGAGGCGGAGCAATTCCGGCGCTCAAAGGTTGTGGAATTGCTCGAAGCAAACAGACACGAGGAATGCCATCCATGAATATCGCCCAGAACATCGCCGCCGCCGGTCTCGACCGGATCCTTACGATGGAAGTCGTGCGTGTGACCGAACGGGCTGCTGTAGCGGCCGCCAGGCTGCGCGGGCGCGGCGATGAGAAGGCCGCCGATCAGGTGGCGGTGGACGCGATGCGCCAGGAGCTCAACCGGCTGGCGATCAAGGGCACGGTTGTGATTGGCGAGGGCGAGCGCGACGAGGCGCCGATGCTCTATATCGGCGAAGAGGTCGGCACCGGCAAAGGCCCCGCCGTCGACATCGCGCTCGATCCGCTCGAGGGCACGACGATCTGCGCCAAGAACCTGCCCAACGCGCTTGCCGTCATCGCGATCGCGGAAAAGGGCAGCCTGCTGTTCGCGCCCGACGTCTATATGGACAAGATCGCCATCGGCCCCGGCTATCCGGAAGACCTCATCGACATCGACGCCTCGCCGGCGGAAAACCTCGCCAATCTGGCCAAGGCCAAGGGCGTTGCCGTCTCCGACGTCACGGCCTGCATCCTCGACCGGCCGCGTCACGCCAGGCTGATCGAGGCCGTGCGCGCCACGGGCGCCGCGATCCGGCTGATCGGCGACGGCGATGTCGCGGGTGTCATCCACACCACCGATCCCGACGAGACAGGCATCGACATCTATCTCGGCACCGGCGGCGCTCCGGAGGGCGTGCTGGCCGCGGCGGCGCTTCGCTGCACCGGCGGGCAGATGCTGGGCCGGCTGATCCTCGACACGCCGGAAAAGGTGGCGCGGGCGCAGAAGATGGGCATTTCCGACCCTAAGCGCATCTATCGCGCCCAGGACATGGCGCGAGGCGACGTGCTGTTCGCTGCGACCGGCGTCACTGACGGCAATTTGCTCGACGGGGTGAAGTTCGGCCGCACCTTCGTCACCACCCACACCATCGTGCTGCGCTCGTCCTCGCGCACGGTGCGCGAGATCAAGGCGCGTCACCAGGATCTGGACAAGTTTTGATTTCGCCTTGCCCAGGCGCTTTTGCCGCAATCCGAGGAAACCTTCCACACCTTTCCCCGGATTGCTCGCCGCCCCGCAATTGCTCCGGCCGTCGCATATTGATATCTGCGCAAGGATGATGTGCAGACGGCGCGTCGCATGACGGGCGAGAAACGGTTCTTCCTCGATGTCAGGCAGTCGGCGACCGGTGTTTCCTGGGAACACCGGCTGACTGAGCGCCAGGATATGGCCGCTTTGGCGATGGCGCAGGGCCATGGCGTGCCCGACATAGTGGCGCGGGTGCTTGCCGGGCGCGGCGTCAGCGTGGAACAGACCGCGCGCTTCCTCGACCCGACCATTCGCGAACTTTTGCCCAACCCAGCGTCGCTGACCGATATGGAGAAAGCGGCGGCAAGGCTGGCCGACGCGATCGTCGCCCACGAAAAAGTGGCGATCTTCGGCGATTACGATGTCGACGGCGCGGCCTCGTCGGCGCTCTTAAAACGCTTTCTCACGCATTTTTCCGTACCGTCCGAAATCTATATCCCGGACCGCATCTTCGAAGGCTACGGGCCCAATCCGGAAGCGATGCGGGACTTGATCTCGCGCGGCGCGAAGCTGATCGTCACCGTCGACTGCGGCACCAACAGCGCGACCTCGATCGAGGCGGCCAGAGCAGCCGGCGCCGACGTCGTGGTGCTCGACCATCACCAGGTCGGCGGCCCGCTGCCGGCGGCGACGGCCGTGGTCAATCCCAATCGCGAGGACGACTTGTCGGGGCAGGGGCATCTGTGCGCCGCCGGCGTCGTCTTCCTGTGCCTGGTGCAGACGGCCAAGGTGCTGCGCGAGAGGCTACCCGACGCCGCGCCGGTCGACCTGCTTTCAATGCTCGATCTGGTGGCCCTGGCGACGGTCTGCGATGTGGTGCCGCTCACCGGCGTCAACCGCGCCTTCGTGGTCAAGGGGCTGCAGGTGTTGCGCCAACAAAAGAATGAGGGGCTGGCGGCGTTGGCGCGGGTCTCGCGCATCGGCGAGCCGATCAACACCTTCCATCTGTCCTTCCTGATCGGCCCTCGCATCAATGCCGGCGGCCGCATCGGCGATGCCGCGCTTGGCAGCCGGCTTTTGGCTACCGACGATCCCGTCGAGGCGGCAAGCATCGCCGAGACGCTGGACCGGTTGAACCAGGAACGGCAGCAGATGGAGCAGGAGATGCTGGCGCAGGCGCGGGCCGAGGCCGATGCGGAGCTTGCCGGCGGCAACGGCCCCGCCGTCATCGTGACGGCCAGCAACAGCTGGCACCCCGGCATCGTCGGGCTGATCGCCTCGCGGCTCAAGGATTATGCGCGCCGGCCGGCCTTTGCCATCGCCTTCAATTCGACCGGCATCGGCACGGGCTCCGGCCGTTCGGTGACCGGCTTCGACCTCGGCCGGCTGGTGCGCGAGGCGGCGACGGCCGGACTGATCGTCAAGGGCGGCGGTCATGCGATGGCCGCCGGCATCACCGTCGAGCGCGCGAAGCTCGGCGAGTTGCGCGCCTTCTTCGAGGAGCGCGCCGCGGCCGACGTGTTCCGGCTGCAGAATGAGGAAAGCCTGGCGATCGACGGCGCCCTGGCCGCCGAGGGCGCCACGATCGCGCTGCTCGACGCGCTAGAGAAAGCCGGGCCGTTCGGGGCCGGGCACATCGCGCCGGTGTTCGTGTTGCCGCGCCACCGGCTGACCGATGCGCGCGCGATCGGCACCAATCACATTCGGGTGGACCTGCAGTCGCAAAGCGGCGGCAACATCCAAGCCATTGCGTTCCGTGCCGTCGACACGGCGCTCGGCGAATTCCTGTTTAAAAACAGGGGCAGGACCGTGCATATCGCCGGTTCGTTGTCGGGCAATTACTGGAACGGCAACCGCACGGTGCAGTTTCGCATCAGCGATGCCGCGCTGGCGTAAGGTGGGCTGATATTCAGGTGATGCCGGCCACCTTGAGAAAGGCGGTGGATTGCAATCACACCAGAACGGACTGCAGCCGGGTCAGTTCGCTGATCTGCGCCTTCGTCGCCTGGTAGCCGATGCTGATCGCCTCGTCGGCGCGGTGGAATTCAGTCAGGCCGATATGGCTGAGTTTCGGCTGCAGTGACATGTCCGGCGGATCGCCGGCCAGTCTGGCGCGCGAAATCCGGTCCTGGATGATGTTGAACGCCTCGACCATCACGCCGGTGATGCCAAGGCGGGTATGATGGGCCTGATGCTCCGGCTGGCCGGATCTCGGCGCGTCATTCTCTACGACCAGCTCACCGGCGCTGTGCTTTATCACGGCCGCGCGGCCGAACAGGTCGTAGTGCAGGTTGACGGCGACGACGAGCGGCTGCTCATAGGCGCGGCAGACCGACACAGGCACCGGATTGACCAGCGCGCCGTCGACCAGGATGCGGCCGTTGCAGTTCACCGGCTCGAAGACGCCCGGCAGCGCGTAGGAAGCGCGCATAGCGGTGATTAGCGAGCCATTCGACAGCCAGATCTCATGGCCGGTGCGAATTTCCGAGGTGACGGCGACAAAGGGCTTCGACAAGTTCTCGAAGCGGACGCCGGCCAGATGCTCGCGCAGCCGCGCGTCGAGCTTCATGCCGCCGAACAGACCGCTGCCGCGCAGATTGAGATCAAGAAGGCCGAAGATGCGCCGCTTGGTCAGGCTTCGGGCAAACTCCTCCAGCTCGTCGAGCTTACCGGCAAGATAGCAGCCGCCGACCAGCGCGCCGATCGAGGTGCCGGCAATCATCGATACTTCGATGCCGGCCTCGTCGAGCGCGCGCAGCACGCCGATATGAGCCCAGCCCCTGGCGCAACCGCCGCCGAGCGCCAGCGAAATGCCGATTTTCTTCTGAGACTTCGGGTCAGATGCGCCGCCGGACGATGCCGGGCCATTGGCCTCCCGAACGTCAGGTCTGCTGCGCAATGACGCCCATTCGAGCATCATGATCTCCCTTGTCCCATATCCCTTCTACCAAAAGGATATTTGAGAATAGTGAATCTGAGTGGTTTGTGAATATCGAATGGTTCACACCGGCTTCAGATACGTCTGGTTCGCATCGAACAGCAGCTTGCTGCCATCGCCGGCAAGCACCGCTTTGCCGTCGCTGAGCCCCACCGTCCGATAAAAACAAGAACGCCGTCCGGTGTGGCAGGTTGCGTCGTGGCCCAACACTTTGACGCGCAACCATATCGCGTCTTGGTCACAATCCGTGCGCATCTCGACGACCTGCTGGAAATTGCCCGAGGTCTCGCCCTTCTTCCACAGCGCGTTGCGCGAGCGCGACCAGTAATGGGCAATGCCGGTCTCGAGCGTAAGCGCCAGCGCCTCGGCGTTCATATGCGCGACCATCAGGAGCATGCCGTCGCCGGCATCGGTGACGACGACGGTGACGAGGCCGGCCGCATCGAAGCGCGGAGATAGGACGGAGCCTTCCTCCAACGCTTTCTTGTCGGACGGGGCTTTGGGGAATTGCAGTGCCGACATCGCCGGTCGATCTTTCTTTCTAGTGGCCGGCGATGGCCGGCGATCAGCCGCCTGCGCGCACCATGGTGACGAAACGGACCTGCTCCTCGGGCGTATCCTTGAAGACGCCCGTGAAGGTCGAGGTCAGCGTGGTCGAATCCTGCTTGCGGATGCCGCGCATGGCCATGCACATATGCTCGGCCTCGAGCATGACGGCGACGCCGCGCGGGTTGAGCACGTCCTGGATGACGCCGGCGATCTGCGCGGTCATCGCCTCCTGCGTCTGCAGGCGGTGCGCGAAGATGTCGACAACGCGCGCGATCTTCGACAGGCCGACCACCTTGCCGTCCGGCAGATAGCCGACATGCGCCTTGCCGATGATCGGCACCATGTGATGCTCGCAATGCGAATGGAATTTTATGTTCCTGACGATGACGAGATCGTCATAGCCCGCGACTTCCTCGAAGGTGCGGCCAAGCTCGTCGGCCGGGCACATGTCATAGCCGTTGAACATTTCGCGGAAGGCTTTGGTGACGCGCTTGGGCGTGTCGACCAGACCTTCGCGGTCCGGATTGTCGCCGGTCCAGCGCAAAAGCGTGCGCACGGCGGCCTCGACCTCGGCTTCGCTCGGCCGGTCGGTGACGGGCTTTTCCAAATATTCGGACGGGGGCATGATTTTCTTGATGACGGCATCCATAAAGGCGTCTCCCGTAGTCCCACTCAAAGGTGGGACGAGTTGAACGGACCACGACCTTTTGGGTGAAAATCGCCCATTTCCATCCCGCAAGCGGCGTGAACAGATGAGCAAGGACAATGGCTTCCAGTCGCCTTGTCGATGCCCGACTGCCAACATTATATATGGGCACAGCAGAGCGAAAGGAAGACGCGAGAGCGGCAAAGCCTGTTCGCTGGGCGGCGACGGATTGGAAAAATATGATCGACGACGTCTACAATGCGAAAATTCTCGGATTCGCCGGGAATATAGGGCGGATCGGCCGGCTGGACGATGCCGATGCGACCGCCAGGGCGCATTCCAAATTGTGCGGCTCCACCGTCACCGTCGACCTCAAGATGGACGGCGATGTGGTGACCGATTTCGCCCATGACGTGAAGGCCTGCGCGCTCGGCCAGGCCTCGTCCTCGATCATGGCCCAGCATGTGGTCGGCGCCAGCGCTGACGAATTGCGCGCCGTGCGCGAAACCATGCTGAAGATGCTGAAGGAGAACGGCGCGCCGCCGGAAGGCCGCTTCGCCGACCTCAAATATCTGGAACCGGTGCGCGACTACAAGGCGCGGCACGCCTCGACCATGCTGACCTTCGATGCGGTGGTCGACGCGATCGGCCAGATCGAGAAGAAGCGCGCCGGAAAGGCGGCTTGAAGATAGCGCTTATGCCGCTCCCCTGGTGACAGCAAACTCGCTTCGGATCCAGTCTGCGAACGCCCTGGCGGGTTCCGGCAGGTCCGCCATGCTCCTGGCCACCAGCCAGTAGGCGCCGGAAGCGACGTCGATGTCGAACGGCTTGATCAAGGTGCCCGACGCGAGTTCCTCGCCGACCTGCAAAAGATCGCCGAGCGCCACGCCATGTCCGAGCAGCGCGGCTTGTTTCGACAGCGAGACATCGGCCAGCATCGGGCCGCGTGCAGGCACCGCATCGGCGGGCACGCCAGCGGCCTCAAACCACCGCGCCCAGCCCTGGCGGTTTTCCTCATGCAGCAGCGTGTAATGGCGAAGGTCGATCGGCTTTTCCAGGGGAGGGCCGGAGGCGAGCAGCGCCGGCAACAGAACCGGTGAATCGACGGTCGAGGCCAAGCGCTCGGCCTCGCTGCGCGGCCATGAGGTGGCGTGCGCGCTGAAGCGCAGGGCAAGCTCGGGCTGATCGCTGCGGAACTCGATCGGCCGTGGATCGACTTCGAGGGACACATCGATGTCGGGCCGCAACTGGCGAAAACGATTGAGCCGAGGCAGCAGCCATATGGCGGCAAGGGATGGTTCGACGCTGACGCGGACGATCGCCTGCGCCGGCGAGGTCGTGAGCTCCGAAAGCACGCGATCGATGTCGTCGAAGCTTCTGACCAATCGGTCGAGCAGCAGATGTCCCGCATCCGTCAGCTCGACGCGGCGATGGAGGCGCAGAAACAGCGGTCTGCCCAAAAAGGTCTCGAGCTCGCGTATCTGCCGGCTGATCGCGGCCTGCGAGACGTAAAGCTCCTCGGCCGCCCGGCTGAAGCTCAAATGCCGGCCGGCCGTCTCGAAGCTCCTGAGCGCCGTCAGCGGCAGCCGGCCACGCTTCATGTCGCATAACCTCAAGTTATCCGACGCGGAAATTATACTCGTTTGAGAGGGAAGGCCAGCGGCAGTCTAATCCGTTCAAAGGAGGACCTGCCATGAACGAGTTCCTGGCTATTTTCAGCGACGCGATACGGATAGCGACCTTCCAATGGCATGGCGAGCGCGTGCACAGCGGATATCACCATAACTGTCGCGATCTTCCCCATCACCATCGCCCATGGGACGGCAGTCATCCCGTCCGGCACTCCAGACCTTGAGGGCAAAAGCATTGCGTTTCAGCGCCGAAGCCCACATCTATGGCAGTGAAACAGGCTGCGGAGCGATGGGCGACCATTCCGGACATACGCACGGCACCCGGCCGATCCAACATGGACGCAATTGGCCTGGACCTTGGCGCAAGACACCCGGGCGCGTCCTGGGCACGTCGCTCGTGCGCCTCTATCAGCTGACGCTCTCAGGCTTCGTCGGCAACAGCTGCCGGCACCTGCCGACCTGCTCCGAATATGCCCGCGAGGCGATTGCCCGCCATGGCCTATGGGCGGGCGGCTGGATGGGACTGTTCCGGGTGCTGCGCTGCGGGCCATTCGGAACGCATGGCATCGACCGCGTGCCGGAGACGCTTGCGGCGCGCTATGTCTGGTTCATGCCCTGGCGCTACTGGCATATTGGCAGAAGGCACAGCGAACCCGAAATCTGATTGCTTCGCCGTCCCGTGCGAGGCGGATTTAACCGTCCGGTAGGGTTAACGCGAAGCTGCACAAACACTGCGAATTTGAGACAAAAATCGAGACAAGTCGCCTCGCTAAGCCGCTCCCGTAATCTCATACCGGAGTGACTTCGCCATGCGCCAGATGGATCGCTATCCCTTCATTTTCGCCATCGTCCTTTTCCTTCTGGCCTGGATGCTGGGCTTGCCGGTGCGGGCGCAATCGGCGCCGCTCAGCGACATCCACTGCACACTGATCCAGGACCAGCAAAGCGGCGCAACACTTTACCAAGACGGCGTCTGCGACCAGCGCGTCAGCCCGGCTTCGACGTTCAAGGTGCCCCTGGCGCTGATCGGCTACGATGCCGGCATCCTGAGCGACCAGCACACGCCGAACTGGGAGTACAAGCCGGAGTTCAAGGCGGCGAAGCGCGACCAGAAGACCGTCGATCCAACGATCTGGGAGCGCGATTCCATCGTCTGGTACTCGCGCGAAATCACGCGGAGGCTCGGTGCCGAGAAGTTCGCCGGCTACGTGTCGAAATTCGGCTATGGCAACAAGAATGTCTCGGGCGATGCCGGCAAGGACAACGGGCTGACGCAATCCTGGATCAATTCCTCGCTCGAAATATCGCCGGTCGAACAGACGGCTTTCCTGCGCCAGCTGCTTACCGGCAAGATGCCGGTGTCGGCCAAGGCGCATGAGATGACCAGGGCGATCCTGCCGACCTTCGCGGCAGGGGACTGGACGGTGCAGGGCAAGACGGGCAGCACGAGGCTCGGTCAGGACGGCAAGCGCTCGCTCGGCTGGTTCGTCGGCTGGGCCGAGAAGGACGGCCGTCGCATCGTCTTTGCAAGACTGGTCGTCGATCCCAAGCGCACCGGAGAGCCGAAGGGTCTCGCGACACGGGCGGCGTTCCTGAAGGATTTGCCCGGCCTTATCAAATAGAACGGCCTATCAAATAGATGGCTGGCGGCTTTACGGCGGCGGAAACTCCTCATAAAAGACTGCCGCGCCGGACGCCTCCGGCTAACCCCCTGCAAGCCGCAACGCATCCTGCGACATGCATTTCACCACCCGCGCTCGTTTGCGGGACTGGATAGGAGAACTCTGATGCCGAATTCCGTTTCCCTGACATTTCCCGATGGTTCGGTCCGCGACTACGACGCGGCGCTGACCGGCGCCGGTCTTGCCGAGTCGATCTCCAAGTCGCTGGCCAAGAAGGCTGTCGCCTATAGCCTCGACGGCACCGTTCGCGATCTTTCCGATCCACTCGGCACGTCCGGCAAGGTCGAGATCATCACCCGCGAGGATCCGCGCGCGCTGGAGCTCATCCGCCACGATGCAGCGCATGTGCTGGCCGAGGCCGTGCAGGAATTGTGGCCGGGAACGCAGGTGACGATCGGGCCGGTTATCGAGAACGGGTTCTACTACGACTTTGCCAGGAACGAGCCGTTCACGCCGGACGATTTTCCGGTGATCGAAAAGAAGATGCGCGAGATCATTGCGCGCAACAAGCCGTTCACCAAGGAAGTGTGGTCGCGCGAGAAGGCCAAGAAGGTCTTCGCCGAGAAGGGCGAGCGCTACAAGCTCGAGCTGATCGACGCCATTCCGGAAGACCAGGACCTCAAGATCTACGCACAAGGCGACTGGTTCGACCTCTGCCGCGGTCCGCACATGGCCTCGACCGGGCAAATCGGCAATGCCTTCAAGCTTATGAAGGTCGCCGGCGCCTATTGGCGCGGCGATTCGAACAATCCGATGCTGACGCGCATCTACGGCACTGCCTTTGCCGACCAGGCGCAGCTCGATGCCTACCAGACCCTGCTGGAAGAGGCCGAGAAGCGCGATCACCGCAAGCTCGGCCGCGAGATGGACCTGTTCCATTTCCAGGAAGAGGGACCGGGCGTCGTCTTCTGGCACGCCAAGGGCTGGAAGATGGTGCAGAACCTGATCAACTATATGCGCCGGCGCCTCGACGAGCACGGCTATCAGGAAGTCAACGCGCCGCAGGTGCTAGACAAGAGCCTGTGGGAGACGTCGGGACACTGGGGCTGGTATCGCGACGCGATGTTCAAGGTCACCGTCGCCGGCGACGACACCGACGACGACCGCGTTTTCGCGCTGAAGCCGATGAACTGTCCTGGCCATGTGCAGATCTTCAAGCATGGGTTGAAGTCTTACCGCGAACTGCCCGTCAAGATTGCGGAGTTCGGGAATGTGCATCGCTACGAGCCGTCGGGCGCGCTGCACGGGCTGATGCGCGTGCGCGGCTTCACGCAGGACGATGCGCATATCTTCTGCACCGAGGAGCAGCTCGCGGCCGAATGCCTGCGCGTCAACGATTTGATCCTGTCCACCTATGCCGATTTCGGCTTCGACGAGATCAGCGTGAAGCTGTCGACGCGGCCGGACAAGCGCGTCGGCACCGACGAGGCCTGGGACCATGCCGAGGCGATCATGAGCAATGTGCTGGAGACGATCCGCACGCGCTCCGGCAACCGCATCAAGACCTCGATCAATCCGGGCGAGGGCGCCTTCTACGGCCCCAAATTCGAATATGTGCTGAAGGACGCCATCGGCCGCGAATGGCAGTGCGGCACCACGCAGGTCGACTTCAACCTGCCCGAGCGCTTCGGCGCCTTCTATATCGGCTCGGATTCGGAGAAGAAGCAGCCGGTGATGGTGCATCGCGCGGTGTGCGGCTCGATGGAGCGGTTCCTCGGCATCCTGATCGAGAACTATTCCGGCCATTTCCCGCTGTGGTTCGCGCCGTTGCAGGTAGTGGTGGCGACGATCACGTCCGATGCCGACGAATACGCAATGAAGGTCGTCGAGCGGCTGAAGGCCGCGGGGCTGCTGGCTGAAGCCGACCTGCGCAATGAGAAAATCAACTACAAGGTGCGCGAGCACTCCCTGGCCAAGGTGCCGGTCATCCTCGTCTGCGGCAAGCGCGAGGCCGAGGAGGAAACCGTCAATGTCCGCCGGCTGGGTTCGCGCGACCAGGAATCGCTGAAGCTCGAGGATGCCGTGAAGTCTCTCGCCAACGAGGCGGTCTCGCCCGACCGCAAGCGTCGCGCCGCCTGACATACCCGCACGTCTTGAAATGGCGGTGGCGTGTCCACCGCCATTTTCATATGCCTGTCACGCCAGCCCTGTAACGAGCCGCCATGCTCAAGTTGAAACTGCGGGAAAGACGGTTTCCCGAGCTCTCCTATGCGAACCCGCATCAGCCGGTGCTGACGCGCTGGTTCATCCATTCGGTCGAGGGCCTGTCGGGTCGCGACCGCTTCGCCGTGCTCTACGATTTCTGGCGCCGCCAGGTGGTACCGACCGGCGACCGGGTGTTCAGCCGCATGCTGGAGTTGATCGACGTCAAGGTCCGCAACGCCGTGCAATGGCCGCCGGCGGCGCTGCCGGACACGCCGCTGGTGATCGTCGCAAACCATCCCTTCGGCATCGGCGACGGCATCGCGGTGCTGTCGCTTGTCGAGCAACTGGGCCGGCCGTTCCGGGTCATGATCCACAAGGATCTGCTGAGGATCCGCGAGATGGAGCCCTATTCGCTGCCGATCGATTTTTCCGAGACGAAGGAAGCGCTGAAGAACAACATGGCGGTGCGCCACGAAGCGGTGCGGCTGTTGAAGGAAGGTGTCACTATCGTCGTCTTCCCGGCCGGCGGCGTCGCCACGGCGCCCAAGGGTTTCGGCCGCGCCATCGACCTGCCATGGAAGATGTTCCCGGCCAAGCTCATCCAGGATGCCAAGGCCTCGGTCATCCCGATGCATTTTTCCGGCCAGAACGGCCGCCTGTTCCATCTCGTCAGTGGTCCGATGAACATGGCCGAGCGCGACAGCCGCGTGGCGAAGTTCATCGGCAAGGCATCGCTGACATTGCGCACCTCCTTGCTCATCCGCGAATTCGCCCGCCTGTCGGGCAAGGCGATCGAGGTGCGCATCGGCGACGTGCTGAGCTGGAGCGACCTCGAGCCGCTGCGCGACCGCAAGGTGCTGCTCGATCGCCTCTATCGTGCGGTGTTCGATCTGGCCGTCCCGGCGGCGCAGCGTGCCCGCGTGCCGTTCCTGCCGAAGCGGATGCGCAAGGCGGCCTGAATAAAGTGACTAGTCCGCGCCTTCCTCGGGGTCGATGGCGGACTGTTCGTTGGCCACGACCTCGATTTCCTGGTTCTGGCCGGCAACGACCGTGAAATCCTTCTGGTAGATACGGTCGCGGTTCTTGGCGATGATGGTGTACTGCCCCTCGGCCAGCACCATCGAGGCGAAGGCGCCGACCGCTTCCTTGATCGGATCGCCGCTCTCGTTGAGCAGCGACCAGGACGTGTCGGCGATCGCCTCGCCGCCGGGCTCGCGCACCAGCTTCATCGTCATCTCGGCGGCCCGGTGCTCCACGGTCGCTTCCGTCAGCTTGCCGGCCTCGACGCGGATGTCGGAGCGGATCACAGCGTTGACCGCGCCGTAGGTGGAGACGACATGGTAGGTGCCGGCGTTCAGCCGCACCACCGTGTTCGGCGCGACGTCGGGGGCGATCAGCGCCCGGTCGCCATTGGCCGCGGCCTGGCCTTCATAGATCGAGAAGCGCAATTTCTTCGGCGGGATGGGCGCGCCGCCCGACGTCACCGCGTCGAGCTTCAGGCCGCCGGCGTCGAGCACGAGGCTTTCGCGCTTTGCCTCTTTGCCGACCGTGATGCGTTTGGTGGCGCCGGCGCGCCCGTAGGAGGCATGGACAAGATAGCTGCCGGGGTCGAGCTGGAACACGGCCGTGCCGCCATGGGCAGATGCCACCATCGGCAGCTTGCCGTCGCTGGCGGGCTGCGGCCTGAAGACCCGCCAGACGATGCCGCGGGTGATGTCGGCGCCTTTGTCGGTCAACTGCGCCGACAGCGTGATGGCGCCGCCATTGCCGAGCGCCAGCGGTCCCCCTGTCTTCGGCGTCGCGTAGCTCGAAATGCCTGGAAGCTTGATGTCGCTGACGTCGTTGGCGTTCTGGGCGAGCGCGAAGGAAACCGGCACCGCGAACAACGCAGCGGCGAGTGCGATCACGAAAAGGCGCAGGTACCCCTCAAACATGCCTTGCGTTGAAGCCCAAGGCGGTGGCAATTTCAAGGCCTAGAAGCGTGCCGCCCGGCGCGGCGGCTTCTTATCGGCGCAAAACGCCACCGCCCGAGCCGCCCGACCTCCCGATGGCGTGCTTCAGCTCAAAATCGAATGTCTTCAGGAGACTTGCGCCCATGGCGTCGCCGATCATCGACTTCCTGCTCACCCGCAATTCCGCGCCGATCCCCGACCTCAAGGAGCCGGCGCCGAGCGATACCGAGATCGCGACGATGATCGCGGCGGCGTCGCGCGTCCCCGACCACGGCCGGCTCGAGCCTTGGCGATTCATCCTCTATCGCGGCGAGGCGCGCGTCGAGATCGGCAAGAAGCTGGCAGCACTTGCCGAGCAGCGCGAGGGGCCGCTGCCGGAAGGCAAGCGCAATCAGGAACTGGCGCGCTTCTCGCGCGCGCCGCTGGTGATCGGCGTGGTGTCGGTGCCGAAGGAGAGCCCGAAAATCCCCCAATGGGAGATGTTCCTGTCGGGCGGCATGGCGGCTATGAACCTGATGATCGCGGCCAACGCGCTGGGCTACGGCACCAACATGATCAGCAACTGGTATTCCGACGTGCCGGAGGGCAGGGCGATCCTCGGGCTCTCGCCGCAGGAGCGCGTCATCGGCTTTGTCCATATAGGTTCGTACCAAGGGCCCGCGCCGGAGCGGCCCCGGCCCGATCCAGCGAAGCTCTATGCCGATTACGCCGGTCCCTGGGTCGGTTAGGACCTTTTGCGGATTTTCGGAGGAACGGCGCGGCGGGCGGCCAATAGCGGCAGGGGGACATCGCGGAAGGCTGGTCATGATCTCGAGATTGGTTTTCCAGACATTCGTATGGTTCGGCATCATGGGCGTGCTGCTGTTTCTGTCGGCCGGCACGCTGCACTGGACCGGAGCCTGGGTATACATAGTCGTGATGGTCGGACTGAGCGTTACCATGGGTGTGGCACTGGCCCGGCGCGATCCGGGCCTGATGAACGAGCGTCTCAGCCCGCCGATCCA
Source organism: Mesorhizobium sp. CA4 (assembly GCF_020165075.1). Taxonomy (NCBI): domain Bacteria; kingdom Pseudomonadati; phylum Pseudomonadota; class Alphaproteobacteria; order Hyphomicrobiales; family Phyllobacteriaceae; genus Mesorhizobium; species Mesorhizobium sp. CA4. Next base: position 105,285 of record NZ_JAIUHK010000001.1, read on the forward strand.
GAAGACCCAGACAGCGGCCGACAAGATATTGCTGAGCATATTGCTGCTCGGCATCTTCGCCTGGCTGGCCCTGATGGGTTTCGACCCCGTTTCGGCTGGTCGGCAGCTCCCGTCTGGGTGCGGGTGGTCGGCATGCTGGTCCTGCTCGTCGGTATCTGGATCTGCTATCTCACGATGCTGGAAAACAGCTTCGCTGCGCCTGTCGTGAAGATCCAGGACGAGCGCGGACAGAAGGTGATCACGACGGGCCCCTACAGTTACGTCCGCCATCCGATGTATGCCGGCGCCATACACTATTTCGCCGGCACGGCGCTGCTGCTCGGCTCCTGGTGGGGGCTGGCATCGGTCCTCGCCTTCATGGTCCTGCTCGCCATCCGCACCTTCATCGAGGAAAAGACGTTGCGAACCGGCCTGCAGGGCTATGACGATTACGCCGCACGTGTGCGCTACAAGCTTATCCCGATGGTCTGGTAACCTCAGGTAAGGCTGCCCGCCTTGGCGCGAGCCAATAAACGCTCGGCCAGACGCAAATGCGGCCTGTCGTACATCTTGCCGTCGATGCCGACGACGCCCGGATTTCCCGACGCCACGAAAGCATCGACGATCGCCTGCGATCGCGCGACCGCTTCGGCGGACGGGGTGAAGGCGGCATTGATGACCGGCACTTGCGCCGGATGGATCGCCATCTTGCCGGTGAAGCCGTCGCGCTCGGCCTCGCGGCATTCGGCTTCGAAGGCGGCCATGTCGCGGAAATCGGGAAAGACCGTGTCGATGGCGGCGACTTCGGCCGCGCCGGCCGCCAGAATGGTCATGGTGCGCGCCAGGCGAAACACGTCGGTGTAGCGGCCGCTCTCGTCGCGGGTAGAACGCGCGCCGATCGCCGCGGACAAGTCCTCCGCGCCCCAGGTCAGGCCGGCAAGCCGCGCGCTCGTTCCGGCATAGCTCGCCGCCGCCAGCACGCCCGCCGCGGTCTCGGTGATGATCGGCAGGATGCTTATGGCGCCGTCCGGCAGCCCGTTCTCGGCCTCATGCACGCGCAGCTTTGCCGCCAGTTGCTGGACGTCCTGCCCGCTGTTTGACTTCGGCAGCATGATGCCGTCGGGCTTGGCCGGGACAAGAGCCGCAAGGTCGTCGTCTGTCAGGCCGGTGGAAAGATCGTTGACCCGCACATAGATGGCCGAGCCCGTCCGGTGCCTTTGGCTGGAGATGAAGCCGGCCGCGGTCGCGCGCGCCGCCATTTTGCCGGCGGCGGCGACCGAATCCTCGAGATCGACGATGACCACGTCGGCGCCGGCCTCGAAGCCCTTTTCCAGCTTGCGTTCGGAATCGCCGGGCACGAACAGCAGCGAGCGCATCAGGCCGTCTTCCTCAGCATCATCGCCTGCCTGGTGCATTTGGCGACAAGAACGTCATTCTGATTATAGGCGCGGTGCTCGAACTCGACGATGCCGCGATCGGGTTTCGACTTGGAGTCGCGCACGGAGACGACCGTCGTCTCGACCCGGATGGTGTCGCCGTGGAAGACGGGGTGCGGGAACACCGTTTCCTTCATGCCGAGATTGGCGACCGTGGTGCCGACGGTGATGTCGTTCACCGAGATGCCGATCATCAGGCCGAGCGTGAACAGCGAATTCACCAGCGGCTTGCCCCATTCGGTTTTCGCGGCAAAGTCGAAATCGATGTGCAAAGGCTGCGGGTTCAGCGTCATCACCGAAAACAGCATGTTGTCGCTCTCGGTCACGGTCTTGCGCAGCGTGTGGTGGAAGACATGGCCGACGACAAACTCTTCCAGATAAAGCCCGGCCATCGTTTGATCTCCTCCAATGTCGTAGCTTGATAGGCGTTGGCTGCGCCCCCATCAAGCCGGTTAAGAAACATGGTGAACCGTTCGTAAACCATTTCCAGCCTACCGTTGACGACGGGGCCGGATCTTTCCGGCGAGGGCGTAGCTGGTCAGTATGATTGTTTCGCACTTTCTAAAATGGGTTGATACGGCAAGGGTTTCCGAGCGCGCCGCCGCCGCGAGCGCGTTGGCGCGCGCCTATATCAATGCCGATCTGCCGTTCGAGGATCGCTGCGCTGCAGAGGCGGCGCTGACGCTGCTTCTGGACGACGCTTCCTCCAAGGTGCGCCTGGCGCTTGCCGAGGCGCTGTCGATGAGCCATCACGCGCCGCCGCAGGTGATCAGCGCTCTGGCCGCCGACCAGCCGGAAGTGGCGGCGCTGGTGCTCGCGCGTTCGCCGCTGCTTACCGATGCCGACCTGGTCGAGCGCGTCGCCTGCGGCCAGAAGGCGACGCAGAAGCTGATTGCCAACCGACCGGTGGTGTCGATGTCGCTTGCGGCGGCAATCGCCGAGATCGGCGAACCGGAAGCCTGCGCCGTGCTGATTAGCAACAGCGGTGCCGAGATTGCTTCGCTCAGCTTCCGCCGCATGGCCGAGCGGCATGGCCACCTGCCGCTGGTGCGCGAGGCGCTGATCGCCGATCGGCGCCTGCCTGCCGACTGCCGGCACATGCTGCTGGTCAAGCTCGGCGAGACCCTGAAAGGATCGCCCCTGGTGCTGGCGATGATGGGGGCGGCGCGTGCCGATCGCGTCATGCGCGATGCCTGCGTGAAGGCCTCGGTCACGCTGATCGAGGGAACGCGCATGGAAGAGCATGCCGCGCTGATCGAGCATCTGCGGCTGCGCGGTGACCTCACCGCTGGTTTCATCATTCGCACCATCGCGCATGGCAAGGTGGACTTCTTCGGCTCGGCGCTGGTGGCTTTAGCCCGGCAATCCGAGCAGCGGGTGACCGCGCTTCTCGCCGGCGGGCACGACGTGGCGCTGCAGGCGCTGTTCCGTAGCGCCGGGCTAGCGCCGGCCACGCATGGCATCATCCTGCGCGCGCTGAAAGTCTGGCGCGAGGTCGCCAACGGCCGGCGTGTGGCTGGCGTGCAGGAAGTGAGCTGGCTGATGCTGAAGGAGCTCGGCGGCCAATCGGCGGAGGGCGATCTTGCCGGGCTGGTGAAGTCGATCCATCTCGACGCGCTGCGCGAAAACGCCCGCGGACATGCACTGGCCATCGCCGCCGCCTAAGGACACACATCAGGTCTCAACTGAGTTCCTGGGCGAGGCCGATGAGAAGCCCTTCAGGCCCACGGATGTAGCAGAGGCGATACGCGTCCTTGTACCGGACGACTTCGCCGACGAGCTCGGCGCCGCGCTTGCGGAGCCTCTCCAGCGTGTCATCGATGTCGTCCACGGCGAACATGACGCGGAGATAGCCCAATGCGTTCACCGGGGCGTTGCGGTGATCCGCGACAACAGGCGGCGTGATGAAGCGGGACAGTTCGAGCCGGCTGTGGCCGTCAGGCGTGCGCATCATGGCAATCTCGACATGCTGATCGCCGAGCCCGGTGATACGCCCGGCCCATTCTCCTTCGATCGCGGCACGCCCTTCGAGTTCAAGGCCGAGCTCGCGAAAGAAATCGACCGTCCTGTCGAGGTCATTGACGACAATTCCGACATTATCCATCCGTTTGAGCGCCATGTGTCCAACCTAAAAGGTGTCTACCAGTCTAACAAGGACCTATTCCCGGAAGGGGTCGGAAACCGGGCTCGTCCCGAGCTGGCTATACGCGACCCTTCGTGAAGAAATCCGGATAGTCCTCCATCGCCGCGGCAATGATACGCAGCGAGGCGGCGATCTGCAGCATTTCGAGCCGATCGCTGCGTTGGGCGATGCTGGCCGCATATTGCCTCGCCACCGCGACGGTCGCGGTCTGCGGCTCGCCCGGGCGCCGAAACAGCAATTCGCGCGCCAGGCCGCGCAGGAAATTGCCGATGGATTCGACCGTTTCGTGCGGGACGGCGGAGTTCAACTGCGCCTGGCGCAGCCGCAGCACCTCCAGCCCGACGGTGACGGCGGCGATGCTTCCGCCAAGCATGGGGTCGCCCTTGCGGCCCGTCTGCTGCACCTGCGGCATCAACTGGTTGATCCGGTCGTAGGCGAGGCTTTCGAACGCCGAACGCCGGGGGATGCGTTCATGCAGGCAAAGCCGCGCCAAATCCTCACGCATCGCTGCGAGATTCGCTCAACGGTGACCCAGGGATCGGCCGGCAGCACGACGATGAAGACGCCGATGGCAATCAGGATGCCGACCAGAATCGAGGCCGAGCCGGCGAAGAACGGCCCGGGATCATAGATCATCTGCTGATGCGGGCTGAGGAAGGCGAGGAAGTTGATCGCGAAGGCGGTGGCGACGCCAACATGACGCGGATTGGCCATGCCGAGCGCCGCAGGCACCAGGATCGGCACGACGAAGAGCGTGAACCAGCCGAAGCCCGGCAGCGCCGGCAGCGCGACCTGGCCGACCAGAAAGGCAAAAGGCAGCGCGATCAGCGTTCCGGTGAAGAAGCCCCAGGCGGACTGCACGGGATCGGGGCGCGATGCGAACAGGCTGGAGACGACGGCGACGAGGATGACGGTGCCGGCCGCTTCCGACCATTTGGTCGTCAGCCAGAAGATCGCCACGAGCAACGTCGCCAGCGCGGCGCGCACGGCATTGCGCCATGCGGCCTGGTAGTCGCGGTGGACGACCAAGGCCGGCTGGCCTCGCTCGCTCGATTTGCGGGAGACGGGCGACCGGAGTGCGTCAAGGCCGCGCATCACCTGCTTCAGCGCCTCGGCGAAATCGCCGGCGATGGTCAGTCGGGTGATGGTGCCGACTTTGTCTTCGCCGTTATCGTAGGGACCGGTATCGTTGGGCAGGTCGGGCATCTCCCTGGCCTTGCTCGCGATCGCGTCGAGCCGTGCCACCCATGGCCCTGTGTCATCGAGCGCGCCGGGCGTCGCCGCCAGTTCACCGACGAAGGCTTTCAATTCGCTGCGCATGGGAATGAGCGCTGCGTTCTTCGGCCTGCGGTGGCTGTGCAGGGCGCGCGCCGCGGAAAGCGCCCACAGAAGCTGGCCGATCGTGCGCCGCACCGGGTGGGCGCTGGTGGCGAAGCTCGGCGCCTCCAGCCGCGCATAGGTGCGCATCTCCGCGAGGGTCTGGGCATCGGCGATCAGCTTGCGCTGGAGCGCGGCAAGGCTTGCCGGATCGCCATCGGAAAAGGCGCCACCGGCATATTCGGCGAGGTCGAGAATGCTGCGCTTCAGCCGGGAGATGATGGCGTCGGCGGCGAGCTTCGGCAGGATCAGCCGGCTGGTGACGCCGGCGCAGACGATGCCGAGAACGATCTCGGCGCACCGCGCGATCGCCAGCTCGACGACGATATGCGGCTGTCCAAGGGCCGGCAGGCTGATGATCATCGCCGTATAGCCGGCAAGGGCGGCGCCATAGGCTTCCGGGTTGCGCAACAGCGACGAGACGAGCGTGCAGACGCCGATCCAGAGCGCCAGCACGGTGACCAGCAGCCACGGATTGGCGCCGAACAGCGATGTGATGCCGATAGCGGCAAGACCGCCCGCCAGCGTGCCGAGCAGCCTGTAGAAGCCCTTCGCCAGCACCATGCCGGCCACCGGCTGCGCGACGATGAACACCGTCATCATCGCCCATTGCGGATGGTCGAGCTTCAGCGCGTAGGCGGCAAGAAGCGCGATCAGCCCCGCCGAAACCGTGCGTAAGGCGAAGATCCAATCCGAACGGGTCGGCTGTGTCAGGCCCCTTAATGGTATCTCGGCAAGCTCTTTCAGCCGCGCCCAGGTCACATGCCCGTCTCCATGCCGGAGCCTGTTATGGACCGGACGGCGTTCAGATATCCAGCACGTCCGTCTCGGCGAATTCGGCGCGCTCCTGGATGAAGCGGAAACGCGCCTCGGGCTTGGTGCCCATAAGCGCGTCGACGGCATCCTTGGTGGCCTGCTCGGCATCGATCACATCAACCCTCAGAAGCGTGCGCTTCTTCGGATCCATCGTGGTCTCCTTGAGCTGTGAGGCCATCATCTCGCCCAGGCCCTTGAAGCGGCCGATCTCGACCTTGCCGCGTCCGGCGAACTCGGTGCGTAGCAACTCGTCCTTATGCGCGTCGTCGCGGGCATAGCCGACCTTGCCGCCTTGCCGGATCGAATAGAGCGGCGGCACGGCCATGTAGAGATGGCCGCCGCGGATCAGGTTCGGCATCTCCTGATAGAAGAAGGTGATCAACAGCGAAGCGATGTGCGCGCCGTCGACGTCGGCGTCGGTCATGATGATCACGCGGTCGTAGCGCAGATCCTCATCGCGGTATTTCGAGCGCGTGCCGCAGCCGAGCGCCTGGATCAGGTCGGAAATCTGCTGGTTGGCGGCAAGCTTGTCGTTGCCGGCGGAAGCGACGTTGAGGATCTTGCCGCGCAGCGGGAGCACTGCCTGGCTGGCGCGGTCGCGCGCCTGCTTGGCCGAGCCGCCGGCCGAGTCACCCTCGACGATGAAGATCTCGGCGCCGGCGGCGGCGTTCTGGGTGCAATCGGCGAGCTTGCCCGGAAGGCGCAGCTTGCGCACGGCGCTCTTACGCGAGACTTCCTTCTCCTGGCGGCGCCGAACGCGCTCGTCGGCGCGCGCGATAACCCAGTCGAGAAGCTTCGAGGCTTCCTGCGGATTGTCGGCCAGCCAATGGTCGAACGGGTCGCGGATGGCGTTCTCGACGATGCGCATCGCCTCGATCGTCGCCAGCCTGTCCTTGGTCTGACCGACGAATTCCGGCTCGCGGATGAATACCGACAGCATGCCTGCGGCAGAGATCATCACGTCGTCGGTGGTGACGATCGAGGCGCGCTTGTTGCCGATGAGGTCGGCATAGGCGCGCAGTCCGCGCGTCAGCACGTTGCGGAAGCCTGCCTCATGCGTGCCGCCCTCGGGGGTCGGAATGGTGTTGCAATAGGAGTTGAGGAAACCATCGCCGCCGAACCAGGTGACGGCCCATTCAAGCGAACCGTGGCCGCCCTGCTTGTCGCTCTTCCCTGCGAAAACCTCGCGCGTGACCTGGAATTCGTCGCCCAGCGTCGCCTTGAGATAATCTTTAAGGCCCCCGGGGAAATGGAACTCGGCCTTGGCCGGCGTCTGGTCCTTGTCCTTGATCAGCGACGGATCGCAGGTCCAGCGGATCTCGACACCGCCGAACAGATAGGCCTTCGAGCGCGTCATGCGGTAAAGCCGCGCCGGCTCGAAGGCAGCGCCCTTGCCGAAAATCTGCTCGTCGGGATGGAAGCGGGTCCGCGTGCCGCGGCGGTTGTGAACCTCGCCGAGGTGTTCGAGCCCGCTGACCGGGACGCCGCGGGAGAATCTTTGGCGGTAAAGTTGGCGACCCCGCGCGACCTCGACCTCAAGGTGGTCCGACAGCGCATTGACGACCGAAACGCCGACGCCGTGCAGGCCGCCGGAAGTCTCATAGACCTTGGAGTCGAACTTTCCGCCCGAATGCAGCGTCGTCATGATGACTTCGAGCGCCGGCTTCTTGAATTTCGGATGCGGATCGACCGGGATGCCGCGACCATTGTCGGTCACGGTCAGGAAGCCGTCGGCGGAAAGCTCGACGTCGATGAAGGTGGCGTGGCCGGCCACCGCCTCATCCATCGAATTGTCGATGACCTCGGCGAACAGGTGATGCATCGCCTTGTCGTCGGTGCCGCCGATATACATGCCCGGACGGCGGCGCACCGGCTCGAGCCCTTCCAGCACCTCGATGTCGGCGGCGCTGTAGCTTTCGCTGCCGTCGCGGGTGGCGGTGGAACGCTTCGCGGCCTGCACCAGCGGATCGGCGGGCCGCGAGGGCGCGCGCACTTGCTGCGGCTGCTTTTCCGGGGTGCCAAAAAGATCGCTGGTGTCGTCCATGCTAGCCATTAAATCCGGTACTGCGAATCACTCCTCGATACTGCCACGCTTTTGGCGGGCGAACGAGGTTCCTGTTCCGTTCAGGGATTCAAACTGTCTCTTGTTCCAAAACCATTCGATAACCAAGCCGGCCGAAATAGGGCAATTGGCGGGTCGCGGGATTCCTGATTCTTTAACATTAACGCCTAGCGTGAGGCCCAACCAACAAAAGACCACGGGCGTCAGGGGTTCCATTGTGAGGGGCAGGGCCATAACCATGATCGGCATCGCCGCCGTTTTCGGCGCGATCTCGATCTTTGCCGCGGATTTCTGGGTCAAAAGCCAGGCGAAGGCTCAGCCTGAGGTCAAGGTCGTTGCCGCGCCGCAGCAGCCCAAGGTCGAGTTCAAGACCATCGTGGTGGCGCAAGCGCCGCTGCGCTACGGCATGGAGCTCGGTCGACCGCAGCTCGCCGAGATTCCGTGGCCGCAGGATTCCGTGCCGCAAGGTGCCTTCCCGACCATCGACAAGCTGCTCGCCGACGGCAGCCGGGTCGTGCTGTCACCGATAGAGGTCAACGAGCCGGTCTTGCTCACCAAGCTGTCGGGACCGAACGGGCGCGCCACCCTTTCCAACATGCTGTCGCCGGGAATGCGGGCCGTCACCATCCGCACCGACGAGATCGCCGGCGTCGGCGGTTTCATCACGCCGGGAGACCGCGTCGACGTCGTGCTGACGCGTGATGCGGGAGACATCCAGGAAGTATCCAAGAATGCTCAAGGGGCTGCCGGCTCGACGGTGACGTCCGAGGTCGTCGTTGCCGACGTCAAGGTGCTTTCGGTCGGGCAGGGCGCCGACGAACGCAAGACCGAGCCGCAAGTCGCCAATTCGGTGACCATCGAGGTGACCAACGAAGGGGCGCAGAAAGTGGCGCTCGCCCGCACCGTCGGCACCTTGTCGCTGTCCTTACGGTCCGCGGCCGACGCCAGTGACGGCAAAAGCGGGCTGACGACCATCTCGTCGTTCGGCGGTTCGGTTGCGGCAAGCGCGCAGGCAAGCGCGGCCTCGCTCGTCAATGCGGTGACGAAGGACCAGGACGAGCCGAAATTCAAGACGGTGATCGTAACGCGCGGCGACAAGGTCGAGGAATACAAGGTTCCTTCGCGGCAACCGCCGCAGGAACTGCAGCAATAGCCGGTGGGGACCGGCGGGGACGGGGCAAGATGTTCGGGTTTGATGCATTTCGGACGACCGGCGGATGGCGTCTTCTCGGCGCGATCGCGCTGGCGGCGGCAATGCTTGGCGTCGCCGCGCCGGCAAGGGCGGGCAATGACGTCGTCTATGTCTCGGCGAACAAGAACGCCTCGATCAAGGTCGCCAAGGGCAAGCCGAAGACGATCATGACGAGCGCCGCCTTCTACCAGATCGTCATCGGCGATCCGGAGATCGCGAACGTCAACCCGCTGACCGACAAGTCCTTCTATGTGCTGGGCAACAATCTGGGCACCACCGGCATTGCCCTGTTCGACCAGAACAAGCAGCTTGTCGGCACCATCGACATCGAGGTGACGCTGGATACCGACCAACTGGCCAGCACCATCCGCGCCAGCGTGCCCGACGCCAAGATCAAGGTCGGCTCGGCAAACGGGCGCGTCGTGCTGTCGGGCGAGGCCGATGATGCGGTCGCCGCCGACAAGGCCAGCAAGATTGCGTCGCGCTTTTCCGGCAACGAGGAAGTCATCAACTCGGTCAACATCTCGTCCTCGCAGCAGGTGCAGCTCAACGTCCGCTTCGTCGAGATCAACCGTCAGGCCGGCCAGGACCTCGGCGCCAAATATGCCGCCAATTTCGCCTATGGCATCGGCAACCGCAAAGTCGTGCTGAACCCGGGTGGGGGAGACCTGCCGGCTGCCGGAACAGGCGAGATCATCGGCAGCCTGCTGTCGAACGGCGTTTCGATCGACATCGCGATCAAGGCTTTGGAGGAACGCGGCCTTGCGCGGCGGCTGGCGGAGCCGAACCTGATTGCGCGTTCGGGGCAGACCGCGAGCTTCCTTGCCGGCGGCGAGTTCCCGATCCCGGTTTCCGAGGACAATGGCAAGATCAGCGTCACCTATAAGAAGTACGGCGTCGGCCTGGATTTCACGCCGACGGTGCTGAAGGACGGGCTGGTAAGCCTCGACATCGCACCGGAAGTGTCCTCGATCGACCCGTCCGCTTCCATCCAGGTCAGCAGCGGCATTTCCATTCCGGCCTTCATCGTGCGTCGCGCCAGGACATCGGTCGACCTCAAGAACGGCCAGAGCTTCATGATCGCCGGCCTCCTGCAATCGCAGAACGACATCACGACGTCGCGGGTGCCGGGGATCGGCAAGCTGCCGGTGCTCGGTCCGCTGTTTTCCTCGAAATCCTATCAGCGGCGCGAGACCGATCTGGTCATCATCGTCACGCCTTACCTAGTCAAGCCGGTGGATCCCTCGAAGAAGATGGTCGAGCCGACCGACGGCACTCAGCCGGCAAGCCCCGCCGATTACTTCCTGAACAACACCGAGGAAGTGGACGCCTCGGCGTCGAAGCGTCCGGTGGCGCTGGCAGACGGCAGCGCCGCCCGCCCGGTGGCTGCCGCCACGTCCGGCCACTTCCTCGATCTGCCAAAGGACTAAGCCATGCGCATCCCCGCCTGCATCGCTCTGCTCCTGGCCGGTTTCGCCGGCGGTTGCACCAGCGATGACTATGTACGCGCCGAAGGGGTGACCTTGGCGGCCGGCAACGCGCAGGCATCCAACACTGTCATGCAGATGGTCGATCCATGGAAGTACGGCGTGCAGAACACAAGGCTTCTGGTGCCGGCCCAGCGTCCGGGTCCCGGGAGCGCTGCTGTTGGCGCGAAAGCCGGCTCCGCGCCGACGACATCATCAACCACATCGAACTGATGGGCTGACGCCGATGGCATCTGGCACCAAGACGAAGAAGATCCTGCTCGTTTCGACGGACAGGACGTTTCTGCAGGACACGCGGACCGCTTTCGCGGCCTCCGAGGTCATCGAGCTTTTGACGCTGGAAAAGAGCGTCAACGAGCTGCGCGGCGAGATCCTCGAAGCGGCCTTCGGCACGGTCATCATCGACATGGATGCGGCCAAGCTCGAGCAAATCGAGTCGCTGCAGCGCGTCATGCGGCGGCTGGAAGGCAGCGTCCCGGTGGTCGTCGTCACGCAGGAATTCAACGCGGCTGCGGTGCGCATCCTGGTGCAGCTCAAGGTCGCCGATTTCCTGGTCAAGCCGATCACCACGGCCGACCTCGTGCGTTCCGTCATCCGTGCGCTGCAAGGGCCGGGGCGGGAAGAGAACACCGAATCGCATATTTATACGTTCATGCCCGCAGCCGGCGGCGTCGGCACGACAACGCTTGCCTTGCAAACGGCCTTCCAGCTGCATCATTCCGTGACGCGCGGCGCCTCGACATGCGTCGTCGACCTCAATTTCCAGCAGGGCGCCTGCGCCGAATATCTCGACCTCGAGCCGCGCTTCGACATCACGGAAATCGAGAACCAGCCGGAGCGCCTCGACCGGCAATTGCTTGATGTGATGCTGTCCAAGCATGCGAGCGGGCTCTGCGTGCTTGCCGCTCCCACGCGCCCGTCCGAAATGCGCTCGTTCAAAACCGATGTCGTGGTGCGCATGCTCGACCTCGTGGCGGCTTATTTCGACAATGTCGTCATCGACATGCCGCGCACCTGGTTCCCCTGGACCGAGACGGTGCTGCTGGGTTCCAACAAGCTCTATATCGTCGCCGAGATGACGGTGCCCTGCCTGCGCCATACGCAGCGCCTGATCCAGGCCGTCTATGAGACCGCCGGCAAGGAAGTAAAGCCCAACGTCATCGTCAACCGCTTCGAGCAGAAGATGTTCGACAGCGGCATCAAGCAGGCGGACGTTCAGGAGATACTCGGCGAGCATTTCGTCGGCGGCATCTCCAACAACTACCGGCTGGTCCGCGAGGCGGTCGATCGCGGCGTGCCGCTGCACGCCATCGACCCCAATGCCAATGTCGTCAACGACCTGAAGAAGATCATCCTGCCGGAGGAGGCCATCCAGACCACGGTCAAGTCGAAATCGCTGTTCGGCCTGGGCAAGGGCCTGCTGAAGAGGAAGGCAGGATGAGCAGCCGCTTCTCCAACCTGCAGAACCGCGATGTTCGTCCGCAGCGCGCGCCGGAGCCCGCGCCCACCACGCACAATGCGGTGATCATTCCGACGACTCGCAAGCCGGCGCCGCCGAAGCCTGAAGCGGCGCCCGCCAAGAGCGCCAACAAGGTGCTGGACGCACGCGTGCGTATCCATCGTATGCTGCTCGAAGAGATCAACCTGGTCGCGCTGGAGCGGCTTCCCCGGGATGAAATGCGCCGTCAGGTGCATGAATTCGTTTCTGAAAAAACGCGCCATGAGCGCATGGCAATCAACAACGCAGAGCTCGACGCGCTGGTCGACGACATTGTCGACGAGATGGTCGGCCTCGGCCCGCTGGAGCCGCTGCTCAAGGACCCCGAGATCAACGACATCCTGATCAACGGCCACCAGAACTGCTTCGTCGAAAAGCGCGGCAAGCTGCAGCAGGTTCACATCCCGTTCAAGGATGAGGCGCATCTGCTTCGAATCATAAATAAAATCGTCGCCGCCGTCGGCCGGCGCGTCGATGAATCGCAGCCGATGGTTGACGCCCGCATGCTCGACGGCTCCCGCTTCAACGCTGCGATCCGGCCGGTCGGCGTCGACGGGCCGCTGGTGTCGATCCGCAAATTCTCCAAAAACAAGCTCGGCCTGCACAAGCTCGTCGAATTCGGCGCCATCACGCAGAACATGGCCGAGGTGCTGGCGGCGGCGGTGCATGCCCGCAAGACCACGATCATCTCCGGCGGCACCGGCACCGGCAAGACGACGATGCTCAATGCGCTGTCGGCTTTCATCCCGGAAGACGAGCGCCTGATCACCATCGAGGACGCCGCCGAACTGCAACTGCAGCAGCCGCATGTCGCGCGCATGGAAACGCGGCCCGCCAATATCGAGGGCCACGGCGAACTGAAGCAGCGCGACCTGGTCAAGAACGCGCTGCGCATGCGTCCCGACCGCGTCATCCTCGGCGAGTGCCGCGGCGAGGAAGCCTTCGACATGCTGCAGGCTATGAACACCGGTCACGAAGGCTCGATGGCCACCATCCATGCCAACACGCCGCGCGACGCCATCTCGCGCCTGGAACAGATGCTCGGCATGACCGGCATGCCGATGACCGTGCAGTCGATCCGCAGCCAGATATCAAGCGCCATCGAAATCATCGTCCAACTGACGCGCCTTTCCGACGGCAAGCGCAAGGTGACCAGCGTCGCCGAGGTGACCGGCATGGAAGGCGACGTGATCCAGATGCAGGAGATCTTCCGCTTCGTGCGCACCGGCATGGAAGCGGACGGAACGATACTCGGCCACTTCGAAGCGACCGGCATCCGCCCGCGCTTCCTCGAGGACCTGCGCAACATGGGCATCGAATTCCCGGGCAAGTATTTCGAACCCGGCCGGCCGCAGGACTAGGCCGGTGTTCGAGGGATTCAGCCCGGTCTATGTCGTTTACGCCGCGGCGGCGCTCACCGGCATTATGATCGCCGAGGGTTGCTACCTGCTCTATGCCGGGCGCAGCGACAAGCGCACGGCCATCAACCGCCGCATGAGGCTCGCGGAGAATAAGATCAGCCAGGAACAGGTGCTGATCCAACTGCGCAAGGAGCGCGGGATAGACGGTGGCAGCTCGATCTTTTCCCTCGACCGCTTCCACGCCCTGCGCACGCAGTCGGGCATGACCATGCCGCTGCCGAAATTCCTGACGATCACCGCGGGTGTGGCCGCGGCGCTGGCGCTTTTAGGCATCTGGAAGGGCCTGCCGCTCCTGTTCGGCCTCATCCTGTTTGTCGTGCTGTCGCCGGTACTGCCGGTGATGGTCATGCGCTTCATGCGCAAGCGCCGGCACAAGCGGTTCGGGATCCAATTGCCCGAGGCGCTGGAGCTCATCACGCGCGGCCTGAAGGCCGGCCATCCGGTGCCCGTGGCGATCGCCATGGTGGCGCGCGAGATGGCCGATCCGATCGGCACCGAGTTCGGCGTCGTCGCCGACGAGGTGACCTACGGCTCCGACCTGGTCTCGGCGCTGAGCAATCTCTTCGACCGGGTGGGCCATGAAGACCTGCCGCTGTTCGTCACGGCGGTGTCGATCCAGAGCAGTTCGGGCGGCAATCTGCGCGAGATCCTCGACGGCCTGTCGGCGACGATCCGCGAGCGCGGCAAGCTGCGCCGCAAGGTGCGCGCCATTTCGACGGAAGGGCGCATGTCGGCTTACATCCTGACCGCGGTGCCGGTGCTTCTGTTCACCGCCATCATGGTGCTGATGCCGCAATTCTACCAGGATGTCTGGGACGTGCCGAAGACCTGGTACATGATGGGCGGCTCCATTGCCTGGCTGCTGCTCGGCAACGCCATCATGTTCAAGATGTCGAATTTCAGGTTCTGAGATGGAAGACGTCATCCGCTTCCTCGCCTCACTCGCGCCGACCTCGCTGGTGCCGGTCGCCGTGCTGCTCCTTGTGTTGGGCGCCGGTGCCGTCGCATGGCCGCTGGTGCTCGCCAAGGGCGATCGCGGCGAGGTCAAGCGACGGCTGAGGGTGGAGACATTGCAGCCGGCCGAGCAGGCGGAGCCCGCGCCCAAGAAGAGCACCAATGTCGTGCGCGAGAAGGCGGTGAAACGGGCGCAGGAGTTCTATGCCAAGAGCGATCCGGAAAATGTCGCCCGGCTGCGCATGAAACTCATCCAGGCCGGCTACATGGAGCCGCGCGCCGTCGGCATGTTCTTCCTCATCCGTTTCGCCATCCTGGTCGGCGCGGCGCTCGGCTCATTCCTGATCAACCACTGGGCGGCCAGCGCCGAGTCGACCATGACCAGCCGCTGGACCTTCATCATCCTGTCCGGCGCCGGCGGCTATTTCCTGCCGGGCCTGGTGCTGACGCAGAAAATTCGGGACAAGATGCGCGAATATCGCAACGGCTTTCCCGATTTCATGGATCTGATGATCGTCTGTTCCGATGCCGGCATGAGCATGGAGGCCGGTATCGAGCGGGTCTCCAAGGAGCTTGCCAGGACCTATCCGTCGCTCAGCCAGAACCTGATGCTGGTGTCGCTGGAACTGCGGGCCGGGCGCAGCCTCGACGATGCGCTGAAGGCGCTTGCCGACCGCCTCAGTCTTGATGAGGTCCGCTCCTTCGCGACGCTGCTGCAGCAATCCAAGGAACTCGGCACCAGCCTGTCGGGCTCGCTGCGCGTCTTTTCCGACGAAATGCGGCACAAGCGCATGTCGCTGGCCGAGGAGAAGGCGCATGCACTGCCGGCCAAGATGTCGGTCCCGGTGACGGTCTGCATCCTGCCGGTGGTGCTGATGGTCGCCATCATACCGATCATCGTGAAGCTGAGCGCACACTGAGGTGCGTTGATATTCAAGGTGAGGCCGGCCTGATCTAAATATCAACATGCCTCAAAGCCGACGCAAGCGCTGGTTAACGCATCCTTGGCGCGCAACCTAATTTTAGCTGCATTTCGGCACCGAAGCTTAATCGCTTTCCTGTAGTTTTTTTCCTGAAGAACGACCCGGCAAATCGGGCGATGGGGCAGGGGCATGCGTCAGAGACTTCCCAGGGCAGCGGCGGCGTTGGCGGCCGTCTTGATGATTACCGGCTGCACGACGAACAACAACGTCGACACGACCAAGACCACGGCGATCCAGCCGGTGGCCAAGGATGTCAGCGCCAACGACCTCGTCGAAGGCAAGGCGCAGTTCCGCGAGGCGAATTTCGGCCTTGCCGAACAGCATTTTCGCAAGGCGGTCGAACTCAAATCCGACAATGCCGAGGCGTGGATGGGGCTTGCCGCATCCTATGACGAGCTTGGCCGCTTCGACTTCGCCGACCGCGCCTACGCGCAGCTTCTGAAGGTCGCCGGGCGCAAGCCGCAGATCGTCAACAATATGGGTTATTCGCAGCTTCTGCGCGGCAACAAGAAAAGGGCGCGTGCGCTGTTGCTCGAGGCCAAGGCCGGCATGGCCGACCAGACGGTGGTCAATGCCAATCTGGCGCTGCTCGACAAGGGCTGATCTGTCAGCGGGTTCGCGTATTCCGTGTACCGTCACGGGATTTCGCCTCACCTGTCGACGCTTTGTAAACCCTGTGTCGAGGTAGCGCTGGGCATCGGCCGAAAGCGGTTTGCGCCAGCCGCCGCCAGCCTACATTGAGGGGATCCGGGCACCGGCTACGCTAGAGGCAGTTCTTCACTGATGTTGGATTTCAGTTCGCTTCTGCTCGCGGCGGCGCTATCGGGCATATGCCTCAGCATCACCATGTTTGCGATCTGGCTCGCCACGCCGAGGGCGCGTTTCGTGCTCACGGTCGCCTGCGGCATCTTCGTGCTCGTCGCCCATGTCGTCGGCTTCTGGCGCTATACCAAGGAGGCCGATCCCTGGCTGTGCCAAGTCGTGCTCGCGCTGCTGACTCTGGGTTTCCTGGTCATCTGCCTGTCGGCCATGCAGTATCTCGGCTTTCGCGATTACCGCGGCATCGTCGTGCCGACGCTGGCCGCGATGGCTGCCTGCGCGATCGTCACCTTTCTCGGTTTCGACGGCATCGGCTTCCAGATCACCTATGCGGCCGTGACGACGCTGCTCGCGGCGATCGGGACGATGTTCTGGATAAAGGGGGATCACGACCGCCGGATCCTGCTCGTCGTCTCGTTCCTCAGCGGCGCCTGCGGCCTGTCCTTCGCCCTGTGCGGCCTGACGCTGCTGGCGCAAGGGCAGTGGGTGCTGGGTGCGGCGCCCGACAATTGGGCGGAGCGGTTGAACTCCGTCGTCGCGGTCGCCTGCATGACGGGCCTCGGCGCGCTGACGCTTTCGCTGCACCATCTGCAGGCGCAGATCGAGCTCAAGGCCGAGACGATGACCGATCCGCTGACCGGCCTGATGAACCGCCGAGCGCTCAACGAGCTTTACGGCGACCGCAGCTTCGGTCCGTTCATGGCGATCGCCATGTTCGATCTCGACCATTTCAAGAGGACCAACGACGTCTTCGGCCATCCGGTCGGCGATCAGGTGCTTTGCCGTTTCGCGGCGGTGATCAAGAAGTATGGCAAGGCGGGCGTCGACGCCTTCCGCTTGGGCGGCGAGGAATTCGCGCTCGTCATGTCGCGCGTGACGCCGGAAAAGGCGCATGACATGGCAAGCCGGATCGGCGTCGCATTCGGCACGGAGATCGTTCCAACCCATCGCGGCCCGCTGCGTAGCAGCGTCAGCGGCGGCATGGGATTCGGTTCGGCCGCGGGCCGGCCGCTCCACGAGGTGCTGGCGCAAGCAGACGCCGCGCTTTATGCAGCCAAACGTGCCGGGCGCAACCGCGTCATTGCTCAGGTCGCAGCGGACCGGCCCGACGCCGGGCCAGCCCTGAAGACTGCCTGAGCAACGCTACTCCGCGGCGCCGAGATATTCCGACAGCGGCGGGCAGGAGCAGACCAGGTTGCGGTCGCCGGCGACGTTGTCGATGCGCGAGACCCGTGGCCAGTATTTCGCCGCCAGATCGGCGTCGCCCGCCGGATAGACCGCCTCCAGCCGAGAATAGGGATGCTTCCACTCGCCGGCAAGCGCCTCCGCCGCGGTGTGCGGGGCATTGACCAGCGGGTTGTCGTTGGACGGCCACTCGCCCTTCGCCACTTTCGCCGCCTCCCCGGCGATGGCGATCATCGCCTCGCAAAAACGGTCAAGCTCACGCTTGGGCTCGGACTCGGTCGGCTCGACCATCAGCGTGCCGGCAACCGGAAACGACATGGTCGGCGCATGGAAGCCGTAGTCGATCAGGCGCTTGGCGATATCGTCGACGCTGATGCCGGCGCTCTCCTTGAGCACGCGGGTGTCGAGGATGCACTCATGCGCGATGCGATCGCTCCGACCCTTGTAGAGCAGCGGGTAGTGCGGCGCGAGCCGCGTCGCCACATAGTTGGCCGAAACAATCGCCGTTTCCGTCGCCTGCTTCAGGCCGGAGCCGCCCATCATGCGGATATACATCCAGGTGATCGGCAGGATCGACGCGCTGCCGAAAGGAGCCGCCGCCACGGCATGCGCCGAACCCTCGGTGACGTGGCCAGGCAGATAGGGTTTCAGATGCGCCCTGACGCCGATCGGGCCGACGCCCGGGCCGCCGCCGCCATGCGGGATACAGAAGGTCTTGTGCAGGTTCATGTGGCAGACGTCGGCACCGATGTCGCCGGGGCGGGCGAGGCCGACCAGGGCGTTGAGGTTGGCGCCGTCGAAATAGACCTGGCCGCCATGCTCGTGGATCAGCGCGCACAGATGGCGCGCGCCTTCCTCGTAGACGCCATGCGTCGAAGGATAGGTGAACATCAGCGCCGCGAGGTTCTTGGAATGCTCGTTGGCCTTGGCGCGCAAATCGTCCATGTCGATATTGCCGTCATCGAGGCAACGCACGACGACGACATTCATCCCGACCATCGCAGCACTCGCCGGATTGGTGCCATGCGCGGAGGACGGGATCAGGCAAACGGTGCGGTGGCCTTCGCCGCGCGCGCGATGGTAGGCGCGGATGGCGAGCAGGCCCGCATATTCGCCTTGGCTGCCGGCATTGGGCTGCAGGCTGACGGCGTCGAACCCGGTGATCTCCGACAGCCAGGCCTCCAGGTCGCCGGCCATCTTGCGATAGCCTGCCGAATGGCGGGCCGGCGCGAAGGGATGCAGGTTGGCGACACTCGGCCAGCTCACCGGCATCATCTCGGCGGCGGCGTTGAGCTTCATGGTGCAGGAGCCGAGCGGGATCATGGCGCGGTCAAGCGCCAGGTCCTTGTCGGCCAGCCGGCGCAGGAAGCGCATCATCTCGGTTTCGGAATGGTTGTCATGGAAGACCGGCTGGGTCAGGAATTCCTTGCCGCGCGGCTTGCCGGGCATGGAATTGCCTTCGGCTGCGCCGGGCTTGGCCCCGAACAGGGCGGCGATCGCCTCGAGATCGGCTTCCGTCGAGGTCTCGTCGAAAGCGACGCTGATGCGATCGGTATCGATAAGGCGCAGCAGCCTGCCGGTCTTCTCGGCGGCAGCGGCTATTGCAGCGGCCTTGCCCTTCACCTCCGCGGTCACGGTGTCGAAGCGGCTTGTGCCGAGCACGGAAACGCCTGCTGCCCTGAGACCTGCGGCAAGACGGTCGGCAAGGCTATGGACCTGCCCGGCAATCGCCTGCAGGCCGGCAGGGCCGTGCCAAATCGCATAGGCCGTCGCCATGTTGGCCAGCAGCGCCTGCGCGGTGCAGATGTTGGAGGTGGCCTTGTCGCGGCGGATATGCTGCTCTCGCGTCTGCAGCGCCAGCCGGTAGCCGGGGCGGCCCTTGGTGTCGGTCGACTGGCCGACGAGACGGCCGGGCATCAGGCGGGTCAGCCTGTCGGAGACGGCGCAATAGGCGGCGTGAGGACCGCCGAAACCCATCGGCACGCCGAAGCGCTGCATCGGGCCGACGGCGATGTCGGCGCCAAGCTTCGCCGGCGCATCCGTCAGCGTCAGCGCCAGCGGATCGGCGATGAAGACGACCAGCGCGCCGGCAGCGCGGGCCTTCTCGATCGCCGCCTTGTGGTCGCCATAGACGCCGAGCGTGTCCGGCCAGGAGACGAGCAGGGCGGCGGTGTTGTCATCGATCGTCTCGCCATCGACCTCGATGCCGAGCGGCTCGGCGCGGGTGCGCACGACGTCCAGCGTCTGCGGATGCGGTGTGCCGGCAAGCGTTACCTTGGTGCGCTTGTCGCGGTGGTGGCGCAACGCGATGCCGACGGCTTCGGCGACGGCGGTGGCTTCATCGAGCAGCGAGGCGGACGCCACCGGCAGGCCGGTGAGCTCGGTGACCAGGGTCTGGAAGTTGAACAGCATTTCCAGCCGGCCCTGGCTGATCTCGGCCTGGTAGGGTGTGTAGGCCGTGTACCAGGCCGGGTTCTCGAACAGATTGCGCTGGATGACCGGCGGCACGAAGACACCATGATAGCCGGCGCCGATGAAGCTTTTCAGCACCGTGTTGTTCGCCATGATCGCAGACAGTTCGGCCAGTGCTTCCGCTTCGCTCGCTGGAGCGGGCAGGTTGAGCGGTCGGTCGAGGCGGATCGATCTCGGCACGGCCTGGCTGATCAGCGTTTCGACGGACGGAACGCCGAGCACGGCAAGCATGGCTCTGACATCGTTGACGTCGGGGCCGATATGGCGGGCCGAGAAGGGAGTAAGCGCTGCGGTCATGTCTCTATGTCCTGGTATCAGCCGATATGGGCTTTGTAGGCGGCCTCATCCATGAGGCTGTCGAGCTGGCCTTCGTCGGCCAGCTTCATCTTCCAGAGCCAGCCGTCGCCGGTCGCGGCCGAATTGACCAGCGAGGGGTCGGCCGACAGCGAAGCGTTTGCCTCGGTGATCTCTCCGTCGACCGGCGCGTAGACGTCCGATGCCGCCTTGACGGATTCGACGACCACGGCCGTATCGCCCTTGGCGAGCTTGCGGCCGATCTCCGGCAGCTCGACGAAAACAAGATCGCCAAGCTGTTCCTGCGCATAGTCGGTGATGCCGACAGTGGCGACGCCGCCTTCGACGCGGAGCCATTCATGGTCTTCAGTGAAATAGGTCTTTGCCATCCGGAAATCATCCTTTGCGGTAGCGGTGTTGGGTGAAGGGCAGGGACGCGACGTCGACCGGGATTTGCGCCCCGCGGACATCGGCGAAGAGTTTCGTACCGGCTTTGGCCAGCGCGGTGTTGACGTAGCCCATGGCGACCGGGTGTCCCGTCGAAGGGCCGAAGCCGCCTGAGGTGACGTGGCCGGCCGGATTGCCGCCGGCATCGACGAGCGCCGCGCCGGCGCGAACTGGCTGGCGACCGTCGGGCTTCAGGCCGACGCGCTTCTGCGACGGCCCGCGCTCGATGATCGAGCGCAGCGCGTCGGCGCCTATGAAATGGCCGGAAGCGCGAACTTCCTTGGGAATCGCCCACATCAATCCCGCGCTTGCCGGGTCGATTTCCGGCGTCAGGTCCTGGCCATGCAGACAAAGACCGGCTTCGAGCCGCAGGCTGTCGCGCGCAGCAAGGCCGATCCACTGCACGCGCTCGTCCCCCAGCAGTGTCGCGACCAGATCCCGTGCGTCCTTCTCCGGCAGGCCGATCTCGAAACCGTCCTCGCCGGTGTAGCCGGAGCGGCTCATGAACCAGTTTTGACGCGGCTCGATGCCGTGCATGAAGAGCAGCGAGCCGGTTTCGATGCCGGCTCGGGACAGGGCGGCCCACGCTTCCGGACCCTGGATCGCCAGGAAGACGCGGTCGAGCGGCTCGATCTTGGCATCGAAATCGGCGGCCAGGGCGCGCAGATGCTTCTCGTCCTCCACCGCGTTGCCGGCATTGGCCACCACCATGAAACGGTCATCGCCCAGGCGGGTGACGATCAGATCGTCGATGATGCCGGCCGCCTCGTTGAGGAAGAAGGTGTATTTGGACTGGGAAATTTCCAGCGCGCCGGCATCGAGCGGGCAGGCACGGTTCAACAATGCGGTGGCCCCCGGACCGGAGACCTCGAACAGCTTCATATGCGAGATGTCGAACAGGCCGGCATGCTCGCGCGTGTGAAGATGCTCCTTCATCACGCCGGGCGGGTAGGTGAGCGGCATCGACCAGCCGGCGAAGGCGCCGAAACGCGCGCCCGCGGCCTGATGCAAATCCTCAAGGGGTAGGTGTCTGGTGTCTTCGCCTGTCATGTCTTCTCCAGAGTCGCACGGCAAACGACCGCCATTGGCGGCCTAGTCGTGCCCCTCTGTCTGAAGCCTGAGAGACTCGCGCCCCGTAACTCTGTCGGCAGCGCTTACACCTTCGGCGCGGGAAGATTCCCGACTTTCCAGAGTTGTCTTTCCCGTGCACGGTTCTTTTGCCTGAGAGATTTCGGGCGATTTCCCCTTCGGCGACAGCTTGCGCTGCTCTCTCCCGCAAACAGGAAGGACTCAGTCGCCTGAGTCCTCGACGCGCCATCCATAGCCCGTCGGCGACACCTTGTCACCTCCCAGCGACATTTAAAGCGCGCCGATAAAGAGCGCCGAGACGATCGATGCCGGCAATGCCGAATGGCTGGCCGAGCGGGTCGGCGGTGGCCAGCGGCCGCTACGCGACAGCGGGCGCGCGTCGCTGACGCTGATCAGGCAGGCTTCGCCGGAAAATCCATCCGGCGCTTAAACCGCTGTTTGAGAGAGTGGCCTAGGCGTTTCCTGCAAGTGTCTTGCAAAGGATGACGTTGGAATGGCCTTCGGGCCAGCCGGTCAGTTCGGCCATGCGCTCGAAGCCGGCCTTTTCGTACAGGCCAGGCGCCTGGAAGTCGTGGGTCGAAACCCATATCCGCAGCGAGCCGCGCGCGGCAGCCTCCGCGACGAAGGCATCGAGTAGCTTCCTGCCGTGGCCAAGGCCTCGGTGGGTCTCGTCAACCCACATCAGCGTGAGCTCGGCAATGCCGGCCCAGGAATAGCCCGCGGCGGCCCCGACGGCGCGGCCTTTTTCATCCCGCAACGCAAAGACGAGGGCACGGTCATCACCACGACCGGTCAGCCGCCGGTTGCCGTCGTTGAGACGTTCCTCGATGGCAATAAGCTCGGCCGGCGCAAGATCGTGCTCGGCCTGCAGGCGAGGGGCCATCAAATCCCGCCATACCAGTCGTAGCCATTGTCTTCCCAATAACCGCCGCGGCCGCCCCCGACATTGGCGAAACTGTCGACCAGCTCGATCTTGGAAAGGTATTTCGGCATCTTGTAGCCGAGCTGGCGCTCGACCCGCACACGCAGCGGCGCGCCGTTCTCGACCGGCAACGGCTTGCCGTTCAGGCCATAGGCCAGAATCGTCTGCGGATGGCGGGCGTCGATCAGGTCAATAGTACCGTAATATTTGATGTCGCCGGACAGGCTTTGCTCGATCGTGTCGAGGCAGTGGAACATGACGTAGCGGGCCTGCGGCTTGACCACCGCCTGGTCGAGCACCAGCGACAGCGGTGTGCCGGTCCATTTGGCGATGCAGCTCCAGCCTTCGACGCAGTCATGGCGGGTGATCTGCGTGCGGCTCGGCATGTTCTGGAGCTGCTCGCGGCTCAGCGACAGCGGCTTCTCGACCAGACCGGTCACCTCGAGGCGCCAGTCGGCGAAATTGTTGGCGAGCAGACCTTTGTAGGTGTCGTCATCGGGCGCCGTGACGCCGTTCGGCCGCTGCGGCTGACGGATGTCGGCTTCGGTGAATTCCGGCGCCAGCGTGTCGCGGCCGGCGAGCAGGCGCTGGGCGCGCCAGGTCAGGCCGTTGGCGTTTTCGAGGAAGCTGCGCAGGCCGCCACCGATGCTGAGGCCGCTGTCGAATACATCACAACCCGACAGCGCGATGCCCGACAGGCCGAGGCTGCCGGCGGTCAGGAACTTGCGGCGACTGATCTCAAATTTTGCCATGTCAGGCGCTCCTCTCGGTCGGCTCGGCGTGCTTCGCAGGCGGGTCGGTGCGGTACCAGCCGGTGATGATCGAGCGCAGCTCGTTGATCGGGCCGGCGGCGAGGATCATCAGGATGTGGACGACGAAGAAAAGGACAAGCAGCAGCATGACGGTGAAGTGGATGGTGCGAGCCGTCTGCCGGCCGCCGAGGATTTCGTTGAGCCAGGGCAATACCGAATTCATGCTCGGCGACATTGCGAGGCCGGTGATGATCATCAGCGGCAAGAGCACGAAGAGCACGCCGCCATAGGCCATTTTCTGCAGCGTGTTGTATTCCCTCGTGTGATGGAACTTCAGCTTCGCATGATCGACGATGTCGCGCGGTAGCTTGCGCAGGTCTGACACGCGCGGAGCGAGATCGCGGCGGATATGGCCGTTGATCAGGCTGGCGATCAGCCAGACGAGCAGCGTCGTGGTCAGGATCCAGGCGAAGAAGAAGTGCACGACGCGGGCGGTGCCGAGGTCGTAATAGGACGGGATCGTCGCCCAGGAAGGGAAGGCGCGGGGCGTCTCTTGTCCCGGCGGACCCGACCAGCCGAGCACGCCGGTGGTGTCGAAGCGATGACCGAAGATTTCAGTGAAGCCGCGCGGACCGTTGGCGGTGTTTTCGGCGCCGATCTGGAGGATGGTGTTGTTGAATTCGAAGCCGGATTGCTTGCCGATATAAAGCTGCGGCCGCGCATTGAAGATCTGCAGGCCGGAAAGCAGCATGAAGAACAGCGAGAAAGCCCAGATCCAATGGGTCAACCGCGTCCAGCGCGATTGCCGATAGATGAGGGCCGTGTCCTTGCCGTCCGCCTCGGTCGCGGACTGGTTGTTGGCAACATTATCCATCTTGCCTCCGGCCGCCATCGGGAGGCGGCTTCTCAGGTCATTGTCTCCCCCTCAATACGTCGCCGCACAAGGCAATGTTTCGTGCGATCACGGATTTATTATGGAGAGCCCAGGCTGACCGCGAGATTGACTGCCGCCGCGACGATCACCGTGTTGAAGAAAAAGGTCAGGATCGAGTGGACAAGCACCACCAGGCGCATTTGCGAGGTGGTGATGGCCGTGTCCGCCGTCTGCGCCGTCATGCCGACCACCGTTGCGAAATAGAGAAAGTCCCAGCCATCCGGCCTTTTGCCGCCCGGGAAATCGAGGCCGCCAACCGGCATTTTCTTCTGGGTTTTCGCATCGATCTCGTCGCCATCCTTCCAATAGACATGCGCATAGTGGAGCGAAGCCATGGAGTGGATGGTGAACCAGCCGAGCGGGATCGAGAGCATCGCGAAGGCGAGCTGCAGCGGATGAGCGGCATCCTTCCGGTTGATGAGCAGGAAGAGCGAGACGATGGCTGCGCCAACGACAAAGAGCGTGACGGCGAAGATCAGCAAGACGGGCAGATCTGTCGAGCGCGCGTTCTTGCTGAGATAGCGTCCGGTAAGGCTCGGCATCAGGGCCAGCACCAGGGCGATGTAGCTCACGAAGAACACGTTGGCGCCGATGGAATAGGGCAGAGGCCAGCGCAGCAACAAGGCAAGCAGCAGCGCGACGATGCCGATGGCCGCGGCGAGGGCGAACTGCATGTGCCGATGCATCGGCGTCTTGAGATCGTCACCCATGGCCCGAGGCCCTTGAAGATTTTGGATCAGTCCGGTGTGACGGATTTGAGCGCGCGCCGCAAGATGCGGTCGAGCTCGCCGAGGAACTGCGACCTGTCCTTCTGCGTGAAGGAGGCGTTGAAGCCGCGGCTCTCGCCGGTCTCGCGCAGATGCTGCTTGAGGTCGCGCATGGCCACGGCCATGCCGATGGTCTCCACCGTGAAGGGGCGGCCGGTGGGTCCCAGCACATGCGCGCCGAGAGCCACCGTGCGTGCGGCAAGCGGGATGTCGGCGGTCACCACAATGTCATTGGATCTTGCATTCTCGACGATCCAGTCGTCCGCTGCATCCGCGCCTTTCGAGACGACGACGTTGCGGATCATCGGATCGCGCGATGGGCGCAGGCCGCCATTCGAAACGTAGGTGACGATGACGCCATGGCGCTCCGCCACCTTCTCGACCTCGGCTTTCACCGGACAGGCATCGGCATCGACATAGATGATGGGCTCGGGCATCGTTGCTTCCAAACGAATATGGGGCCGGCGTGTCAGCCAGCCCCATGGCAGACATCGCGAGATTTGTCAGGCCGCCAAGGCTCCGGACTTCTTGGCCGTCCAGGTGGCGATATAGTCCATCAGGCCGGGGCTGAGGCAGTCATAGGGCTCGAGCCCGATCGACCTCAGCTGGCTGCGGATGCCGTCCATGCGGCTCGGATCGACGCCGGATTCGATAATCGACGACACGAAAGCGGCGAAGCCCGGCGGCGACCAGCCATCCTCCTCGAAACGCTCGGGATGGATGAAGGACAGGCCCTTGAAGGGATGATCGCGCTCGACCGGGCCGTACATGTGGACGCCGCAGCTTGTGCAGGCATGGCGCTGGATCAGCGCCGAGGGGTCGACCACCTTGAGCTTGTCGCCGTTCTCGGTGACGGTGACATCGCCTGTGCCGGCAACGGCCACCACCGAGAAGATGGCGCCTTCCGGCTTCCAGCACTTGGTGCAGCCGCAGGCATGGTTGTGGGCGATCTGGCCCTTGACCTTCACCTTCACCGGATTGCTGGTGCACAGGCAGACCAGCGTGCCGCCGGAGAAGGATGCGCTTTCCCTCGGCAAGCCGTTGTCGATCGAATGATGCAGTTTTTCGGCCATTCCTGTTTCCTCCCATGTTTTGGTCATGCCGACCCAGTGTCGATGACCACCTCACTTTCCATGAAGTGCACTTTCAGCAGTCGATGCACCTCGCTCAAGCTCCTCCTCAAGAACCTGCCATGCACGAGATAGGCGATTTCGTCTTCGCGCGATCGATCTCATGCAGTCGATTTCGACGTGCTTGTTCTCCCGAAAACTGCGCCCAAGTCCTCGCCGAAGTTCCGTATCCGATCGATCGTCGACTTCTTGTGGTCGACGAAGCGAATTCGAACTTCCTTCACTAGTAAACCACGACGCTGCGGATCGACTTGCCCTCATGCATGAGGTCGAAGCCCTTGTTGATGTCGTCGAGTTTCAGCGTGTGGGTGATCATCGGGTCGATCTGGATCTTTTTGTCCATGTACCAGTCGACGATCCTCGGCACGTCGGTGCGGCCGCGCGCGCCGCCGAAGGCGGTGCCCATCCAGGTGCGGCCGGTGACCAGCTGGAAGGGCCGCGTCGAAATCTCCTGGCCGGCGCCGGCAACGCCGATGATGACCGACTTGCCCCAGCCGCGATGCGAGGCTTCCAGCGCCTGGCGCATCACCTTGGTGTTGCCGGTGCAGTCGAAGGTATAGTCGGCGCCGCCGATCTGGTCGGCACCGCGCTTGGTCATGTTGACCAGGTAAGGCACGATGTCGCCGTCGATCTCCTTCGGATTGACGAAATGCGTCATGCCGAACTTCTCGCCCCAGGCCTTCTTGTCGTTATTGACATCGACGCCGATGATCATGTCGGCACCGGCAAGGCGAAGACCCTGGATGACGTTGAGGCCGATGCCGCCGAGGCCGAAGACCACGGCGGTTGCGCCCTGCTCGACCTTGGCGGTGTTGATGACGGCGCCGATGCCGGTCGTCACGCCGCAGCCGATGTAGCAGATCTTGTCGAAGGGGGCGTCGGGATTGACCTTGGCGACCGCGATCTCCGGCAGCACGGTGAAGTTGGAGAAGGTCGAGCAGCCCATGTAATGGAAGAGCTTGTCCTTGCCCATCGAGAAGCGCGAGGTGCCGTCCGGCATCAACCCTTGCCCCTGCGTGGCGCGGATGGCGGTGCAGAGATTGGTCTTGCGCGACAGGCATGACGGGCACTGCCGGCATTCGGGCGTGTAGAGCGGGATGACATGGTCGCCCTTCCTGACCGAGGTCACGCCCTTGCCGACATCCACCACGATCCCCGCGCCCTCATGGCCGAGGATCGCCGGGAACAGCCCTTCCGGATCGGCGCCCGACAGGGTGAACTCGTCGGTGTGGCAGATGCCGGTCGCCTTGACCTCGACCAGCACCTCGCCGTCGCGCGGTCCTTCGAGGTCCACCTCCATGATTTCCAGCGGCTTTCCGGCGGCAACGGCAACGGCGGCACGCGTTTTCATGAGGCACTCCTCCCAAGCGATCTGTAAGTTTCAGCTAACGGCAAGCTGTCGGTAGCGAATGCCAGCCTGCCGCCCCTTTGGGGTAACATTAGCGAGTTCCGCGCCGGCGGCCAACGTCTCTTGCGACCTTTTTCGGCGCGGTTCCTGCAATCGGTGCCAGCCGTGGGAGCCGGCCGTGGGCTCTTGAGGCGCACCGGAATTGTCCATAGAACTGGACCGCTTCGCCGGAGGAACGACATCCGAATGTTCAAGAAGATCCTGATCGCCAATCGCGGCGAGATCGCCTGCCGCGTGATCAAGACGGCGCGCAATATGGGCATTGCCACCGTTGCGGTCTATTCGGATGCCGATCGCGATGCCATGCATGTCGAAATGGCCGACGAAGCGGTGCATATCGGGCCTTCACCGGCGGCACAGAGCTATCTGGTCCCTGAGAAGATCATCGCCGCCTGCGAGGAAACCGGCGCCGAAGCCGTGCATCCGGGCTATGGTTTCCTCTCGGAACGCGCCTCTTTCTGCGAGGCGCTGGAGGAGGAAGGCATCGTCTTCATCGGGCCGAAGCCCAGGGCCATCAAGGCGATGGGCGACAAGATCGAATCGAAGAAGTTTGCCAGCCAGGCCAAGGTCTCGACCGTGCCCGGCTGGCTGGGCGTCATCGAAGACGCCGACCACGCCGAAAGGATCGCCGGCGAGATCGGCTATCCGGTGATGATCAAGGCCTCGGCCGGCGGCGGCGGCAAGGGCATGCGCATCGCCTGGAACAAGTCGGAGGTGCGCGACGGTTTCGAGCGGGCGCGCTCGGAAGCGAAAAGCTCCTTCGGCGACGACCGCGTCTTCATCGAGAAGTTCGTCGTGGATCCCCGCCACATCGAGATCCAGGTGCTGGCCGACGCGCATGGCACCGCCCTTTACCTTGGCGAGCGTGAATGCTCGATCCAGCGCCGCAACCAGAAAGTGGTCGAGGAGGCGCCGTCGCCATTCCTCGATGCCAAGACCAGAAAGGCGATGGGCGAGCAGGCGGTGGCGCTGGCGAAAGCCGTCGACTACCAGAGCGCCGGCACGGTCGAGTTCATCGTCGACAAGGACAAGAACTTCTATTTCCTTGAAATGAATACGCGATTGCAGGTCGAGCACCCGGTGACCGAACTGGTCACCGGCATCGACCTGGTCGAGCAGATGATCCGCGTCGCCGCCGGCGAGAAGCTCGGCATCAAGCAGAGCGACGTGAAGCTGAACGGCTGGGCGGTGGAAAGCCGCCTTTACGCCGAAGATCCCTTCCGCAACTTCCTGCCGTCGATCGGCCGGCTGACGCGGTATCGGCCGCCGGAGGAGGGTACGTTCGGCGAAACCGTCATCCGCAACGACACCGGCGTCACCGAAGGGTCCGAGATCTCGATGTTCTATGACCCGATGGTGGCCAAGCTCTGCACCTGGGCGCTGACTAGGCTGGAAGCCATCGACGCCATGTCGGAGGCGCTGGACAGGTTCGTCGTCGACGGCATCGAGCATAACATCCCGTTCCTTTCGGCGCTGATGCAGCATCCGCGCTGGCGCGAGGGGCGGCTGTCGACAGGCTTCATCGCCGAGGAATATCCGGACGGTTTTTCGCCGGTCGCGCCGGATGGCGAGGAGAGGGCGGTATTCGCCGCCGTCGCAACGGCGATCGAACTGTTGCGTCGCGACCGGCTCGACCGCCTCAGCGGGCGGCTGGCGCCGCATTCCGGACATCTCAAGCGCGACTGGGTGGTAAAGATCGGCGCTGACTATCTGCCCGTCGAAATCGTCGACGGCATGGTCTCCATCCCGATGGAGGTCGACCTGTCGATCGAAGGCGGCAAGCCGTTGACGGTCGCCTCCGACTGGCGGCCAGGCGACGCGATCTGGCAGGGCACGGTCGGCGGCAACAGCATCGCAGCCCAGATCCGTCCCGCGCTGAACGGGCTGCGGATTGCCTGGAAAGGCATGTCGGTGACGGCCCGAGCCATGCTGCCGCGCACGGCCGAGCTTGAAAGGCTGATGCCGGAGAAACTGCCGCCAGACACCTCGAAGATGCTGCTCTGCCCGATGCCAGGCCTCGTCGTCTCGATTGCCGTTGCCGAGGGCCAAGAGGTCAAGGCCGGCGAGACGCTGGCCGTGGTGGAAGCGATGAAAATGGAAAACGTGCTGCGCGCCGAACGCGATCTCACCGTGGCGAAGCTCAACGCCAAACCGGGGGACAGCCTCGCGGTCGATGCCGTGATCATGGAATTCGCCTGAGAAGAGGCGGTACCGGGTCGCAAGCCTGTGCCCTGTGGGTCATTTGTGCTGGACTGGCATGGCCCCGTTCGGGACAATACATCTGCTTGGACTGAGTCTTTGGGATAGCGCGAAAAGATATGGCGGATGAACGACTTCCACGCGACCCGTTGCAGCGCGAAGCAGCCGTGAAGGCCGCGCGGCCTGAAGCGCCGGCGCGCACCTTTATCCATCTGCGCGTGCATTCGGCCTATTCACTGCTCGAAGGCGCGCTTCAGCTTGGCGCGATCGTCGGCCATGCGGTCAAAGATGAGGCGCCGGCGATTGCGGTCACCGATACCAACAACCTGTTCGGCGCGCTCGAATTCGCGCAGAAGGCGGTCAAGGACGGCATCCAGCCGATCATCGGCTGCCAGATAGATCTCGCCTTTTCCGGTGAGGCGAGCGACAGCCAGCGCGACCGCCGCCGGCATGGGCCGGAGATGTCGCCGGTCGTGCTGATCGCCGCCAGCGAGGCTGGCTATGCCAATCTCGTTCGGCTGATAAGCAAGGTCTATCTCGAGACGCCGCCCGGCGAGCCGGTGCATTTGACCAGCGCTATGCTGGAAGATCGGTGCGACGGGCTGATCTGTCTGACCGGCGGGCCGCGCGGTCCGATCGGCAGCGCGCTCAAAGCGGACCGGCGTGACCTCGCCGAACAGAGGCTGCTGTTCCTCAAGGGCCTGTTCGGCGACAGGCTTTATGTCGAATTGGAGCGGGTCGCCGGCTACGACCGCATGGTCGAAAAGTCGACGGTCGACCTGGCCTACACGCACGACCTGCCGCTGGTCGCCACCAACGAGGCTTTCTTCTCCAAGCGCGATGACTACGAGGCCCATGACGCGCTGATTGCGATTGCCGAAGGCTCGGTGGTCGCCGCGGACAATCGCCGGCGGCTTTCACCGGACAATTTCCTGCGCGGCCAGGCCGAAATGGCGCGGCTCTTCTCCGACCTGCCGGAAGCGATCGACAACACGGTCGAGATCGCCATGCGCTGTTCCTATTATCCGAAGAACCGCAGCCCGATCCTGCCGCGTTTCACCGGCGCCGACGCCGCCGACAAGGATGCGGCCGAGAAGGCCGAGGCAGCAGAGCTTGCCCGTCAGGCGCGAGAGGGTCTGGAGGCGCGACTCGCCAAACACGGGCCTACGCCCGGCTATACGGTCGAGCAGTATCGCGAACGGCTCGAATTCGAGCTCGGCATCATCGAGAAGATGAAGTTTCCGGGATACTTCTTGATCGTCGCCGACTTCATCAAATGGGCCAAGTCGCAAGGCATTCCGGTCGGGCCGGGGCGCGGTTCGGGCGCCGGCTCGCTGGTCGCCTATTCGACCACCATCACCGACATCGATCCGCTGCGCTTCTCGCTGCTGTTCGAGCGCTTCCTCAACCCCGACCGCGTCTCGATGCCGGACTTCGACATCGACTTCTGTCAGGACCGGCGCGAGGAGGTCATCCGCTACGTCCAGCAGAAATACGGGCGCGACCAGGTCGGCCAGATCATCACCTTCGGTACGCTGCAGGCACGCGCGGTGCTGCGCGACGTCGGCCGCGTGCTGCAGATGCCTTACGGCCAGGTCGACAAGCTGAGCAAAATGGTGCCGCAGAACCCGGCCAATCCGGTCAAGCTGGCGGACGCCATCGCCAATGAGCCGCGCTTCGCCGAGGAAGCGGAGAAGGAGCCGATCGTGCAGACGCTGCTCGACACGGCGCAGAAGCTCGAAGGCCTCTACCGCCATGCCTCGACGCACGCCGCCGGCATCGTCATCGGCGACCGGCCGCTGTCCGAGCTGGTGCCGATGTACCGCGATCCGCGCTCGGACATGCCGGTCACCCAGTTCAACATGAAATATGTCGAGCAGGCGGGGCTGGTGAAATTCGACTTCCTCGGCCTGAAGACGCTGACTGTGCTGGAAACGGCGGTGAAGCTGATACGGCGGCGCGGCGTCGACATCGATCTCGCGACGATACCTCTCGACGATCCCGACACCTACGCCATGCTGTCGCGCGGCGAGGTGGTCGGCGTGTTCCAGGTTGAAAGTGCGGGCATGCGCAAGGCGCTGATCGGCATGCGGCCGGACTGCATCGAGGACATCATCGCGCTGGTGGCGCTCTACCGTCCCGGTCCGATGGAGAACATCCCGACCTACAACGCCAGAAAGCATGGCGAGGAGGAGATGGCCTCGATCCATCCCAAGATCGACCATCTGGTGAAGGAGACGCAAGGCGTCATCGTCTACCAGGAACAGGTGATGCAGATCGCGCAGGAGCTGTCCGGCTATTCGCTCGGCGAAGCCGACCTTCTGCGCCGCGCCATGGGCAAGAAGATCCGCGCCGAGATGGACAAGCAGCGCGAGCGCTTCGTCTCCGGCGCGGTCGAGCGCGGCGTCTCAAAGCCGCAGGCCGACTTCATCTTCGATCTCCTGGCCAAGTTCGCCGACTACGGCTTCAACAAATCGCACGCGGCGGCTTACGCGGTCGTTTCCTACCAGACCGCCTATCTTAAGGCGCATTACCCGGTCGAGTTCCTGGCGGCGTCGATGACGCTCGACATGAGCAATACCGACAAGCTGGCCGATTTCCGCCAGGATGCCATGCGCCTCGGCATCGAGGTGGTGGCGCCGTCGGTGATGACCAGCTTCCGTCCATTCGAGGTCGGCGAGAACAAGATCTTCTATTCGCTCGCGGCGCTGAAGGGCGTCGGCGACGCGGCGGTCGAGCACATCGTCGAGAAGCGCGGCGAGAAGCCGTTCAAGAACCTTGCCGACTTCTGCGAGCGCGTCGATCCGAAGATCGTCGGCAAGCGCGTCTTCGAAAGCCTGATCATGGCCGGCGCGCTCGATTGCTTCGGCCACGACCGGGCCCAGATGATGGCCGGC
The DNA here is from genome assembly GCF_020165075.1 of Mesorhizobium sp. CA4. Classification (NCBI taxonomy): domain Bacteria; kingdom Pseudomonadati; phylum Pseudomonadota; class Alphaproteobacteria; order Hyphomicrobiales; family Phyllobacteriaceae; genus Mesorhizobium; species Mesorhizobium sp. CA4. The sequence continues at coordinate 137,948 of NZ_JAIUHK010000001.1, forward strand.
GTCGAGCGCATGATGGGCCTGGCCTCGCTGGCGCAGCAGAACGCCATTTCCGGCCAGGCCGACATTTTCGGCGCATCGCTCGGGAGCCAATCGCAGGCGCTCAACCTGCCCGCGACCGATCCGTGGCTCGCCGCGGACCGGCTGCATCGCGAGTTCCAGGTGGTGGGCTTCTACCTCTCGGCGCATCCGCTGGACGAGTACAAGGCCGCGCTCCAGAAGATGCGGGTGCAGAACTGGGCGGAGTTTTCCGCGGCGGTGAAACGGGGCGCTGCGGCCGGGAGGCTCGCCGGCACCGTCACCACCAAGCAGGAGCGCAAGACCCGCACCGGCAACAAGATGGGTGTGGTGCAGTTTTCAGATACGACTGGTCAGTACGAGGCGGTGCTGTTTTCCGAGGCGCTGGCGCAGTATCGCGACATGCTGGAGCCGGGGCGCTCGGTGGTGATCACCGTTTCGGCCGAAGACCGGCCGGAAGGCATCAATCTGCGTATCCAGACCGTGCAGTCGCTGGAGGACGAAGCCAGCCGCATCCAGAAGGCACTGCGCATCTTCGTGCGCGATGCGGCACCTCTCGGCACGCTCGCCAATCAGCTTTCGGTGAAAGGCGAGGGGCAGGTGAGCTTCGTGTTGATCAAGGACGCCGGACAGGGCGAGGTCGAGATCGAATTGCCCAATCGCTACCGTATCTCGCCGCAAGTCGCATCGGCGATGCGGGCTGTGCCCGGTGTGGTTGAGGTCGAGTTGGTTTAGCTCAGGGCGTTGCCGCTTCTGCTTCGGCCGCGCGCGGCGTCTTCTTCTGCAGGTTGAGCAAATTGCCGGCGAGAATCAGAGCCGCGCCGCCGGCGGTGAAGACGTCGACCTGCTCATGATAGAGCAGCCAGCCGACCAGCGCCGTCAGCGGCACGCGCAGGAAATCCATCGGCGAGATGATCGTGGCATCGGCGTGGACCAGCGCGCGGGCTAGGCAGAAATGCGACGACATGCCGGTGAAAGCGATGAGGAAGATCCATGGCCAGATCCCGGGCGAAGGGTTGTGCCAGTTATAGAGGGCCGGGATCAAGCCAACTACCGACTGGATGATCAGCATCCAGAAGATGATGCGCACCACGCTTTCGGTCCTGGTCATCGACTTCACCAACACCATCGAGATACCGAAGCAGACCGCGGCGCCGAGCACGACGATGTGGCCGGGATCCATCGAGCCCGCGCTGGGGCGCACGATGATCACCACGCCGATCAGGCCAAGCACGATCGCCGTCAGTTTTGATCGGGACAGTCTTTCCCCCAGAAAACTGGCCGCGAGAATCGCCGTCCAGATCGGAGTCGTGAACTCGATGGAGATCAGCACGGCGAGCGGAATGAGCGTCAGCGCGTAGAGCCACGCAGCCTGGCCGGTGTAGTGGACGACATTGCGGGCGATGTGGGCGAAAGGGCGCCCGGTGCGCATTGCGGCGAAACCGCCGCTCATCACCACCAGCGGCAAAAGGATGAAGAAGCCGATCACCGAGCGCAGTTCCAGCACCTGGAAGACGTTGAGCTCGGCCGTCGTCTCGCGGCCGGCAACCGACATCGCCAGCATCGAGGCGATTGACAGAGCCATCCAGAATGCGGCTTTTGGGATCGAGGGAGCGGGCGCCATTTAGGCGCCTATGTCGCAAGCCTGGACTTGGGCCGCAACCGTTAGTGGCGCCATTCCACTGGGCCAGCCAATCGGGATGTCAAAAAACCGTCATAGCGACGGCGGAACCTTGCCGCCGCAGCGTCTGTTAAGTCCACGCTTCCGTCGTCCTTCGGAAGATGCCGGCCGAAACGGCGTCATACTTTTCCTGGAATTGTTCTAGCGATCGCGAGAGGGGAACGCCTTGATGAAATCGACTGCCGTCTTGTTGGCCGCCGCTTGCCTTTTCTGTTCGACGGGCGCGCATGCCGACGAAGCAGCGTTTCTGCGCTCGCTGCAGGGAAAGTTTTCCGGCAAGGGCACCGTCAGGATCAGAACCAACACCCCGGTGATGAATATCAACTGCACCTTCACCTCGGACGCGACGGCGAACTCGCTGTCGCTTGGCGGCACCTGCCGCGCACTGCTGATCATGTCACGGGAAATACGCGCCGACCTGAAAGTCAGCGGGGCAAGCTACACCGGCACCTATATCGGCTCGCGCAGCGGGCCCGCGGGGCTGAGCGGAAGCCGCAAGGGCGACGCGATCAATCTCGACATCCACTGGGCGAAAATCGTCAATGGCGACCGCGACGCGGAGCTGACGGTCGAGAAGATCGGGCCGGACAATATGCGCATGACGGTGACCGACATGGATCCGGTGACAGGCAAGATGGTGGTGACGAGCCGGATCGATCTCGAGCGCAGCTGACCTTTGCTTTGACGCAATTCCGGACGGAAGGCGACGGCGAAGCCGCCGCGCCTGACCGCTCACACTTTTCCTGGAATTGCTCTAAACGTCACTCTTCAAGCGGTTCGGGCGGATTGGCGGCGCGGCCTTTGCCGAATGTATAGCCGGTTTCGACGGCTTTTCTGCCGAACTTGTCGCGCAAGGTGTCCATCGCGTCTTCGGCCAGCGCACGCTTGCGCGACTGCAGGTCGACCAGATCCGGCGGATCGGCTTTTTCATCGTCGGAAAGATCGCTGACGCCGATGCCGAGCAGGCGGAATTTTGTGCCGTCGGCCTCGCGGCGCAAAAGGTCGAGCCCGGTCTGGAAGATGCGGTCGGCCAGGCGTGTCGGGTCGCCGAGCTGGCGGTTGCGGTTGCGGGTCTTGAAATCCTGCGTCTTCAGCTTCAGCACCACCGTGCGTCCGGCGATGCCTGATTTCTTCAGCCGCGCCGAGACCTTTTCCGACAGGCCGCGCAGCACTGGCACCAGCTCCGCCAGAGCGGCGATGTCGGTGTCGAAGGTGGTCTCGGCCGACACGCTCTTGGCATCGCCGTCGGGATCGACCGCGCGGTCGTCCTCGCCGCGCGACAGCCGATAGAGCCGGTCGCCCATCACGCCGTAGCGGCGCATCAGGTCGCCGCGCTCCATGCGCTGCAATTGCGCGATCATGCGGATGCCGTCGCGCTCCAGCGTCGCGGCTAGCGCCTTGCCGACGCCCCAGATCATCGTCACCGGCTGCGCCGCGAGGAAACCTGGCGCCTCGGCTTCGCCGATCACCGAAAAGCCGCGCGGCTTGCGGAAATCCGAGGCGATCTTGGCCAGGAACTTGCAGTAGGAGAGGCCGGCCGAGACAGTGATGCCAAGTTCCTTTTCCACCGTCTGCGCGAAGCGCGCCAGCACCAGTGCAGGCGGCATGCCGTGCAGCCGCTCTGTGCCGGCAAGGTCGAGAAAGGCTTCGTCGATCGACAGCGGCTCGACCTGCGGCGTCAGCGCCTGCATCAACGCGCGGACCTCGCGTCCGACGCCGACATATTTTTCCATATTGGGCGGGATCACCACCGCTTCCGGGCAGAGTTCCAGCGCCTTGAACATCGGCATGGCCGAGCGAACGCCTTGGATGCGGGCGATGTAGCAGGCGGTGGAGACGACGCCGCGCCGGCCGCCGCCGACGATGACCGGCCTGTCTTTCAGCGCCGGATTGTCGCGCTTTTCGATCGCCGCGTAGAAGGCGTCGCAATCGATATGGGCGATCTTGAGCCGGTAGAGTTCGGCATGGCTGACGAGGCGCGGACTGCCGCAGCGATCGCAGCGACGCGTCTGCGAGCGCTGGAGCGCCAGGCAGTCACGGCAAAAACCGTGTTCGGGATTGTTGACAGGAGCCGCCATCGCTGCGAACATAAAGAGAACAAACGCAATGGTACGACAGCGCAGGGCCGGCAACAAGCTTGGCCTGGGGAGAACGCATGAGCACGACCATAGCACCGTTGACCCCTGAGCGCTGGGCCGATTTCGAGGACCTCTTCGGCAAGCAGGGCGCCTGTTACGGCTGCTGGTGCACGCATTTCCGGCTGGCGCCGGCGGAACGCCGCGCCAGCGACAAGGAGCGCAACAAGGATCTCATCAAGGCGCGAATCGAGGCCGGTCCGCCGCCGGGACTTCTCGCCTTCGAGGACGGCAAGGCCGTTGGCTGGATGCAGGTCGGCCCGCGCGCCGACATCCCGGAGTGGAACAATCAGGGCAGGGGCTCGGCCCCGGTCGATCCGGCAGATGCCGACGAGCCGACTGTCTGGGCGATCTCCTGCTTCTTCGTCCGCGTCAAGGCGAGGGGACGAGGCATCACGCATCGCCTCGTCGAGGGCGGCATCGCCTTCGCCCGCGAGAACGGCGCAAAGCTGCTGGAAGCCTGCCCGATCGACCTGTCGCGCGATTCGCGTTCGATCGGGCTTTTCGTCGGCTCGTCGCGGGTGTTCGAGAAGGCCGGCTTCGAAAGGCTCGTGGAGCGCAAGCCCGGCCGGCCGCTGATGCGCTTGGTGCTTTAGCCGGATGCGCTTTTGGCCTACAGTCGGCGTCTTGCGGCTGTAACGCTTCTTGCCTACCAGAAGCATAATCATTCTTCCGGGACCACGGAGAACCAACGTGAAGCGTATTTTGCCACTTGCCTTTGCCCTTGCGCTCAGCGCGCCCGCCTTTGCGCAGACCGTGGACAGCCAAGGCGCCAAAGATCTGTCCGACAATCTGGCGCGCTATTTCGGCAAGCAGGCCTTCGACAAGGGCGTGCTCAAGGTTTCGGTCGAGGGCGACGCCTACAAGATCGCTCTCGACATCAAAGCGCTCGTCAACGCGCTGCCGGAGCAGAAGCTCCTGAAATTCGACATGGCGCCATACGCGCTGATGGTGAAGCCGCGCAGCGACGGATCATGGGATGTCTCGTCGAATTTCTCGCAGGGCGCGTCCTTCGAATTCGACGGGCCGGAGGGCCGTCAGAGCATGGAGTTAGCGATCAAGGACGGCAAGTTGACCAGCGTCTACGATCCGGCCCTTGCGGCCTTCACCAGCGCGACCAGCTCATTGGCCGGGATGACCATGACGTCGCGAGAAGCCAAGCAGCAGGCAGACGTCTCGACCGGCGCCGGCACCGCCACCGTTACCGCGACCAAGTCCGCCAATGGCGGCGTCGACTTCACCGCCACGCAAAAAGTCTCGGACTTTGTCGAGATGATCAAAGTCGATGATCCTGAAAAGGGATTGAACTTCCCGGTCACGCTGAAAACGCCGGAACTGACAGTTGATGCGAACGGCAAAGGCGTGCGGACGAAGCCGCTGCTCGACCTGCTTGCCTTTGCCGTGGCCAATGAGGACGAAGCAAAGCTCAAGGCGAATCAGGCCGAGCTCAAATCGCTCATGCTGGCCGCGCTGCCCATCTGGGAAAGGATCGACGGCAATTACGGCTTCAAGAATTTCGAGGTGGAGAGCCCTGTCGGCAAATTCGGGGCCACGCAGTTCAGCACCGCATTCGGCATGGACGGCGTCTCCCAGAACGGCAAGGTTGATTACACGATCAAGGCTTCCGGTCTGACAATCCCGCATCAGACCCTGCCTGAATGGACGGTGCCGCTGTTGCCCACGGACATCGACCTGAACTTCGGCGGCGCCAATATCGATCTTGATACGATGGCGAAAAAGGCGATCGAAGCCTTTGATCTCAATAAGAATCCGCCGCTCTCGGATGAATTCGGCAAGGCTCTGGTCGCCGATTTCAAGGCCAAGAATCCGAAGGTCGTCATCGGACACAGCACGGTGAAGAATGGCGACGTCGAGCTCGCGATGGAAGGCGAGATGACGTTTCCCGGCGAAAAACCCGATGCGAGCGTCACCGTCGACATCGCCGGCTATGACAAGATCGTCGACGCCCTGAAGGAAGGCGCCAAGAGCGATGAGCAAATGGCGCAGGCCTTCCCGTTTGCCCTGGCCGTCAAAGGCTTCGGCAAGACGCTGCCGGACGGTCGCCTGGAGTGGGTGATCAACACCAAGGCCGACGGATCCGTCACGGTCAACGGCGCGATGCTGAAGGGGCCGGATGCCGCCCAGGACGACAGCTCCGGCCAGGATGACAATTCAGGCGATGACGACGCGAACGGAACGGATGATTCCACCGGAGGCGACGGTTCGGACGGCGGCGACAATGGCGGGGCAGGGGCGAAGCTGCAGCCCTGATCGCTCGCACTAAAGCCTGAGAGCGCTCGCGATCTTTGGCGCCGCATCGCGCCAGTCCTCGACTGAGACGATGTCTTCCGGCGTCGGCGGCAGGAAGGCGCGCAGCGAATTGTCGGCCATCAAATGGAAGAGGTGCGCGTCCGTGACGGAATTGCGCGCCGAGACCAGATTGGAAGGCTGGTCGTCGACGAAGGCGACCGGCCGACTTTTAAGGCCGCGCAGTTTGGCAATGGCCGGTCCCTTGGCCATCTCCGTCGTCAGCAGCGGGTAGTTGAGTCCCAGCGCATCGAGATGCGCGCGGCGCACGGCGCGGTGCTTGTGCGGCATGGCGGTCAGCATGACGATCTCGGCGCTTCGGCCGAGCATCGCCAGCGCATCCGCCGCGCCGTCGGTGACGCTTTGCCAATCCGCCTGGGCGTCGAAGAATTCGCCAAGCAGCGCCGTCACTTCCGGCTGTTCGATCAGGCGCCCGGTCGCCGTTTCGGCGATGTTGCCGGTAAGGCGGAAGGATGCCAGCGTCAGTCCGAAGCCGCGCGTTTTCAAGAAATGCGGGAAGGGCCGGACGAATTCGAGCACGACGTCATCGACATCGAGCACCAGCAGCGGGCGATCGTCGGCGGCAAGCTCTTCAATCTGCCGCGCCGTCTCGGGATCGTCGCTCATGTCGAGCGCTCGTGATCGTCGTTGCCGAGCGGAAGGGCGCGCAAAGCCTTGCCAACGGCGGCCGGCGGCGTGCCGGTCTCCTCGGCGAAGCGCAGCAGCGTCGGCTCATGGGCAAGGATGAATTGCAGGACGCCGGCCAGGAAGCCGGGCTCCGCGGCAGCCCTGCGGATCGAGTTCGCCTCGATGCCGGTGATCGCCAGGAAGCGGGGTAGAAGCTCCGGATCGGCAGCGACGAAGCCCAGTGCCTTGACGGCAATGGTTTCCGCTTCCTCGCGCATTGACGCTGCGTTCGCCATCACTACCTTTGGAATTGTGGATTTTTTCGAGTCTCCTTCCGCAGTAACGGCAAGCGTCGCTTGCGGCAAGCCTCCGCTCTCTCGCGTACAACGTCCGAAGGTGGAATTGGTGCAGCTTTCCAACCTGCGGTTTCCGTTTCGTCAATCATATTGGGCTAGAGTGGAAAAGGGTTGGGTGCGGTCCGAAGGGGACGCATTGCGACGGCTTTCGGCTTCGAGGGCGGTCGGGACGGGAAACTGATGGCTAAGAAGGTTATGATCGTCGAGGACAATGAGCTTAACATGAAGCTCTTTCGGGACCTCATCGAAGCCAGCGGTTACGATACGGTTCGCACACGCAACGGGCTGGAAGCGCTGGATCTGGCGCGCCAGCACCGGCCGGACCTCATCCTCATGGACATCCAGCTGCCCGAGGTCTCCGGCCTGGAAGTGACGAAATGGCTGAAGGAAGACGACGAGTTGCATTCGATTCCGGTCATCGCCGTCACCGCTTTCGCCATGAAGGGCGATGAGGAGCGCATCCGCCAGGGTGGCTGCGAGGCCTATATCTCCAAGCCGATCTCGGTCCCGCGCTTCATCGAGACGATCAAATCCTATCTGGGCGACGCCTGATGCCCGAGACCAGCAGAACCGGAGTTTTGAGATGACCGCGCGGATCCTCGTCGTCGACGATATCCCCGCCAATGTGCGGCTGCTGGAGGTTCGGCTGCTTGCCGAATATTTCGAGGTGCTGACCGCCAATAACGGCCTGGATGCGATCGAAACCTGCGAGAACGGCAAGGTCGATGTCGTGCTGCTTGACGTGATGATGCCGGATATGGACGGGTTCGAGGTCTGCAGGCGCCTGAAGAGCGATCCGGCGACCTCGCATATCCCCGTCGTCATGATCACCGCGCTCGACCAGGTTTCGGACAGGGTGCGCGGCCTCGAGGCGGGTGCCGACGATTTTCTGACCAAGCCGGTCAACGACCTGCAACTGATGACGCGCGTGAAGAGCCTCGTCAGGCTGAAATCGCTGACCGACGAGCTCAGGCTGCGCGCCTCGACCACGCGCAACATCGGCATCGAAGAGCTTCTGAGCCGCGATTTCGCGACCGAAGACGCCAAGCCGAAGGTGCTCCTCATCGACGAGCGCAAAACTTCCGTCGAACGCATACAGAAGATGTTGCGCAACAGCGCCGATCTCGACGTTGCAACCGATCCGAACGCGGGATTCTTCCAGGCAGCCGAGACGGCTTATGAATGCGTGCTGATCTCGACCACCTTCTCCGACTTCGATGCGCTGAGGCTATGCTCGCAGCTGCGCTCGCTCGACCGCACCCGCTTCCTGCCGATCATGCTGCTCGCCGACGAAGGCGAAGAGGGCCGCGTCCTGCGCGGCCTGGAGCTCGGCATCAATGACTACCTGATCCGGCCGATCGACCAGCACGAGCTGACGGCACGCCTGCGCACACAGGTGCGGCGCAAACGCTATAACGACCAATTGCGCGCCAGTGTCGCCCAAACCATCGAGATGGCTGTAATCGACGGGCTGACCGGGCTGCATAACCGGCGCTACCTGGACAGCCATCTGCAGACGCTGTTCGATCGCGCCGTGGCGCGGCGGCGGCCGCTGTCGGTGATGATCACCGATCTCGATCGCTTCAAGTCGATCAACGACACTTATGGCCATGACGGCGGCGACGATGTGCTGCGCGAATTCGCTAGGCGGCTTCGCAAGAATGTGCGCGGCATCGATCTCGCCTGCCGGTTCGGCGGCGAGGAGTTCGTCGTGGTGATGCCGGATACCGATGGCGCGGTCGCCGAGAAGGTGGCCGAGCGTATCCGCGCCGAGATCGCGCAGGCGCCGTTTGCGGTCGGCAATGACGGCAAGACGATCGAGGTCACGGTCAGCGTCGGCGTGTCCTCGCTGCTGAAAGGAACCGACAGCGTCGCGGCGCTGATGAAGCGCGCCGACCTTGCGCTCTATGAAGCCAAAAGCGGCGGCCGCAACCGGGTCGTCGCCAAGGCTGCCTGAAGCGCGTCGCGATCTTCAGGATTCGCTTCATGCGCTTTGCGTTTTAACTCTGCTCCTGTCTTTGTCCCGAAACCGGTTCCCGCTTTCGGGAGAGATACTTCGGGAAAGATGCTGATACCCGGCCGACCCAACATGGTTACAAATTTACCTTAACCCAAGCGATTCGCTAACGGTGGTTAAGAAATGGTTGATTTTTATAAGGTCTTGCGCAAATCTGCGACGTATAGACAGACGACGAGGCCGGCACGAGGGTAGACTAGCCGGCTCGATCCAAAATACCCCATGATGCTCAGGTCCGCCGCATCTCCTGGGTCCGTGGGGTCGGCCGGCCGGCGCTGGCACATAGTGGCCTCCTCGTACCGCTGCCAAACGCCGACCGGCCCCCTTTTCCAAAAACGGCCACAGGAATCTTACGCAGAGAGCCGCGTGGCTCCTCGATCGTCCGGTCTTTCCTCTCGTCGAAAAGCCGCGTCAGACTTTCCCCGGAATTTACCCAAAAACAAAAACGCCGCCCAGAGGGCGGCGTTTTGATTTCTCAGGATAACCAGATCACTTGATCTTGGTTTCCTTGAACTCGACGTGCTTCTTGGCGACCGGATCGTACTTGCGGAACGAGAGCTTGTCCGTCTTGGTGCGGCTGTTCTTGCTGGTGACATAGAAGAACCCGGTGTCGGCGGTCGACAGAAGCTTGATCTTGATGTTTGCGGCTTTGGCCATGATTTTCGTCCGTTAATGTTCCTGGAGTTTTGGCCGCTGAAGCACGGGGAAAACACCCGGACGCGGGAAACTTGGCGCGACACATAAAGAACGCGCTCGGAAAGTCAAGCCCGGGCCCTTCCTTACCTCATTTCGGCATGGCCGATGTCACCGCTTCAAGCGTGCTCTCCGATCACCTGCCCCGCCTTTTTCCAGTCGCCCGTGGTGTTCCACCAGCGGTTCGGATTGGCGCGATCGTCAAGACCCTTGGAGCGGCTGGCGAGAAGCGGTTGGATGCGGATGACAGGCTCCTGGTAGGAATGGGCCTGGAATATCGCCTCGACGACACGGGCGGCGAGCGCCTGGTCGTCGGCGATCTCGAACGACACTTCGACGGTGCCGGGCCGTCGGCGAAGTTCGGTCTCGGCGCCGGCGGCGGCGCCTTCGAGCGACCGGTAGCGCTCGATGCCTTGCGCCGACTGATAGGCGTTGGCGTCATACTTGCCCATGCGCAGCGGCGTGATCGCCACCACGGCCTCCATGATGCGCTCGACATCGGCGGCCGGCGCCTGGAATGTGACGAGCAGAAGCAGTTCCATCCTGAGGGATTTGGTTTCAAAGCCGCTGTCGACCATCGCAATTCTCCTACCTCGCGTTCGAGACAGGTATAGCAGGGGTGCTGCTGACACGGTGATGTCAGGATGCCCGCCGCTTCAGCCGCATTTGCCTACAGAATCTTGCGCACCAGCCTGACCAGGATCAGAGCCATGTAGGCGGCGAAGAAGAAAGCCAGCGACCAGCCGAAGCCGGATGGGCCGAAGGCATCCATGCCGATGCCGATCGCCTGCGGACCCAGCACCATGCCGACACCATAGCAAAGCACGAAGGCGGCATTGGCCGATGCCAGCTCATGGCCGGAAAGCTGGGAGCCGAGATGGGCAAGGCCGATCGTGTACATGGCGGCGACGACGCCGCCCCAGACGAACAGAAGGGCCGCCATCAGATGCCAGTTCTGCGCGAAGAACGGCATGAAGACGGTGCCGACAAGGCCGACGATGGCGCAGGCCAGAAGCAGGTAGCGGCGGTCCGAGACGCGGTCGCTGATCATGCCGATCGGGATCTGCAGGAGCACGTTGCCAAGCCCGATCATGGTCAGCAGGAGCGCTGCGTCGGCCTCGGAATAGCCGATCCGGCTGCCATAGACGGGGAACAGCGAGAAACCGCCGGTCTCGACCGCGCCGAAGACAAGCACGGCGAAGGTCGCCGTCGGCACCAGCCAAATGTAGCGCAGGAAGTGGCTGGTCTCGCTGTCGGCGACGATGCTCGGGCTCTCGTTGCGGGCCGCGAGCACCGGAATGGCGGCAAGCGTCACCAGCGCTATGGTAACGCCGAATGGCAGGAAGCCCGAACTGCCGAGATGGGCGAACAGCCAGGGTCCGGCGGCAAAGCCGAGTGACAAAACGGTGGCGTAGATACCAAGCACAAGGCCCCGCCGGTTCGGCGGGGCGGAGGTGCTGATCCAGAATTCCGACAGGATGAACAGCACCGTCAGGGAGATGTGCAGGGCGACGCGGAGCGGGAACCACATCCAGAAATCCGGCGCGAAATGGAAACCGACAAAGGCGAGCGCGCCGATGGCGATCATCAAAAGCATCGTCCAGGCGACGCCGAGCCGCATGGCAAGCGGCGTGGCCAAAGGCGCGCCGGCGATCGAGGCGAGGCCGGCGACGGCGGTGTTGAGGCCGATCATCGAAGCCGAATGGCCGCGGCTTTCCAGAATGACGCTGAGCAGCGGCATGCCGAGGCCGATGGCGATGCCGACGACGCTGATCGAGGAGATCGCCGCGACCATCGGCAGCCAGTGTACGCGTTCGTCGCCCTGTTGTTGGGTATCGACCGTCATGGGATCAAAATGCTCTGCTTCTAAAGGACTTCGCGGACAAAGCGGTTGCGGACGAGCCGGAAGAACGGCACGGCACCCCCCGGCCGCAGCAAGGGATCGCCGGCAAGCCGACTTTCCAGTTCTTCCAGGATCATGCCGGTAATGTCGGGGATGTCGGCCTTGCGGGCGTCGGCAAGCGGCAGCCAGACGAGTTCCTCCAGCTCGTTGGTCGGGCCGCCGCCGGGCAGTTCCACCGCAACGTCGTGGCGCCAGGCGCTGAAGAAACGCGTGTCGAAACGGCGCACGCGATTGGGCGGGGTGATGGCGCGGGCGATGAAGCGGAGCACGTCCAGCGACGGGATAACGCCATGTTCGGCGAAACCCTGCCAGTCGCGCTTCGCGGTCGAGAAGGCGCCCTTGCGGCCGATCAGCAGGCCGGCTTCCTCATAGGTCTCGCGAATCGCCGACAGGGCGATTGCGCGGGCCCGCGCCGCGCTGGCTTGGCCGGGGCCGGCGACCAGCTTTTTCTCTTCTTCGCCGCGCAGAGGCGCGCCGACAGGAATGCGGCTGTCCGCAGGATCGGTGCGGCCGCCGGGAAAGACGAATTTCCCGGGCATGAAGGCATGCCCGGCATGGCGCCGGCCCATCAGCACCAGGACGTCCTTGTCCCGGCGATCGAGCAGAATGAGGGTCGCGGCATCACGCGGACGCAGCGCCCGGCCGCTCCGCACGGCCAGGCCTTTATCGAGCTTGTCGACATCCGCCTTGGTCATTCCTTCCATGCGCCCGACCTAGCGGAAACTACCTCGATGTGAAAGTGGGTTGCGCGTCGCGGCTTTTGAACCAGGGTGGACGATGGTGCGACCTGGCTTATGAATGGCTCTCGAATTCGTCCTTCTCGTCGCCGAAGCCGTGCATATAAAATGCCCATTGCAGGCCGATGACGGCGCCCTTGACCGGCTGCAGCAGCGCGACGGCAAGAACAATGGTCAGCGGCACCCAGATCAGCGCGTGCTGCCAGGTCGACAGCGTGGTGGTCGCCTCCACTGCCATGAAGGAGCCGACCACGATGTGGCCGACAATGACGATGACCAGATAGGCAGGCAGGTCGTCCGCGCGATGGTGGTGCAGTTCCTCGCCGCAGACTTCGCATTTGTCTGCGGGCTTCACGAAGGCGCGGAACAGCTTTCCCTTGCCGCAATGCGGGCAGCGACCGAACAAGCCGCGCTTCATCGCCGTCCATAGCGGACGCGCGATGCGGCCTGAATGATGCTCGCCGCCGAAAACCTGTTCTTCCACTTGGAAGTTACCTGGCATTACCGTCTCCTGCCGCGCGGACCGACGCGCGATTGCGACGCGCGGGCGCGGCCCTTGGCTTTGTGGAACGACCGCTTAGAGCCGGGCAAGGGCTTCGGGTCGGTCAGCATCTCGAAACGCATCGCGCCGGCCATCGGCGCGACCTCGACCAGCCGAACCTCGACACGATCGGCAAGCTGATAGCCCTTGCCGGTGCGTTCCCCGTACAGCGATCGGGCGGTTTCGTCGTAGATATAGTAGTCGCCGCCCAGAGTTGACACCGGAATAAAGCCGTCGGCGCCATACTGCGGCAATTGGACAAAGAGTCCCGCCTTGGTGACGCCGGAAATGCGCGCGTCGAAGGTGTCGTTGACGCGCTCGGCGAGATAGGCGGCGATCAGCCGGTCGACCGTATCGCGCTCGGCGGCCATGGCGCGCCGTTCCGTGGCCGAGATCAGCGCGGCGACCTCCTCCAGCCGGTCCGCCTCCTGCTGCGTCAGGCCGCCGGGACCGAGACCAAGTGCCGCGATCAACCCGCGGTGCACGATCAGATCGGCATAGCGGCGGATCGGCGAGGTGAAATGCGCGTAACGCCTGAGGTTGAGGCCGAAATGGCCAATGTTCTTCGGCGAATACTCCGCCTGGCTCTGCGAGCGCAGCACCACTTCGTTGACCAGCGCCTCATTGTCGGCACCGCGCACCCGCTCCAGAATGCCGTTGAACTGGCTGGGCCGCATCTGCGCGCCGCGTGCCAGCGACAGGCTGAGCGTTTGCAGGAATTCGCGCAGCGATTCCTGCTTGGCGAGCGAAGGCGCGTCATGGATGCGGTAGACGAGGGGCTCTTTCTTGCCCTCCAAGGTCTCGGCCGCCGCGACATTGGCCTGGATCATGAACTCCTCGATGAGCTTATGCGCGTCGAGGCGCTCCGGCACGATGACGCGGTCGACCGTGCCGTCGGGCTTCAGCAGGATCTTGCGCTCCGGCAGGTCGAGCTCCAGCGGCTGGCGGGAGTCGCGGCCGCGCTTCAGCACAGCATAGGCGTCCCAGAGCGGCTTCAGGACGCCGTTGAGGATCGGCCGCGTCTTGTCGTCGGCCACGCCGTCGATCGCGGCCTGCGCCTGCGGATAGGCGAGCTTGGCGGCCGACTTCATCATGACGCGGTGGAAGGAGTGCTTGAGCTTGCGGCCTTCCGAGGAGAAGGTCATGCGCACGGCGATGGCCGGACGATCCTCGCCCTCGCGCAGCGAGCAGAGGTCGTTGGAGATGCGTTCGGGTAGCATCGGCACGACCCGGTCCGGGAAATAGACCGAATTGCCGCGCCTCAAGGCTTCGCGGTCGAGCGGCGTGCCGTAGCGGACATAGGCTGCGACATCAGCGATCGCCACGGTGATCACAACGCCGCCGGGATTCTTCTCGTCCGTGTCGGGCGTGGCGAAGACCGCGTCGTCATGGTCCTTGGCATCGGCCGGATCGATAGTCACCAGCGGCAGGTCGCGCCAATCCTCGCGGTGATCGAGCGTCGCCGGTTTCACCGCTTCGGCCTCGGCAATCACGTCCGCCGGAAAGATATGCGGAATGTCGTGGGCATGGATGGCGATCATCGAGACCGCCTTTTCGCTGCTCAAGGATCCCAGCACCGCCAGCACTTTTGCCCTGGGCAGTCCGTAACGGGATGCGCGCGCCGGCTCGACCTCGACGAGGTCGCCGTTCCTGGCGCCGTTCTGGAATTCCTTGTCAACGATCAACTCCGGCTGGCGCCGCTCGACCGGCTCGATGCGGAACGTGCCGTCCTTCAATACGCGGAAGACGCCGAGCACCGCATCGCTGCGCTTCTCGAAGATCTTCATCACCCGCCCGGTATAGGCTGGGCCTGACGGATCGTCGGTCGGGAAGGTTTTTGCGAGCACGCGGTCGCCGATGCCCGGCACGGGGCCGCTGGCGCTGCGCGAAATGCGGATGGCAATGACGGGCGGAGAACCGGCGCCGGTATATTCGCTCGGATTGGCCAAAAGCACGCCGTCATCGTCGCGGCCGAAAATATCGAGCACGGCGACGTGAGGCACGGCGCCCGCGCGGCTGAGGCGCTTGCGCTCCTTGGTCAGCAGGCCTTCGTCTTGCAGGTCGCGCAACATCTCTTTCAGCCAGACACGATCCCCGCCGCGCAGGGCGAAGGCCTTGGCGATCTCGCGCTTGCCGGAGCGGTCCGGATTTTCGGCGATGTAGCGCAGGATCTCGTCGCGCGAGGGCCGGTAATCGTCCTTGACCACCTTGGCCCTCGTGTCGGCGTGGCGCGGATCGCCGTGGCTTCTTGCGGAGATCCTGCGCGCCACGTCCTGCTACCCCTTCTTCGCCGCCCTGTGGAAGGGCTTTTTGCCGCCTCCGCCCTTGGCTTCCTTTTCGGCGATAAGGCCAAGCGCCTCTTCCATCGTCACCGATTGCGGGTCCTTGCCCTTGGGCAGCGTCGCATTGACCTTGCCGTAATTGACATAGGGACCATATTTGCCGTCGCGCACGACGATCTTGCCCCCGCCATCGGGATGGTCGCCAAGCTCTTTCAGGGCCGCCGGCGTGGCGCCGTTGCGGCCGCCCTTGCCCTTCTGCTGCTTCTCGGCGATCACCGAGACGGCGCGGTTCAGGCCGATCGAGAACACGTCCTCGATGCTCTCCAGATTGGCGTAGGTGCCGTCATGCAGCACGAACGGGCCATATCGCCCGAGGCCGGCCGAGATCATCTTGCCGGTTTCGGGATGTTTTCCCACATCGCGCGGCAGGGCCAGCAGCGCCAGCGCCTTCTCGTGGTCGATCGACTCGGGCGTCCAGCCCTTGGGTAGGCTCGACCGCTTGGCCTCCTTGCCTTCGCCGCGCTGAATATAGGGCCCGAAACGGCCGCTCCTCAGCGTGATTTCCTCGGCCGTGTAAGGGTCCTTGCCTAGCAGCTTGACGCCGTCCTCGCCATTGCCGTTCTCGCCATTGGGATTGGCGGCGTCGCCGAGCTGGCGGGTGTAGGAGCATTCAGGATAGTTCGAGCAGCCGACAAATGCGCCGAACTTGCCGAGCTTCAGCGAGAGATTGCCGGTGCCGCATTTCGGGCAGATGCGCGGGTTGGAACCGTCCTCGCGCTCCGGGAAGACCAGGGGCGCGAGCTCTTCGTTGAGCGCATCGAGCACGTCGGCGACGCGCAGTTCCTTGATGTCGTCGACGGCGCCGGAGAAATCCTTCCAGAAGTCGCGCAGGACGTCTTTCCAAGCGAGCTTGCCGTCGGAAATCTCGTCGAGCTTCTCCTCAAGCGAGGCCGTGAAGTCGTACTCGACATAGCGCTCGAAGAAGCTTTCGAGAAAGGCCGAGAGCAGCCGGCCCTTGGCCTGCGGCACCAGCTTGCGGCGGTCTATGGTGACGTAGTCGCGGTCCTCGAGCGTCTTCAGGATCGCGGTGTAGGTCGAGGGACGGCCGATGCCCAGCTCTTCCAGCTTCTTGATCAGCGACGCCTCGGAGTAGCGCGGCGGCGGCTCGGTGGTGTGCTGGGTCGCGTTGATCGCCTGACGGGCAAGCTGCTCGCCGGAGCGGATCTCGGGCAGGCGGCGGCTCTCCTCGTCCTCGGCATCCTCGTCCTTCTGGTCGGTATAGGCGGCAATGAAGCCGTCGAAGCGGACGACCGAGCCGATCGCGCGCAGCTCCGCGGTGCGGGCGCCGTTGACGGCCTCGATCTCGACCGTGGTGCGTTCGATCTCGGCCGGCTGCATCTGGCTGGCAATGGCGCGCTTCCAGATCAGCTCGTAGAGCCGGGCCTGGTCGGCATCGAGATATTGCCGAACGGAAGCCGGCGTGCGCTTGAAATCGGTCGGCCGGATCGCCTCGTGGGCTTCCTGGGCGTTCTTGGCCTTGGTGGTGTAGAAACGCGGCTTCTCCGGCAGGTATTTGGCGCCGAACTCGCTGACGATGGCGTTGCGGGCGGCCTCGATCGCTTCCGGCGCCATCTGCACGCCGTCGGTTCGCATATAGGTGATGAGGCCGGCAGTCTCGCCGCCGACATCCATGCCTTCATAGAGCTTTTGCGCCACCTGCATGGTGCGGTTGGCCGAGAAACCGAGACCTGACGAGGCGGCCTGCTGCAGCGTCGAGGTGGTGAAGGGCGGGCCGGGATTGCGTTTTGTCGGCTTGGCTTCGACCGACAATGCCTTGAAGGTCGCGCCTTCGAGCATCGCCTTGATGTCGTCGGCCTGAGCCTTGTTGGCGATGTCGAGCTTTTGCAGCTTCTTGCCGGCAAAGGCGGTCAGCCGCGCCTCGAAACTGTCGTTGCGCGGGGTGCCGAGGATGGCTGCGATCTGCCAGTATTCCTCGCGGATGAAGCGCTCGATCTCGGATTCGCGGTCGCAGACCAGGCGCAGCGCCACGGACTGGACGCGGCCGGCGGAGCGGGCGCCCGGCAGCTTGCGCCACAGCACCGGCGAGAGCGTGAAGCCGACGAGATAGTCGAGCGCACGGCGGGCGAGATAGGCGTCGACCAGCGGCGCGTCGATCTGGCGCGGATTGGCCATGGCATCGAGCACCGAGGCCTTGGTGATGGCGTTGAAGACGACCCGGCTGACCGGCTTGTCCTTCAGCGCGCGCTTCTGCTTCAGGACTTCCAGCACATGCCAGGAAATCGCTTCGCCCTCGCGATCCGGGTCGGTGGCGAGGATCAGCCCATCGGCATCCTTGACCGCCTTGGCGATGTCGGCGAGGCGCTTGCCGGACGCGGTGTCGACCGACCAGGACATGGCGAAGTCTTCGTCGGGCCGCACCGAGCCGTCCTTGGCCGGCAGATCGCGGACATGGCCGAACGAGGCCAGAACCTTATAGTTCTTGCCCAGATATTTGTTGATTGTCTTCGCCTTGGCCGGCGATTCGACGACGACGACGTCCATGAGGTCTCTTAATCAGCTGTGAGGTGGCGGAAGAACTCCGCGACGCACGACGAAATCCCACTCTTTTCGTCGCTCACATGGCCGTGCTTTTGCAATCGGTCAAGGGGAAGCGGCCAATTTGGGAAGCGGCCGCGGACGATACACTCTTAGAGTGTATGGCAAAGATCACATTTTTTGGGATGGAGGATGCACGCCGCGAACCGGGCGGACGACCGGTAAAGACGACCGGCTGCCGGATCAAGGGAGCCGGCAGCCGGAGCATTCAACAGCGTTGCCTCAGTCGGCCTTGACCACGTGCCAGGCGCCGGCGGCGCCTTCGCCGGTCATGTCGCCGGCTTTCTTGTCCTTGACGAAGGTATATACCGGCTTGCCGTCATAGGCCCACATCTTGGTGCCGTCTTTGCGCTCGACGATCGTCCATTCGTCGTCCGCCTTGGCGCTGGCCTCGGCCTTCAGCGGCGGCCAGTTGGTGGCGCATTTGTCATAGCAATTGGACTTGCCCTTCTCGTCCTTGTCGAAGGTATAGAGCGTCATGCCCTTGGCGTCGGTATAGATCTTGGTGCCGCCCGCTTCGGCTTCCTTCCAGGCTTCCGCGGCCTGGGATGCGGCGGTGCCCAGCAGTAGCGCGGCAAACCCGAGTGCGATTGCTTTCACGATAGTCTCCCTGAAAACAAGCGCGCGGCAGTCGCGCGCTTGTTCGGTCAACGCGTCGGGATGCCTGTTTCTTCCTGCGGCGAAGCGCGACGTGCCACACAATGGTGATTGGCAGGGGCGTGCCCGCATCGCTATATCGACGCCAGCACAATCGGGACTCATTGGATGGTATTGGACATCGGCTATGTCAGCGCGGTCGGGGCAGGGGCGATCTCGTTCCTGTCGCCTTGCGTGCTGCCGCTGGTGCCGCCCTATCTCTGCTACATGGCCGGCGTTTCGGTTGAGGATTTCCGCGGCAATCAGAGTGTCACGGCGAAGGAAGGCGCGCGCGGCGCGCTGCTTTATGCGTCTTTGGCCTTCGTGCTCGGCTTTTCCACCGTGTTCGTGGCGCTCGGCGCCGGCGCCTCGACCATCGGGCGGCTGCTGCGCGTCTGGCAGGAACCGCTGGCGATGGCGGCGGGCGTGCTGATCATCATCATGGGCCTGAACTTCCTTGGCATCCTGCGCATTCCGCTTCTGTCGCGCGAGGCGCGCTTCCAATCGCAGGGCAAGCCGGCGAGCATGATCGCGGCCTATGTGATGGGGCTGGCCTTCGCTTTCGGCTGGACGCCCTGCATCGGCCCGGTGCTTGGGCCGATCCTGACTTTGGCCGGCGGGCGCGAGACCGTGGGCGAAGGCGCGCTTCTGCTTGCCGCCTATTCGCTCGGCCTCGGCATCCCGTTCCTGATCGCGGCGCTGTTTTCCGGCGCCTTCATGCGCTTCCTCGGCAAATTCCGCGTCCATCTCGGCCGCGTCGAGAAGGCGATCGGCGCGCTTCTGGTCGTCGCCGGCGTGTTTTTCCTCACCGGCGGCGTGCAGAGCGCGTCCTACTGGCTGCTGGAGAATTTTCCGGTGCTTGGGCGGCTGGGATAATCTTCGTTGCGCGCAGCATCGAACTGTGGACGTGCTGATTAAAAGTCAGTTGCTCCAGCATCTCACCGGAATTTAACCGCATTGGTGCAGCATGGCCTGCGCTGTTAACATGCGTTGATTCAAACCTTTTTCATATGGTTGCCCATCCATGAGCCAGAGATCCTGCCTGTCTGTCATCCTCGCCGCCGGCGAAGGCACGCGCATGAAAAGCGCGATGCCCAAGGTGCTGCATGCCATTGCCGGCCTGCCGATGATGGCTCACGTCGTGAAAGCCGCTGAGGCTGCCGGCGCGACCGGCGTGGCGCTGGTGATCGGCCACGGCGCAGACGAGATGCGCAAGGCGGTGCAGAAATTCGCGCCGAAGGCGGAGACTTTCGTGCAGGAGAAGCGGCTCGGCACCGCGCATGCGGTCCTTGCCGCGCGTGAGGCGATATCAAAGGGTTATGACGATATTCTCGTGATGTTCGGCGACACGCCGCTGATCGATGCGCAGGCGCTGGCCGCAGCGCGGCAGAAGCTGGCGGAGGGTGCCGCCGTCGCGGTCATCGGCTTCCGTCCGCCAAGCCCGGCCGGCTACGGCCGGTTGATCGAAAAGGCCGGTCATCTCATCGCCATCCGCGAGGAGAAAGACTGCTCCGACGAGGAGAAGAAGATCGGCTTCTGCAATGCCGGCATGATGGCGGTGACGGGCAAGCATGCGTTGCGGCTGCTCGACAAGGTCGGCAACAAGAACGCCAAGGGCGAATTCTACCTCACCGACGTCGTCGAGATCGCCGGCGCGGAAGGTCTCGACGTAGTGGCGACGGAAGCGAGTTTCGAAAGCGCGCTCGGCATCAACAACCGGGCCGAGCTCGCCGAGGCGGAAGCGATCTGGCAGGCGCGCCGCCGGCGCGAGGCGATGCTGTCCGGAGTTACCCTGATCGCGCCCGAAACCGTCTATTTCTCGCACGATACCGAAATCGGCACTGACACGATCGTCGAGCCGAATGTCTGGTTCGGGCCGGGCGTCAAGATCGCGTCGGGCGCCAAGATCCATGCTTTCAGCCATATCGAGGGCGCAACGATCGCCTCAAATTGCGATGTCGGGCCGTTCGCCCGGCTGCGGCCGGGCGCGGATCTTCGAAACAAGGCAAAGGTCGGCAATTTCTGCGAGGTCAAGCAGGCCACGATCGAAGAGGGCGCCAAGGTCAACCATCTGACCTACATCGGCGATGCACGCGTGGGTGCCGCGGCCAATATCGGCGCCGGCACCATCACCTGCAATTATGACGGCTACTCGAAATTCTTCACCGATATCGGCGAGGGCGCCTTTGTCGGCTCGAATTCCTCGCTGGTGGCGCCGGTCTCGATCGGCAAGGGCGGGTACATCGCTTCCGGCAGCGTGATCACCGAAAGCGTGCCCGACGATGCGCTGGCCTTCGGCCGCGCCCGCCAGAAGACGATTCCCGGCAAGGGCAAGGAGTTGCGCGAGCGCCTCGCTTCGGCCGCCGCGGCGCGGAAGAAGGCTGCGGCGGAATAGCGAGCAGGGACTGAGGATCAGGAAGAACAGCGGCAGCGCGGATAGCGTCTCAAGGCCGCCTTGCGCGATCCAGCATGGATCGTCATTTGGAGGATGACGCACCGCCGCGGCAAATGATACTCGCCACCGCAGCAGCACCTTACAGCGGAGACGAACGGCAATGCGCGTGCACGCTTCGGCGCTGAAGCGGCCGAAAAACCGAGCAATTGCGGTAACTGGATCGCAATGGCCCTCTGCCATGGTGGTCTTCGAACAGGGTTCCGGTTGACACGGAACGAAACGCAAAGTGACTTTCGCCACGGCCCGGCGGTCCATAGATAACGCTGGGTTTTTTGCTGGGAATCGGGGTCAAGCGCCATGTGCGGTATCGTTGGAATCGTGGGCCGAGAGCAGGTCGCGCCGCTCATCGTCGACGCGCTGAAGCGCCTTGAATATCGCGGCTATGACTCGGCCGGCGTCGCCACCATCGAGAGGGGCGAGCTCGGCCGCCGCCGCGCCGAAGGCAAGCTGATCAATCTCGAGCGCCGGCTGAAGGACGAGCCGCTCGACGGCACGATCGGCATCGGCCACACGCGCTGGGCGACGCATGGCGTGCCCAACGAGACCAACGCGCACCCGCATTTTTCCAAGGGCGTCGCCATCGTCCACAACGGCATCATCGAGAATTTCGCCGAATTGCGCGACGAGCTCACCCGCGACGGCTACTCCTTCTCTTCGCAAACCGACACGGAGGTCGTCGCGCATCTGGTGGCGCGCGAACTCGCCAGGGGGCTGAGGCCGGTGGAAGCCGCGCATGCGGCGCTGAGGCGCCTCTCGGGCGCCTTCGCGCTGGCGATCATGTTCACGGGTGACGAGGACCTGATCGTCGGCGCCCGAAACGGCCCGCCTCTGGCAGTCGGCCATGGCGAAGGCGAGATGTTTTTGGGCTCCGATGCCATCGCGCTGGCGCCTTTCACCAATGCGGTCACCTATCTGGAAGACGGCGACTGGGCGGAAGTGCGCCGCAACGGCGTCACCATCTATGACATCGACGGCAACAAAGTCGACCGCAAGCGGCAGCAGTCGCTGTCGACCAGCTTCATGGTCGACAAGGGCAATCGCCGCCATTTCATGGAAAAGGAAATCCACGAGCAGCCGGAGGTGATCTCGCACACGCTGGCGAATTACGTGGATTTCGTTTCCGGCAAGTCGAAGCCGCTCGACCTGCCCTTCGATTTCGCCAAGATCGGCCGGCTGGCGCTCTCGGCCTGCGGCACCGCTTATCTCGCCGGGCTGATCTCGAAATACTGGTTCGAGCGCTATGCGCGATTGCCGGTCGATATCGATGTCGCCTCCGAGTTCCGCTACCGCGAGATGCCGCTTTCGGCCAATGATGCGGCCTTCTTCATCTCGCAGTCGGGCGAGACCGCCGATACGCTGGCCTCGCTGCGCTATTGCCGCAAGGCCGGCATGAAGATCGGTGCTGTCGTCAATGTGCGCGAATCGACCATGGCGCGCGAATCCGACGTCGTGCTGCCGACGCTTGCAGGGCCGGAGATCGGCGTTGCCTCGACCAAAGCTTTCACCTGCCAGCTATCCGTCTTGGCTGCGCTCGCGGTCCGCGCGGGCGTGGCGCGCGGCACGATCTCGCCCGATCAGGAAAAGCAGCTGGTGCGCGAGCTTTCCGAAGCGCCGCGCTACGCCACCCAGGTGCTGAAGCTCGACGAGCAGATCGAGCGCATCTCGCGCGAGCTCTCGCGCTACAAGGACGTCCTCTATCTCGGCCGCGACACCAATTTTCCTCTGGCCATGGAAGGCGCGCTGAAGCTCAAGGAAATTTCCTACATCCACGCCGAAGGCTATGCCGGCGGCGAGCTCAAGCACGGGCCGATCGCGCTGATCGACGAGAACATGCCGGTGATCGTGATTGCGCCGCATGACCGCATCTTCGAAAAGACCGTCTCGAACATGCAGGAAGTGGCGGCGCGCGGCGGCAAGATCATCCTGATCACCGACAAAAAGGGCGCGGCGCAGGCCGGCATCAAGACGATGGAGACGATCATCCTGCCCGAGGTGCCGGAGATCATCTCGCCGATCATCTATGCGCTGCCGATCCAGATGCTGGCCTATTTCACCGCCGTTTTCATGGGCACCGACGTCGACCAGCCGCGCAATCTGGCGAAGTCGGTGACAGTGGAGTAGGCGCGGGTGTGCTGCCGCCCCGTTTCGTTCGTCATCCACGGGCGGAGCAGGAGCGAAGCTCCTGCGCAGACCCGAGGATCCATTCCGTGGCGTTACCACCCGATACCGCGGAACAGCTCGAACCACTGGGGATTGGCTTTTTCGATCAGTTCGATCTTCCATTGGCGCGGCCAGCGTTTCAGCGATTTTTCGCGCTGGATGGCATCGCGGATGTCGAAATATTCCTCGTACCAGACCAGACGCTGCACGCCGTAGCGCCCCGTAAAGCGCGAGCCTTCGCCGGACCTGTGCTCCGGCATCCGACGGGCAAGATCGTTCGTGACACCAGTGTAGATGGTGCCGCGCTTCTTGCTTGCTGTCATATAGATATAGCCCGTCATGCGTGAACGATAACGGATTGATGGTAGGGGACTATTCTGACGGGTGGCATTTTTTGGCCGGCGTCACGGAATGGATCCTCGGGTCTGCGCGTCCGCTTCGCTCCCGCTCCGCCCGTGGATGACGAGGGAGGGGTGTTGCGGCCAATCGCGAACGGAGCAGCTTCCATTTGGAATGCTGAAAGCCGGTTGATGGAGGGCACCCTTAAAAACTTCGCAGTTCCAAACCGGCTCGCGGTTCACTAATCTTAGCGTTGCAACCTGCGCCGCGGTGAACTCATGTCCGACGCCCTGAAGACCTCTGGCATGACCCGCCTAAGGAACTATTTCCTGACCGGCTTCGTCGTCTGCGCGCCGCTGGCGATCACGGTCTATATCGCCTGGTCGCTGATCGGCTGGGTCGATTCCTGGGTGAAGCCTTACATCCCCGCCCGCTACAATCCCGACAGCTATCTGCCATTCCCGGTTCCGGGCTTCGGGCTGATCGTGGCGCTGGTGCTGATCACGCTGATCGGTTTCCTGACGGCGAACATCGTCGGCCGCGCCATCGTCAATTTCGGCGAGCGGCTGCTTGGCCGGATGCCGCTGGTGCGCGGCATCTATGGCTCGCTGAAGCAGATTTTCGAGACGGTGCTGTCGAACAAGGGTGACATGTTCCGCCAGGTCGGCCTGGTGGAATATCCGCGCAAAGGCGTCTGGTCGCTGGTCTTCGTCGCCAATGACAAGGAAACGGAGATCAACCAGAAGCTCGACCAGGAAGGCGATCCGCTGATCGCGGTCTTCATGCCCTGCACGCCCAACCCGACCACCGGCTTCCTGATGTATGTGC
The DNA here is from genome assembly GCF_020165075.1 of Mesorhizobium sp. CA4. Lineage (NCBI taxonomy): Bacteria > Pseudomonadati > Pseudomonadota > Alphaproteobacteria > Hyphomicrobiales > Phyllobacteriaceae > Mesorhizobium > Mesorhizobium sp. CA4. The sequence goes on from NZ_JAIUHK010000001.1 coordinate 162,276, forward strand.
ATAAATCCGAGATCGTGCCGCTCGACATGTCGATCGAGGACGGCGCCAAGCTGATCGTTTCTGCTGGCATGGTGGCGCCGGAGGTCAAGGCCAAGCTGGTGACGCTGAATGGCGAGACCGTCGAAGGCGGCCTCGCCAACCCGGCGATCGGCGCCGCTCAGCCGGCGCGCAGCAGCCGCACTGCCTCGTCGCGGCCGAACAGGTAAAGCAGCAGCCGCAGCGCCTCGCCGCGTTCGGATTGCAATTCCGGGTCGCGCGACAGGATCAGCCGTGCGTCGTCCCGCGCAGCTTCGAGCAGATCGGCATGGAACCCGAGGCGCGCCACCTGAAAGCCTGGCGTGCCGGACTGGCGGGTGCCCAGCAACTCGCCTTCGCCGCGCAGCTTCAGGTCCTCCTCGGCGATGCGGAAGCCATCCTCGGTCTCGCGCATCACCGAAAGCCGGCGCTTTGCCGTCTCGCCGAGCGGCTCCTTGTAGAGCAGGACGCAGGATGACGGCTTGTCACCGCGCCCGACCCGGCCGCGCAACTGGTGCAACTGGGCAAGGCCGAAGCGTTCGGCATGCTCGATGACCATGATCGTGGCATCGGGCACGTCGACGCCGACCTCGATGACGGTGGTGGCGATGAGGATGCGGGTTTCGCTCTGCTTGAAGGCGCGCATCGCCTCGTCTTTTTCCGCACCCTTCATGCGGCCGTGCACGAGCCCGATCCGATCGCCGAAGAGCGGTTTCAGCGAAGCGAAACGGTCCTCCGCCGACATCAGCTTGATCTCTTCCGATTCCTCGACCAGCGGGCAGATCCAGTAGATTTTTTGGCCATCGGCGACGGCATCGAGCATGCGTCCGACCAACTCATCCAGCCGTTCCATCGGCAAGGTGACGGTGCGGATCGGCTGCCGGCCGGCCGGCTTTTCGGTGAGCTTCGAGACGTCCATGTCGCCAAAGGCGGTCAGCACCAGCGTGCGCGGGATAGGCGTGGCCGTCATCACCAGCATGTCCGGCGCGTCGCCCTTGGCGGTGATGGCCAGGCGCTGGTGGACGCCGAAGCGGTGCTGCTCGTCGACGACGGCCAGCACCAGGTCGTGAAACGTCACGCTTTCCTGGAACAGGGCATGGGTGCCGACGACGATGTCGATCGCGCCGCCGGCAAGACCTGCAAGCGTCTCCGTGCGTTCGCGGCCCTTCTCACGCCCGGTCAGGATGGCAAGGCGCAGGCCGACCTTTTCCGCCAGCGGCGCGATCGTCGCCAGATGCTGGCGCGCCAGGATTTCGGTCGGCGCCATCAGCGCTGCCTGGCCGCCGGCCTCGACCGCGCGAGCCATGGCGAGCAGCGCCACCACGGTCTTGCCGGAACCGACGTCGCCTTGCAGCAGGCGCAGCATGCGTTCGGGATCGGCGAGATCGGCGTTGATCTCGCCAAGCGCGAATTCCTGGCTTGGCGTGAGCTTGTAGGGCAGGGCGGCGCGCAATTTCTCGACGATGCGACCATCGCCGGTAAGCGGCCGGCCAGAGAGGCGGCGAATTCTCGCCCGCACCAGCGCCAGCGAAACCTGCCCGGCCAGCAATTCGTCATAGGCGAGACGGCGCCAGGCCGAGCCTTCGACGGCAACGTCGATCGGGTCCTTCGGATAATGGATGCGGGCGAGCGCGTCGCCGAAGGCCGGGAAGGTGTGGCGGCGCATAAAGGCGTCGTCCTGCCACTCCGGCAGTTCCGGCAGGCGGCCAAGTGCCTGGCCTATGGCGCGGCGCAGCACCTTGGCCGAGAGGCCGGCGGTCAGCGGATAAACCGGCTCGACCAGCGGCAACCCCTCGGCCTCGTCGATCGGCGCGATATGGTCGGGATGGACCATGGTCGGGCGGCCGTTGAACCACTCCATGCGACCCGAGATCACCACACGCTCGCCTTCGGGAAGCATCTTCTGCAGATAGGCGGCATGAGCATGGAAGAAGGTCAGCGCGACCTCACCGGTATCGTCATGGGCGTAGACCCGGTAAGGCACCGACCTGTTGCCGCGGGGCGGCGGCTGGTGGCGGTCGACCCGCACTTCGAGCGTGACGATCTGGCTTTCGGCCGACAGCGCGATGCCGGGCCGGTTGCGGCGGTCGATCACGGTGTTGGGCAGCACGAACAAAAGGTCGGCCGCGCGCGCGGCGCGATCGCCGAGATCGGCCGGCACCACGCGCTCGATCAGCAAACCGACTTTCGGGCCGACGCCGGCAAGCGAGGTGATCGGGACGAACAGAGGATCGAGGATGGTGGGACGCATCGTGTCAGCTTATGTCGCGACGAGGGCAGCGCAAAGGCTGACACCGCTCTCTATCCACGCTATATGCGCCGCTTTGGACAGGGATGCGGCGAGATGACCGGAACACAGCGATCAAGCGAGGGGCTGGACGCTCGCCGCCGCAAGCTCCTGTTCCGCTCCTGGCACCGCGGCATGCGCGAGATGGACCTGATCCTGGGCTCCTTCGCCGATGCCGAGATCGGCGTCTTGACGGCCGATGAAATCGACCAATATGAGAGACTTCTCGAAATTCCCGACACCGAATTTTTCCCGATGGTCACCGGCGAGCGCCCGGTTCCGCCCGATATCGATTGCGCGGTGCTGCAAAAGATCCTGGCGTCGCGCCGGACCATGACATTTTGAAAAACGCCAATCCATGAGCCTTATCCCTACAATCGGCCTGCCCAAGGGCCGCGCCGGCCAGTTCATCGTCGACGGCGTCGCCGACGGCTACGAAGCCTTCGCCCTGGTGCAGACGGCGCAGGAGATCGCGCCCGACAAGCCGGTGCTGTTCGTCGCCCGCGACGGCCAGCGGCTGCCGGCGATCATCGAGGCGCTCGCCTTTGCCGCGCCCGGCCTGCCGGTGCTGGAACTGCCGGCATGGGACTGCCTGCCTTACGATCGCGTGTCGCCCGGCGCCGATGCCGCGGCGCGGCGGCTCGATGCGCTTTCGGCCATGATCGCGCTGGCCAAGAAGCCACATCGCGCCGTCATCCTCACCACCGCCAATGCGTTGCTGCAGCGCATTCCGCCGGCCGAATTGATCGAAGCGCAGACGTTCCATGCCAGGCCCGGCAACCAGATCGATATGAACGCGCTCATCGCGCGGCTGGAGATCTCCGGTTTCGAGCGCGTGCCGACCGTGCGCGGCCTCGGCGAATTCGCGGTGCGCGGCGGCATCCTCGACCTCTTTGCCCCCGGCTGGAGCGAGGCGCTCAGGCTCGACTTCTTCGGCGACACGCTGGAATCGATCCGCGTCTTCGACGTGGCGACCCAGCGCACCACCGGGCAGCGCAAGTCGATGTCGCTGCAAGCGATGAGCGAGGTGGCGCTGACGCCGGAGACGATCAGCCGCTTCCGCCGCTCTTACATCGAAGCCTTTGGCGCGCCCTCGCGCGACGACGCGCTCTATGCGGCGGTCAGCGAAGGCCGCCGTTTCGCCGGTATGGAGCACTGGCTGCCCTTCTTCTACGAGCGGCTGGAAACGGTGTTCGACTATCTGCCGGACGCGCCTGTGGTATTCGACCATCTGGCGCATGAGGCGCTGGCCGAGCGGCACACGCTGATCCTCGACCATTACGAGGCGCGGCGGAAGCAGGCCGACAGCGCGCTCAAGGATGCCGTGCCTTACAAACCGGTGGCGCCGGATCTTCTGTATCTCTCGCCGGACAATCTCAAGGCGTCGCTCGGTCCGCGCGAGGACATCGATTTCACCGTCTTTGACGCGCCGGATGTCGGAGGCAAGAAGGTCTTCCATGGCGGCTCGCGGCAGGGCCGCAGTTTCGCGGAGGAACGTGCCGACCCGAACATCAATGTCTTCGACGTCGTCGTAAAACACATTGCCGACGAGCGCGCGGCGCGTCGCCGCGTCGTCGTCGCCGGCTGGACTGAAGGCTCGCTCGACCGGCTCGGGCAAATTCTCGCGGAGCACCATCTAAGTAATCTGGAACCCGTCGCGACGCTTGCCGAGGTCGAAAAGCTGGAGCCGGGGCAGGCAGGCCTCGCCGTGCTGCCGCTCGAATCCGGCTTCGAGACCGACGATCTGGTCGTCGTCGCCGAGCAGGACATCCTCGGCGACAGGCTCATTCGGCGTTCCAAGCGCAAGAAAAAGGCCTCCGATTTCATTGCCGAAGCGACGTCGCTGTCGGCAGGCGACATCGTCGTCCATGCCGACCATGGCATCGGCCGCTTCGTCGGGCTGCGCACCATCGAGGCCGTCGGCGCGCCGCATGACTGCCTGGAGATCCACTATGCGGGCGATGACCGGCTCTTCCTGCCGGTGGAAAACATTGAGCTCCTTTCGCGCTATGGCTCGGATTCGGCTGAGGCGCCGCTCGACAAGCTGGGCGGCGGCGCCTGGCAGGCGCGCAAGGCAAGGCTGAAGAAGCGCCTGCTCGACATGGCCGGGCAGCTGATCCGCATCGCCGCCGAGCGTCAGATGCGCGCCGCACCTGCCCTGATCCCGGCCGAGGGGCTCTATGGCGAGTTCGCTGCGCGCTTCCCCTATGAGGAAACCGACGATCAGCAGACGGCGATCGACGCGGTCATGGACGATCTCGGCGCCGGCAAGCCGATGGACCGGCTGGTCTGCGGCGATGTCGGCTTCGGCAAGACGGAAGTGGCGCTGCGCGCCGCCTTCATCGCGGCCATGGAAGGGTTCCAGGTGGCGGTCGTCGTGCCGACGACCTTGCTGTCGCGCCAGCATTTCAAGACCTTCTCGCAGCGCTTCTCAGGCCTGCCGATCCGCATAGCGCAGGCCTCGCGCCTGGTCGGCTCCAAGGAACTGGCCGAAACCAAGAAGGGGATCGCCGAGGGCACGGTCGACATCGTCGTCGGTACGCATGCGCTGCTCGGCAGCTCGATCTCGTTCAAGAATCTCGGGCTTTTGATCATCGACGAGGAGCAGCATTTCGGCGTCAAGCACAAGGAGCGGCTGAAGGAGCTCAAGAACGACGTGCATGTGCTCACGCTGTCGGCGACGCCTATCCCGCGTACGCTACAATTGGCGCTGACCGGCGTGCGCGAGCTGTCGCTCATCGCGACGCCGCCCGTCGACCGCATGGCGGTGCGCACCTTCATCTCGCCCTTCGATCCGCTGGTCATCCGCGAGACGCTGCTGCGCGAGCGCTATCGCGGCGGCCATTCTTTCTATGTCGTGCCGCGTATCAGCGATCTGGCCGAAATCCATGATTTCCTAAAGGAATCCGTGCCGGAATTGAAGGTTGCGGTCGCCCACGGCCAGATGCCGCCGGGCGAGCTCGACGACATCATGAACGCCTTCTACGACGGCCAGTACGACGTGCTCCTGTCGACGACCATCGTCGAATCCGGCCTCGACATCCCGACCGCCAACACGCTGATCGTCCATCGCGCCGACATGTTCGGCCTAGCGCAGCTCTACCAGCTGCGCGGCCGCGTCGGCCGTTCCAAGGTGCGTGCCTACGCGCTGTTCACGCTGCCGGCGAGCCGCAAGCTGACCGACACGGCCGAGCGCCGGCTGAAGGTGCTGCAGTCGCTCGACACGCTCGGCGCCGGTTTCCAGCTCGCCAGCCACGACCTCGACATACGCGGCGCGGGCAATCTGCTTGGTGAAGAGCAGTCGGGGCATATCAAGGAGGTCGGTTTCGAGCTTTACCAGCAGATGCTCGAGGAGGCGGTGGCCGAGGTGAAGGACACCGGCGAAGTGCAGGACGGCGGCTGGTCGCCGCAGATCGCGGTCGGCACCGCCGTGATGATCCCGGAAAGCTACGTGCCGGACCTGCAGCTCAGGATGGCCCTCTACCGTCGCCTCGGCGACCTCGAAACCACCGAGGAGATCGACGGCTTCGGCGCCGAGCTGATCGACCGCTTCGGGCCACTGCCGGAAGAGGTGACGCATCTGTTGAAGATCGTCTTCATCAAGGCGCTCTGCCGCAAGGCCAATGTCGAGAAGCTCGATGCCGGCCCGAAGGGCGTCGTGATCCATTTCCGCAAGCGCGAGTTCCCCAATCCGGTCGGGCTGGTCAAATTCATCGGCGAGCAGGGCTCGCAGGCCAAGATCAGGGCCGACCACAGCGTAGTCTTCATCCGCGATTGGCCGAACGCGGAGAAGCGGCTCGCCGGTTCGGCTGTTGTCATGACCCAATTGGCAAGATTGGTCGACAACGCCGCTTAACGACGTCCGCATTGGCAAGCCGAGCAGCTCGACGCATTCGCCACCACTGAAAAACGCGGCTAGAATAGGTAATCGGCTTCGTGTAAGGAGCCGCGACCTCGTATCGAGGCTGGAAGGGCGGGCAAGCACGCTCGCCGGTTTGTTTGACGCAATTCCGGACGGAAATTTCACATTTTTCCTGGGGTTGCTCCGAAAGGGCGTTGGGTGCAGCGATGACGAAATGGTCGCCGAATTCATGGAGAGCAAAGCCGATCAAGCAGGTCCCGGCCTACCCGGACCTTGGCGCTTTGCAAGCCACGGAAGCGCGGCTTGCGACCTATCCGCCGCTGGTCTTTGCCGGCGAGGCGCGCAAGCTGAAGAAGCAGCTGGCGGCGGTCGCCGCCGGCGAAGCCTTCCTGCTCCAGGGCGGTGACTGCGCCGAGAGCTTTGCCGAGCATGGCGCCGACAACATCCGCGACTTCTTCCGCGTCTTCCTGCAGATGTCGGTGGTGCTCACCTTCGCCGGCGCGCAGCCGGTGGTGAAGGTTGGCCGCGTCGCCGGCCAGTTCGCCAAGCCGCGCTCGTCCGACAACGAGACCAAGGCCGGCGTGACGCTGCCGAGCTACCGCGGCGACATCATCAACGGCATCGAATTCGATGCCTCCTCGCGCATTCCGGATCCGGCACGCCAGGAGATGGCGTATCGCCAGTCCGCCGCGACGCTCAACCTTCTGCGCGCCTTCGCGCAGGGCGGCTATGCCAGCCTTGAGAACGTGCATCGCTGGATGCTGGGCTTCGTCGCCGACAGCCCGCAGGGAGAAAAATACGAATCGCTCGCCAACCGCATCACCGAGACGATGGATTTCATGCGCGCGGTGGGCATCACGTCCGAAACCAACTTCGCGTTGCGCGAGACCGATTTCTACACCAGCCATGAGGCGCTGCTGCTTGGCTATGAGGAAGCGCTGACACGCGTCGATTCGACCTCCGGCGACTGGTACGCAACCTCCGGCCATATGATCTGGATCGGCGACCGCACCCGCCAGCCGGACCATGCGCATATCGAATATTGCCGCGGCATCAAAAATCCGCTCGGCCTGAAATGCGGTCCGTCGCTGACGCCGGATGGATTGTTGGAACTCATCGACCTGCTCAATCCCGAGAACGAGCCCGGCCGGCTGACGCTGATCGCGCGCTTCGGCTCCGACAAGCTCGCCGAGCACCTGCCGAAGCTGGTGCGAGCTGTGAAGAAGGAAGGCCGCAACGTCGTGTGGTCGTCCGACCCGATGCACGGCAACACGATCGAGGCGGCAGGCTACAAGACGCGGCCGTTCGACCGCATCCTCAAGGAAGTGCAGACCTTTTTCGAGGTGCACCGCGCCGAGGGCACGCATCCGGGCGGCATCCATGTGGAGATGACCGGCAAGAACGTGACCGAATGCACGGGCGGCGCCCGCGCCATCACGGCGGAGGACCTACAGGACCGCTACCATACCCATTGCGATCCGCGCCTCAATGCCGACCAGGCGATCGAACTCGCCTTCCTGGTGTCGGACCTGCTCAAGAAGAGCCACCCGGTGCAGCACAAGCAGGCCGCCAACGCCTGAACAGAGGCTTGACGCCTATCATTGGAGGCGCTGGCCGCGACGCCAGCGCCTTTTGACGTCGGGGCTGATAAACTTCAATCCGGATCGGGCGGTCCGGGCGGGTCGCCCGGGAAATTGGTTCTGCCGGGCGGAATGACGGCAAAGCTGATCTGCAAGGGCGGTGCTTTGAGCGACCAGTCGAACGGCACCGTCTTGACCGGCAGGCCGGCGATCCACGCCTGCTGTTGCGGGGAAAGCCTCCAATGGGTCGGCCACACCAGCAGCATACCCTGATCCCGCAGGCGCTGGTCCGTGATCCAGGGGGCAAGGCGCCTGTCGAGAGCCGTGAAGATAGAGGGCTGGTCCGCAGCTTCCAGCCCGGCAAGCTGGGCCACGCCGTCCTCGCCACCGACGATGCCCAATGGTCCTGGCACCGTCTCATGCCAGATCGCCTCGGCCGTCTGCGAGATCGATCGTGCCGGCCAGCACATCGGCTGCAGGCGACCGAGGACGTTGCAACCCGTCCAGCGGGTCACCGCATAGGCGCTCGATACGCCGACCACGCATAGCAAGGCCAGCACCATCAGCCGGCGCAATTCCACAGATCCCAGTCGCTGGCCTAGAAGCGCGATCGCCAGGGCACCGACGAGATTGTACATCGTCGCGCCCCAGGACTCGCCCGTGCCGGTAAACAGCGAGGCGACCATGATCAGGAGCGCCGGCCCCACGCCCATCCATGCCAGGTAGACAATCGCGCGCCGCTCGGGGACGGGGTGGGCCGGTAAGGGGTCCCGTGCGGGGGCGGCCTGCCGTCGCAGCAGGCCGGAAAGAGCAAGAACGACGGGAAGAGCGGCAAGCCCGGCAAGCTGAACGCCGATATAGTAAAGCCGGGCGCGGTTGGCGAGCACCCAGGCGTTGCGATGCGCGGCATAGGTCAACGGCAGGAAATCGAGGCGAACAAGCTCAACTGCCAGCGGCGCCGCGACGCCGAGAAAAACCGCGAGGCCGAGCCATGGCCATGGGGTGGCAAGGCGGCTTCTGGCACGGGTGTCGTATAAGATCCAGATGCCGCCGAAGGCGAGCAGCAAAGCCGTCGAGAACTTGGCATAGAGCCCCAGGCCGGAAACGAGGCCGAGGGCGAGCCACCAGCCTGGCCGTCCATCGCGCGCCGAGCGCCACAGCAGCCATGAGATTGCCGCCCAGAAAGGCATCTGTGCGTAATCATGGTTGAACTGCGGGGTGGGCCAGCCGAAGAAGTAGATCGAGGGCATCAACAGCACGGCGGCGAGCGCGCGGGTCGAGCCCATGATGTCGCGCGCAAGCAGATAGACCAGGACGAAAGTCGTCGAGACCATCAATTGCGACAGCAGGTATTGCGGCCAGCGGAACGAGCCGGTCAGGAGATGGCTGATCTCGAGCAGCCAGCACGGGAGCTGCGGGTGCTTATAGGTCAACAGCACCCATTCGCGGCCCCACATGAACCCCTCGACGACGTCGCGAGGCGGCCCGACATTGACGATCGCCGGCATGACGGTCCAGCAAGCGATCTGCGTCAGGCACAAAAGCGCCAGCAATCGCCATGGGTGCCGGACCAAGCCGTTCCAGATCGAAGGCAGATTGCCTTCCGCGGCGATTGCCGACGGCCAAAGATGAACGGATTCCGTGGTTCTCGACATGCGGGCCTAAAATCATACCGGTGGATTGCTGAACAGTGCGATAGCAAAAGCTTACGAAAATGTATTCTTCCGCAACATTGTAAAACCAAGATTGCGATGGAACCCACCGCCGGCGCTTCGGGCAGGACCCGCCGGCTGATGGTTGCCTGAGCCGGCCCGCTGTTCGGAGCGCCGCGGTTCCAGAGTGCATGGTGCCGTCCGAAAACCGCTTTCGGCATCATGCTCCAGCCATTCAGGTGCCTCCATGCGTCACCAGCACGCCGTCATCCATCACCGTGGGCTAGACTTCTGGTCGGCGCGCGCGGCGGTTCTCGTCATCATCTGCCTGCAGCTTCTGGTCATCAACAACCTGTCCTTCGGCCCGCGCTGGCTGGCCCCGACGGTCGAGGCGGCGCTGCTGGCGCCCCTGTCGATCGCGACGGCATGGACGCAGATGCAGACGCGCAAAGCGGTCGACCATGAGCATTGGTACGCGATCGGCCGATTGCGACTCTATATCCGCCGCACGGCATTGGTTATGACCGGCGTCATCAGCATCATGAATTGCGGATCGCTGGTCTTCCTGGTGCGGGCGCTGCTGGAAGGACGCGCCGGCGCGGGCACGACGCTACTCGTCGACGCGCTCAATATCTGGGTCACCAATGTGATCGTCTTTGCGCTCTGGTTCTGGAGCACCGACCGCGGCGGTCCGCCGACCTGCGGCCTTGTCAAGCGCGCGCATGCTGATTTCCTGTTCCCGCAAATGACGTTGCCCGATCGCGAGATCCAGGGCTGGTTGCCGGGCTTCGTCGACTATGTCTTCCTCGCCTTCACCAACGCCACGGCGTTCTCGCCGACCGACACTCTGCCGCTCACGCAACGCGCCAAGCTCCTGATGATGGCCGAAGCGATGATCTCGCTCCTGACGATCGCGCTGGTGGCGGCGCGGGCCGTCAACATCCTGGCCTAAAACTGTATCGATACTCAGGTGAGGTCGGCCTGCGAATGGCGGGCTCCTGCGCTTCCGGTGCTCACGTAATTGAGGCACGCTCCGCTCCGGTTCTCGGAGGCCACCATTCTCGGCTCGTCCTGACCTGAATCTCGATACAGCTTTGCGAGTTCAGGAGCCGCGCTCCCAGCGCATTCCGGCAAGTCTTGGGTCCGCAAAGGCAGCGCGTGAGAATTCCAGCCTCTTCTCCGGGAATTCGCAGATCGCCTGCAGGCCGAAAGAGCCGATCCGGATGCGCCAGGTCTGCGGCTCCAGCGGCCTGGCCTCGGCAAAGCCCTTGCAGGTCAACAGCGCGATATTGGCGCCCTTGGGATCGCGCACCGAGCGATAGCGGATCGCCTGCAGTTCGGCTTCGCGCGCGACATCGGCGACCGCCTGGCAGGCGGTGTAGTCGGTGGGCTGCGTCCAGGCCTTTTCGTCGCGATCGAGCGGCGGCCGTGTCAGGTCGATCGCGCGGCCGCATTTTATCGCAGCGGCGAAGGCAGTGTATTCCGCGGCGTCGTTCGGCCATGGCGTCGCCGGCGACTCCGCAAAGAACAACAGGCGGTAGAAAGCCATTTCCGCCACCGCCGTCAGCACCGTCTCGGCGGCATAATAGACGCCTTTGGTCTTGCCGGCGCGGCGAAAGCGCGAGCCGTATGGATAGACGGAGCCATAGCGAAAAGGCGTCGACAACAGGTAATGGAGGTGGCGGCACTCCAGCGGGATATGCGGCTTGGTGTCTTCGATGAGGTCTTCCAGCAGCGACTGCTCATCGAGCGTGTCGATGAGCTTGAGGGTCGAGACGCGGTGCTGCGCCTCGACCATGCGCCAGTACTTGCCTTCGAGCCTGACGGCCTCAGACGAGAGCGCGCCGGGAGTCCAGGTAGGCAATGACATCGACAAGTCCGGCAATCGTCAGGATTTTTTCGAGCGGTGTGCCGTCGAGCGTGGTGTTGGGGCTCTTCAGCCAGGCCTGGGCAACGGTCTCGTCGCCGCCGACGATGGCGTCGAGCGAGCGGAACAGGCGGACGAACAGCACCGCCAGCTCGAACGGCTTGGTGCCCCGTTCAAGCAGGAATTCCTGCCGGCGCATGCGCGAGACCGTTGCTTCCGACACACCGATGACCAAAGCGAGCGTCCTGGCGGTGATGTCGAGCAGATCGGCCGCGCGCAGCGTGGCCTTGGTGACAACGGCGTTTTCGGCCGCCGCGGCCGCGACTGGACGTTGCATAAGCACCCTTTCATTTCTGTGGAAAATATAGTCCACAAAAATTCTCCTGGAAAGGGCAGTGTCAGTCTTTCTTGTAAAGCAGCCAGCCTTTGCCGGCCCGGCCGGCCATGGCCGAATGCTTTGTCACACGGTTGCGACCGCCGACCTTGGAGCGATAAAGCGCCCGGTCCGCCTTCGCATAGAGATCTTCGGGATTTTCCGCCTCCGAGGCCATGCAGATGCCCAGCGACACAGTAACGGTGCCGTAGTTCATGCCGGTCTGGCTGCTGGTGAACGGGGTCTGCTCGATCAGGGCGCGGATGCGCTCGGCGATCTCACATGTGGCTTCCTCGCTGGCGCCCTCGACGATAAACGCGAACTCCTCGCCACCGGTGCGCGCGACGAACGTGTCGGAACGGACGCCGGATTGGAAGATCTCGGCGATGATCTGCAGGAACCTGTCGCCGACCGGATGGCCGTAGCGGTCGTTTATGTCCTTGAAATGATCGATATCGGCAAGGATCAAAGCGCTGAACAGGATGCCGCGATTGCTGTTGTAGATCCGGGTGATCTCCTTGTCGAAGGCGCGGCGGTTCCACAGCTGCGTGAGCGGGTCGGTATCGGCAAGCCGCTTGTATTCCTCGAGCTTCGACTTGACGCTTTCAAGCTCGGCCGTCTTTTCGCTGAGCGTGCTGGCGATCTGGCGGCCATGGTCGATCGTCGAGCTGGTGGCGGCAGACATCGCGCCGGCGATCTTCTGGAGGATTTCCTGCGAAAGCAGGCTGCGGTTGCTGAGGCCGGTCGAGGTCTCATCGAGAATTCGGCCATACTTTTCGATATGCGAACGCTCGCTGCGCAACAGCGCAGCGATGTCCTCGAGCTCGTTGGCGACCATCTCGCGGGCATGCTCGACGATGGCCGGACCATGATGCTGGGGAAAGAAGGCGCGCCCGATGCCGTCAAGGTCCTCCTGGGTCGGGCGATTGCTCAACGAGACAACGGCAAGGCTGAGCTCGTGATTGCTGCCGGTGAGTGCCTCGTAGAAGATTTCGTAGTTGCGCGGCAGTCCGAGCACGCCGAGCTGACGCATCGTCCCCACGACGGTGCCGGCGATGTCGGTGTTCCTGTCAGTCGGAATGGCTGCCGGCTGCATATCGTGTTCACTGCCCCTTCAGTGCGACCGCAGACCTGCCTCCGCCGGGAGTCGCTCGCGGGGATTTGAATCGGAACCATAAATGCGATGGCGCGTCCCCAACACGACTTTCGCTTGCAGGAATCATAGATGCAGTTGCGCTAAAGTTTCCTTAACAGCCTGCATTTCCTCGATGTCTTTGCTATCACAACGTGTAATCTCATGCGGAGCAGCTTTCGAAAGGCGTCGCTTCGGTGTCGCATTTGCCTGCGACCGGCCGCCTTAAACCTGGAATCCTCTCGGCAGTGGATCGGGCGGACGATGTCGAAGGAGGCCGGGATGGACGAAAATCACAGTGGATCATGCCTGTGCGGGGCGGTGCGCTTCAGGACGAGGGGCCCGTTGCGAGGAGTGATCTATTGTCACTGTACGCAGTGCCGGAAGCAGAGCGGGCATTTCTTCGCCGCGACCAATGTTCCAGATGCCAATATCGCGATCACCGGCGCGGAAAACCTCACCTGGTACGAAGCCTCCACCTTTGCCAAGCGCGGCTTTTGCAAGATCTGTGGATCGGCGCTGTTCTGGAAGCCGAGGGAGGATGCATATGTGTCGGTTCTGGCCGGGTCTTTCGACGAACCGACGAGCCTGCGGGGCGAGTGCCACATCTTCGTCGGCGACAAAGGCGATTATTATTCGATCGAAGACGGGTTACCTCAGTTCGAGAGGTCGACGCCGTCGATAAAGGTGGCGGACGAATGATTTTGGTTCGGCTGCCTTATTCCCTTGATCCGGCCGTTGCGATATCCCCCTGACGGTTACTCGAAACGGGGCTGGGCATGCAGCGGCTGATCGACGCTTTCATCAATTCGGTACGGGCCTTCCGCAAGCTTGCCGCACACGAGAAGGCATTCCAGCAGGAGCTGATGCTGCTTGCGCTCGCCCTGCCGGCCGGCTGGTTCATCTCGGTCTCGTGGCGCGGCTACGCCCTGCTGATCGGCGCTGTGCTGCTCCTGATCATGGTCGAAGTGCTCAACACTGGCATTGAGGCGGCCTGCGACGCGATCTCGCGGGAATTCCACATCGATATCCAGCTCGCCAAGGATTGCGGGTCGCTGGCGGTGCTGATTTCCATCGTGATCGCCGGCGGCGTCTGGGGCGTCGCCTTGATCGAGCGCCTTACCGGTGCGCCGATCTGATCCTTGCGATTGATCACGATCCCGCCTGGTCTTCCCTGGCGCGTTCACGCTTTGCGAAGTGATGGCCTACCAACCAGGCTACCGCGGCGACAACGACGCCGACGCCAAGGGCGATGAGCAGGCGCTCATGGCGTGCAAACGCCTGGCCCACCATTTCCTCCGCGCCCAGGCCGAAGACAAAGCCAATGCCGCTGAACAGGGCCGCCCAGACCGCGGACGAGATGGCATTCAGGATGACGAAACGCGGCACGGACACGGTCGACAGGCCGGCGGCGACGCCGCCGACCAGGCGCATGCCGTAGATATAGCGGTTGGTCAGCACGAAAATGTTGGGATGGGTGTTGAGCAGGCGGTAGGCGCGGCTGAAACCCGGACGCCTGCGCAATAGTCTCACATAGCGATGTTCGGCGAAGCTGCGCCCCATGGTGAAGAAGAAGGTGTCGCCGGCGAAGGCGCCGAGAAATGCGACGAGGAAAGTCTGCCACAGCACGAAAACATGCTGATGGGCAAAGAAGCCGCCAAGGATTGCCGCGCTTTCGCCTTCGGCGACGCAACCCAGGAAGACCGCGATCAGCCCGTATTGCCCGATGAGATGATGGATGGTTTCGCTCATTCCGTTACGGACCGCGCCGACAGTTTCTCGTCGATGCGCCTGATCTGCTCGGCCATGCGCAGGATCTCGTCCCGCATGCCGATGATCTCGCTGTGGCGCAACTCGTCGAGCTTTTCATGCAGGGCCATGATCTCAATCTCGGCCTTCAGATTGACCTCGTAGTCGTGGGCCGCGTCGATGCGGTCGCGCTCGGTCTGACGGTTCTGCGACATCATGATCACCGGCGCCTGTATCGCCGCGAGCATCGACAGCACCAGGTTGAGGAAGATGAAGGGGTAGGGGTCGAAAGCGTCGCGCGTGAGCAGCCAGGCATTGCCGACGGTCCAAACAACGAGAAAGGCAAGGAAGCCGAGTATGAAGGACCAGGAGCCGCCGATCCTGGCGATAGTATCGGCGACGCGGTCGCCATACGTCGCGTGGAAGGCGACGGCCTTGTTGGTGTCGCGGGTGATGGTGGTGCGCTCAAGCGTCGACTGGAGGACGCGGCTCTCGAGCGGACCGAAACCGTCCGGCTTCCGCTTGAGCAAACGGTTCGCCATGTCCTCGACGATCTTGTTCATCTGTCCTCTCCTTCGCCCCGGCATCGATAGACGTAGAGGCTGCCGGGTCGGACGTGAAGTGCTAGATTGCGGTGAACAGGCGAGGACAACGATGCTCGATTTCCAGAAAATCCACGCGCGGGCGGCAAAGCGCAAGGGCGGCGAGGCGGTGCTAGCTCCGCTGCTTGGTCCTGCGCCCGACAATGCGGCGGTGGCGAAAGTCCCCGACGACCGTATTCTTTCCACCATGGCCGAGCGCATTTTCGCCGCGGGATTCGTGTGGCGCGTCATCGAACAGAAATGGCCCGGTTTCGAGGAAGCGTTCCTCGGCTTCGAGCCGAAGCGGCTTTTGTTCCAGCCCGACGATTTCTGGCACGAGCTGGCGTCGGACAGCCGCATCGTGCGCAACCCGCAGAAGATCAAGTCGGTGCGCGACAACGCCGCCTTCGTCGATCGCGTATCGAAGGAACATGGCAGCTTCGGCAAATTCATCGCCGGATGGCCGGCGGACGATCAGGTCGGCCTGACCGCGTATCTCGCCAAGCATGGCAGCCGGCTGGGCGGCAACACCGGCCAGTATTTCCTGCGCTGGCTGGAATGGGACACGTTCGTCGTCTCCGCCGACATGGCGGCGGCATTGCGCGATGCCGGCCTCGATATCGCCGAGAACCCGACCTCGAAGCGGGACCTCGACAAGATCCAGGCGCAGATCAACCGATGGTCGGCCGAGACCGGTCTGCCGCGCCGGCACATCTCACGCATCCTGGCGATGTCGATCGGCGAGAATCGCTCGGCGGAGGCGTTGCGCGAATATATGGGCGACTAGGTGGTTGGGATCGATCGGTCTCCATCGATAGGTCAGGGACAAATCGGCTCCGTCGATTAGTCAGGATACGATCTTCGATCGGTGAGGACATGATCGGCTTTGCCGATAGTCAGGATACGATCTTCAATCGATCAGGGACATAATCGGCTTTGCCGATTAGTCGGGATACGATCTTTGATCGATCAGGGACATAATCGGCTTTGCCGATTAGTCCTAAGTGGCACAACCAAACGCCATTGCGGGGCGATTTCAGCCACGCTAAATCCGTTCCATGACCAAGACCGCTCCCGATATCCTGCGTATCGCCGTTGCCCAGCTCAACCCGACCGTCGGTGACGTGGCCGGCAATTTGGCAAAAGCGCGCGAGGCGAGGGCGGACGCGGCGCGCCAGGGCGCCGATCTGGTGCTCTATACCGAGCTCTTCCTCGCCGGCTATCCGCCGGAAGACCTGGTGCTTAAGCCTTCCTTCCTGAAGGCGTGCGAGAAGGCCGCGCAGGATTTCGCCAACGACACGGCCGATGGCGGGCCCGGCGTCATCATCGGCACGCCGCTGAAGCGCCGGTCCGGCACGCACAACTCCGTCGTCTTCGCCGATGGCGGCAAGATCATCGCCGAACGCTACAAGCTCGATTTGCCCAACTATGGCGAGTTCGACGAGAAGCGCGTCTTCCAGGCCGGGCCGGAGCTGCAGGGTCCGGTGAATTTCCGCGGCGTGCGCATCGGCATTCCGATCTGCGAGGACATCTGGGGCGATATCGCCGTATGCGAGACGCTGGCCGAAAGCGGCGCCGAGATCCTTTTGGTGCCGAACGGCTCGCCCTATTACCGTGCCAAGATCGACGTTCGCCACCAGATCGTCATCCGGCAGGTCATCGAAACCGGCTTGCCGATGATCTACGCCAACCAGCTCGGCGGCCAGGACGAACTGATCTTCGACGGCGCCTCGTTCGCCATCGGCGCCGACAAGACGCTTGCCTTCCAGATGAGCCAGTTCGAGGAGGCGGTCGACGTCACCACCTGGAAAAGAAAGGAAGACAGCTGGGTCTGCTCGGAAGGCCCGATGTCGAAGATCCCCGAGCGCGAAGAGGCCGACTATCGCGCCTGCATGTTGGGCCTGCGCGATTACGTCAACAAGAACGGCTTCAAGAACGTGGTGCTCGGCCTCTCCGGCGGCATCGACTCGGCGATCTGCGCGGCTTTGGCCGTCGATGCGCTGGGCGAGGAGCGGCTACGCACCGTCATGATGCCTTACCGCTATACATCGAAGGATTCGCTGAAGGATGCCGAGGACTGCGCGCGCGCGCTCGGCTGCCGCTACGACATCGTGCCGATCTCCGAGCCGGTCGAAGGCTTCAAGCATGCGCTGACGCAGCTCTTCGAGGGCACCCAGGAAGGCATCACCGAAGAGAACCTGCAGAGCCGCGCTCGCGGCACGATCCTGATGGCAATCTCCAACAAGTTCGGGTCGATGGTGGTCACCACGGGCAACAAGAGCGAGATGTCGGTCGGTTACGCCACGCTTTACGGCGACATGAATGGCGGCTTCAATCCGATCAAGGATCTCTACAAGATGCAGGTCTACGCGCTGTCGCGCTGGCGCAATTCGCATGTGCCGCCGGGCGCGCTTGGGCCGTCCGGCGAGGTTATCCCCAAGAACATCATCGACAAGGCGCCGTCGGCGGAGCTGCGCGAGAACCAGACCGACCAGGATTCGCTGCCGCCCTATCCGGTGCTGGACGACATCCTGGAATGCCTGGTGGAGAACGAGATGAGCGTCGAGGACATCGTCGCGCGCGGCCACGACCGGGCGACGGTGACGCGCGTCGAGCACCTGCTCTACATCGCCGAATACAAGCGCCGCCAGGCGGCGCCCGGCGTGAAGATCACCAAGAAGAATTTCGGCCGCGACCGCCGCTATCCGATCACCAACCGGTTCCGGGACCGCGGCTAGTCCGCGAGATTGCGCCGCGCATGCAGGATGTTGAAATCAGTTTCGACCTGTCGCGGATCGATTTTCGGGCAACCTCCGATCTGCTCATGCAAAGCTATTGGGGTGCGTCGCGAACCGACGAGGCCAACCGCCGCGCCTTCGACAACTCGCTTTGCGTCGGCGCCTACCTCGACGGCGAGCAGGTCGGTTCGCCCGCGCATCACCGACTACACGGTCTTCGCCTATCTTGCCGACGTCATCGTCTGGCCGGAGCGTCGTGGGCATGGCCTCGGCAAACGGCTTGTGCAGGCACTCCTCGATCATCCCGATATGAAGACCGTCTCTCATTGGAGCCTTACGACCAGCGACGCTCACAGCCTCTACCAGAAGTTCGGATTCCGGGCGGAAGGGCGCTACATGCGACTGGATCGCTCCTGAGGCCGGCCACAACCCGCCGTTGTTGCAAATTCGTCTCAGTGCTTGGACCAAATGTCGTTTTGGCGACTGGCCGACTTGGCGATCGGCTGATGGCTATCTATAAGAGCCTCTCCGCGATTCCCTTCCGGGAGGACCGTATGGCAGGATTTGACATCGTTATGCGAGGCCGCGAGGCCTAGGTCTGCTCGGGCTTTCCGAAGGTTTTTCGGAGAGCCGGACACAGACAGGCGTTTGCCGCTGCCGGTCGCCGCCTCAGGGCAGGCGGCCTACCATACTGAACCTCCCGCTGTCACAGACGCTGCAACGCGCGGACGCGGGTTTCCAATTCGATTTTTACCGGGACCGGGCTCGTTTGCGCCCGGATGACATCATGGGTCGTTTCAAGATGGATCTGCGCGCGAGCGCCTTTCGCAGCGTGCTTGGCTTCACGTTCAGCCATTGGCAGCGCCAGCCGTGACGGCTTTCGCTCATCACGGGCGCATTCCTGCTCTCGACGCTGGCCGACGTGCTGACGCCTTTCTATTCCGGCCGCCTGGTCGATGCGGTCGCCAGCGGCGCGGGAACCGACGAAGTAGCCTGGAATGCGGCGATGGTGGCGTTCTCGATGTTGGTGGCGCTGGCGCTGGCAGGCGTTGTGCTGCGCAATGCCGCTTTCCTGTGTATCGTCGAGTTGACGCTGAAGATGATGTCGGACATTGCCTCCGATGCTTTCCATCGGGTGCAACGCTTCTCGACGGACTGGCACGCCAAGAGCTTTGCCGGATCGACGGTGCGCAAGATAACGCGCGGCATGTGGGCGCTGGATCTGCTCAACGACACGATCCTGATCGCGCTGCTGCCGTCGGTTGTCATGCTTGTCGGATCGACGCTGCTGCTCGGCTGGTTCTGGCCGCTGATGGGGGCTGTGGTGGCCGCCGGTTCGGTGCTGTTCATCGCTGTCACCGCGATGCTGTCGCTCGGCTATGTCGCGCCCGCCGCGCGGCTCGCCAACAGCTGGGATACGCGGCTGGGCGGTTCGCTGGCCGACGCGGTGAGCTGCAACGCGGTCGTCAAGGGCTTCGGGGCGGAGACCCGCGAGGAAGCGCGGCTGGCACGCGTCGTCGCCAAATGGCGCCTGCGCACCGGCCGCACCTGGATGCGCGGCACTGCGAACGGCACCACACAAGGGGTGCTGCTGTTGGTGATGCGGGCGGCGGTCATCGGCCTTGCCCTCATGCTGTGGGCCTGGGGCCAGGCGAGCGCCGGCGATGTCGCTTTCGTGCTGACCTCGTTCTTCGTGCTGCAGGGCTATCTGCGCGACATCGGCACGCATATCCGCAACCTGCAGCGGTCGATCAACGACATGGAGGAACTGGTCGACTTCCAGTCCGAACCGCTCGGCATCGAGGACCGGCCCGGCGTCCGGCCGATCCGGATCACCGATGGGCACATCGCCTTCGACAAGGTGACGTTCCACTACGGCAATCACCTTCTGCCGCTCTACCGCGATTTCTCGGTCGATATCGCGACGGGCGAACGCATCGGACTGGTCGGGCATTCGGGTTCGGGCAAGACGACCTTCGTCAAGCTGATCCAGCGGCTCTATGACGTGAACGCCGGGCGGATCCTGATCGACGGGCAGGACATCTCGCAGGTCGAGCAGGCGTCGCTGCGCAGCCAGATCGCCATCGTCCAGCAGGAGCCGATCCTGTTCCACCGGTCGCTCGCCGAGAACATCGCCTATGCCAGGCCCGGCGCCAGCCAGGCCGAGATCGAGCATGCGGCCAAACTCGCCAGCGCCCATGATTTCATCACCAGACTGCCCAAGGGCTATGGAACCCTGGTCGGCGAGCGCGGCGTAAAACTGTCGGGCGGCGAGCGCCAGCGCATCGCGATCGCCCGCGCCTTCCTGGCCGACGCCCGCATCCTGATCCTGGACGAGGCGACATCGAGCCTCGATTCGGAATCGGAAGTGCTGATCCAGAAGGCGATGGAGCGGCTGATGGTCGGGCGCACGACGCTGGTGATCGCGCACCGGCTCTCGACGGCGCGGGCGCTCGACCGGCTGCTGGTCTTCGATCGCGGACGTATCGCCGAGGAAGGTTCGCATGACGAGCTGATCCGGCTGAACGGCGGCATCTACCGGCGGCTGTTCGAGCGTCAGGCGCTCGAACTGACGAAGGGCCTCGTCGCCTGAGGAAGGATGGCGCCCGGCCTCTGCCGGGCGCCATCGCCGCAACGCGGTTGCAACCGCTCTCACGCGATGCGGTTAGAGGGGCTCAATATGTTTTTCAAATTACTTTGCATTTAGAAGTTTGGGAAGTTTTATTTTAGATTTTAGCTATTCACGCGATTAAAACAATGATTTGAATGTATTTACAGAAAAGAAAATCAGGTATGGCAGAAGAAGGCTCTAGGAGATTTTTGCAGGAAGCCGATCGCATGGAGACTTCTTTGGGAAGAACGGCAGCCTTTAGCGTTCTGGTCTAGGCATTCACGATGAATCCGGTTTCCGCAAAAGCGAGCCCGGGCAAGGTGGCTGGGCCGTCGGCGCTGGAATCCCATGGTTCGGTTCGGCCTTTAGCCGCCGAGGATCTCGAGCACGTCGCCGCGTTGTTCCTGATGAAGTTTCGCCATCGTCGCCGCCAGCGCGATCGCGCGATCGCGCAGACGGCGGACTATATGAGGAAGCTCTACCTTGATGGGGATAAGAGCAAGGCTCTTGTCCAGATCAACCCGCAGGGCCGATTGGGTGGCTTCATGGGTGTTCTGAAAGCTCGATATGAGCTTAACGGAACGGCATTGAACGCTGCCATCATCGGTCCATTCATGACCGACTCCAGCATCGATCACGGTTGGGCCGGGCCGCAATTGCTGCGTGCCCTGCATCAAAGCGAATTCGACCTGTACCTGACCGATTCCGCCAACCGGACATCCTTGGCCTTCGCGCGTCCGATGAAGTACCAGCTCCTGCCGGTGCATTGTCTGGAATGGACCTGTGTTTTCCGGCCGGGCGCCATGGCCGTCGCCACAGTGCGCCGCAAATGGCCGGGGCTGCCTCGCCTTGCGCTCGATCCTTTCGCGGGAGCATTTGATGCGCTTGCACGAAGAAGGTTCGATCCGCCGGCCCAGCATTCGTCAAGCCAACGTACCCACCGGGAGCCGATCGATGCGGCCCAATTTGCAGAGCGGCTGCCTGTCCTCATGGCCGATTATTCCCTGCGTCCGAGCTGGAAGGATGGCGAGCTGCCGCGGTTGCTCGCGCTGGCGGCCGAGAAGCAGGCCGACGGGCCGCTTCATTTCGGCGGGATTGACGAAGAAACGGGCAAGATGCTGGGGTGCTACGCCTTCTATGGCCAAGCCGGCGGCATCGCGAACCTGTTGCAAATCCAGGCGTCCGGATCCCACTGGGGCGTGACGCTGGATGCTCTCATTGCGGCGGCGCGGGATTTGGGCTGTGTAGGCATTAGGGGCCAGACCCAGAGCAGGTTCATGCCTCAACTCTTCGGCTACAAGAACGTCTTCTTCCATTATGCCGGTGGCACGATGGTCCGCTCGCGCGTTGCCGAAGTCACGGAGGCGGTCCGCTCCGGCGACATCTTCATCGGCGGGTTGATGGGCGATCGTTGGACCCGGCTCAGCTCAGATGATTTCGGCCGCGTCTGACGATCCACGCAATTCCGGACGGAAGGCTACGGCGAAGCCGCCGCCCAGCTAAGACGAAGTCGCCGAGCCCAGCTACAGCGAAGTCGCCGAGCTCAGCTACAGCCAGCCGCCGAGCCTAACCGCTCACACTTTTCCTGGGATTGCTTTTGAATCAGGCGAACTTGTGCGGCGCGGCGCAGAAGCCGGCAATGATCTGGCAAAGGTCAGGTTCGTTGACCATACGGACCGCTTCGTTCGGGCCGACCCATTTGCGGGTGCGCGCGCGTTTCTCTTTCCAGCGATCCGCCACGTGCTCGACATGCAGCGGAAAGACCAGCACCTCGCAAGGCACTTCCTCGCCCGAGGCAAGGACCTTGGCATAGAAATAGCGGCCGGCTTCAAGATGCGAGACGGTGCCGCGCAGCCCGGCTTCCTCGCCCGCTTCGCGAGCGGCGGCTTCGCAAAGCGGTTCCCTGGCCTCCGGCCAACCCTTGGGCAGCACCCAGCGCCCGGTGTCGCGACTGGTGATCAGCATGATCTCGACGCCGTTCTCGCCCTCACGCCAAGGCAAGGCGGCCACCTGCAGGCGACAAGGCGCGACGCCGAAGAGCCGCCGGACTCTCTCGGCCATCTGGTTGTGCGTCGTCGACCTCGTCAACATGGTAAGAAGCTGCCCCAAGCCTCCAGAATCGTTTGCCACCTTACAAATCTTAGGGCGAATTATGGGCTTTAAAAGTAAAAAACTTCACGCTATCGGGAAATGCCACCAGAAAAGGTCATTTGCCCAAGTAGTTGCGCTCATTGGCGCGGTTACAGGACCTGGCTTGAGCCAGATCCTCTCGAACGGTGAAGGCCGCTCAGCCGGCGTGATCGTCCGCGATCGGCTTCTGGTAAGTGAAGCCCATATCCCAGGGAAAGTAGATCCAGGTGTCCTGGCTGACCTCGGTGACGAATGTGTCGACCAGCGGGCGGCCCTTCGGCTTGGCATAGACGGTCGCGAAATGCGCCTTCGGCATCATGGCGCGCACTATGCCCGCCGTCTTGCCGGTATCGGTGAGGTCGTCGATGATCAGCACGCCCGCCCCGTCATCGGCGAGCAGCGGCGGCGAAATCTCCTTCAGGACCTGCAACTGACCCTGGCTGGTGTAGTCATGATAGGAGGCCACACACACCGTCTCGATGACGCGGATGCCGAGCTCGCGCGCGATGATGGCGGCGGGCACCAGTCCGCCGCGCGTGATGCAGACGATCGCTTTCCATTGCCCCTTGTTGGCGCCGGACAGCCGCCAGGAAAGCGCGCGGGCGTCGCGGTGGAACTGATCCCAGGAGACGGGAAAGGCTTTTTCGGGAAGGGACATGGTTCGCGCACTCCGCAAGGCGCGCCGTCGGCGCGCAGAAACACTGGAATGCAGGCGGAATTAGCCGGAAAGCGCCGGGCTTGGCAAGGGGAGGGGCTGGACTCAATGCGCGTCGCGCTGAGACGAATTGAAGCGATGCGCTTTTGCTTGACAGCCTCGAAACCGCTTACGGGTTCGAGACCTACCTTCACCGCGACAGGAAGGCCGCCACATTCGTCGTGCGCAACACCGTGCGGGTGACGCCGCCGAACAGAAGCTGGCGCAGCCAGGAGTGGCTGTAGGCGCCGAGCACCAGAAGATCGGCGCCGGACTCGGTTATCCGCGACTGGATGATATCGTCCACCGAGTAGCCGTCCGATTTCTGCACGGAGACACTGACATTGGCACCATGACGCGACAGCGCCGCTGCGATCTCGGCGCCGGCGGCTTCCGGAGATTCATCGAGCGTCTCCGCCGGGTCGATGACGAGAATGTCCGTCTTGTCGGCCTCGGCGATAAAGGGCAGGGCATCGAACGCGGCCCGGGCTGCTTCCTTGCTGCCGTTCCAGGCCAGCAGCACACGTCTGAAGGTCGTGACCAGTGGCCCGGCATGGGGCACGACCAGCACCGGCCGGCCGGCATCGTAGACCAACGTGTCGACGTCGGCGCCAGGATCGCCGCCGGTGTCGCGCTGCGCGGCAATGATCAGATCGGCGGCGCGCACGCTCGATATGCCGGTCAGCGCGCTGTCGTCGGAGAAGCTTTCCAGGCTACGCCACTCGAAGGACAGGCCGGAGTCCTCGATCCGCTTCATGAAATAGGCCCGCAACTTGTCGGCGCGTTCCTTATTCATCTCGGCCGAGACCTGCAGGAATTCGGTATCCGGGAAGCCGGTGGCCGATGTGTAGGGCACGGGAAGCGCCTCGGCATGGATACCGACGAGATGGCTCTCGAACCTTTCGGCAAGCGGAAGGGCGTAATCGAGGACGCGCTCGGCGTCCTGCTCGTTCTGCAAAATGGCGACGATTGTCTTGAAGCGCATGACTGATCCCTCAATTGTTGCGCTACGCATGCAAAGCAGAGGAACGCCTCAGCGCGTTGACTGGTTCCAGCCGAATGCCCGGTCAGCCTCCCTTGGCCAAGCCCGCCACCATCGCCTCGACGTCGTTGCGCGCGGCCTCGAGCGCTTCCTTGCTGCGGGCTCGGATGACGAGTTCGGTCCAGAACTTGCCGTCGCCATATTTGGGATAGGAGCCGATGATCGTGTCGGGATGCGCCTTCTGGATCTCGGCCAGCGGCCCGCCGATCAATCCTTCGCCGAAGGGACAGTGCACCGTGGCCGACAGCATCTTCGTGCCGGCCCTGAGCGTAGGCACAACATTGTCGAGCATGGCCTGGAAGATCGACGGCACGCCGGCCATGACATGGACATTGCCGATGCGGAAGCCCGGCGCAACGGAGACGGGATTGTCGATATGGTCGGCGCCGCGCGGCATGCGCGCCATGCGCTTGCGCGCTTCGGTGAATTCGATGCCACGCCCGGCATAGCTTGCTTCGAGCAGCGCATAGGCCCTGGCGTCGTATTCGCAGGGCACGCCGAAGGCCTTGGCGATCGAGTCGGCGGTGATATCGTCATGCGTGGGGCCGATGCCGCCGGTGGTGAAGACGTAGGTATGACGAGCGCGTAGGGCGTTCACCGCCGCAACGATCTCGTCCTCCTCATCGGGGACGATGCGCACTTCTTTCAGGTCGATGCCGATCGCCGTCATGATGTCGGCGAGGTGGCCGATGTTCTTGTCCTTGGTGCGGCCGGAGAGGATCTCGTCGCCGATGACGAGCATGGCGGCGGTGACGATTTCAGGCATGGCGGGCTCCGGCACAATAGGTCGCTTGAGATAACGCGGCCGGCGGCCGGCGGCAATGCGAAACCCGGATGTGTCGGATGCGCGCTTGTGGCGGCTGCCGTTGCCGATATGGTGCGGTCGGTCGAGCCGGGTGAAAACATGCTGATATCGATTGTCTTGTGGCTGCTTGCCGGCTTGCTTGCCGTCGTCGTCCTCGTCGTGCTCGCGCTGATGCTTGCGACCTGGCGGATCGCGGCAAAGGCCGAAAGACTGGTGCGGGCTTGCGGAAAATTCGTCGAGATCGACGGCAACCGCATCCACTATGTGGAAGAGGGCGAGGGCAGGCCGATCGTCTTCGTGCACGGGCTCGGCGCTCAGCTCCACCATTTTCGCCATTCGCTGTTCGGGCGCTTCGGTTCTGGCTACCGGCTGATCGCGCTCGACCGGCCAGGCTCCGGCTATTCGGTTCGGGCAAGGGGTGTGACCGGCCGATTGCCCGAACAGGCCGATATCCTGCGGCGCTTCATCGAGGAATTGCGTCTGGAACGGCCACTCATCGTCGGCCATTCGCTCGGTGGGGCCATCGCCCTTGCTCTTGCAGCCGGGCATCCGACAGCGATTTCCGGCATTGCGCTGCTCTCGCCGCTGACGCATCTCGAAGCGAGGATACGTGAGCGGTTTGACCTGCTCTATGTTCCATCGCCGCTGTTGCGCCGCGTCCTGGCCCATACGGTGGCGGTGCCACTTAGCCTTCGTTACGCGCAGCCGACGCTGAGGTTCATTTTCGCGCCGCAAGCGGTTCCCGCGGACTACATGGTCGCCGGCGGGGGCTGGCTCGGGTTGCGTCCGTCCCACTATTTCGCCACCTCCACCGATGTCGTCGCGGTGGAATGGGATCTTGGCGAAATCGAACGGCGTTACCGCGACATTGCGATACCGGCAGGCATTCTGTTCGGGACCGATGACCGGGTCATCGTCGAGGCCGTGCATGGCGAACGATGCTGGATAGGATCGGGGGCCTCGACTTCGAACGGGTCGAAGGTCTAGGCCACATGCCGCAATTCCTGGAATCCGAACGGGTGGTGGCCTTTATAGAACGTGTCGCCGCGCGTGCTTTCGCCGACGCGAAATGAATTCGGCTGGTGGTCACGGCAATGCTTCGCGGTTGATCACGCGGCGTCACACAAAAGTGTCGGACATTCCGTCCCACCCGCAATTTCCGGTGGAACTTTAGCCCCGGCGGCAGGGTTTCGCCTGTGTCGCTGTAGGGCCTCGGCCCCATATATTTTTGCGATTGAGAGAATGGAGAAATCCGATGCTTACAAGACTTATCGCAGCTTCGGCGCTGGTGCTGGCCATGGGTGGCGCGGCCATGGCGCAGTCATCAGATGACTGGTGGTGGTGGCACCGCGACCATCGTCCCGACGTGAGCGAGCAGGCGGACCCCTATACCACAGGCAGCATCAACGGTGGCTCCGGGCTGACCACCCACGGCAATACCGGCGCTATCGGGCCGTGTGCCGACACAACGCCAGGTCCCGATGCCAATTCGCAGCAGAACGTCAATGACAACTACTGCGGCAAATAGGGCCGCATAGTCTCCGGCGGCCGGCATGAAGCCTTGGGCTTTGCCGGTCGCGGAGGCGGTTCCAGTTTGTTGGAGTGTTTTTCTCCGCTTCACAAAACGGCGAAACGCCGACACAGTTCGGGGCAGAAGGCTGCGGCGAGAGCGCCAAGCCTGACCGCTCACACTTTTCCTGAAATGCTTCAGTCAGATACTTCGGTCTGTGGGCGGTCACGGCCGTCGGCGAGTTCATCGTGCCACTTTCCTTCGGCATCCTCATACTGGATGCCGTCCGTGGTGCCGGCGACCTGTTGCTCGGCCGAGGCGATTTCGGCGGCGCGCAGCGCTTCCTGATGCGTGCGGAAAGTTTCAGAGAATGTCGAGCCGACCTTGTAGGCCCAGCCGCCATCATGCTCGACGATCTTGTAAGTCAGCTTCGCCATGGAATCCTCCGGTTAAGAAACCTGCTCAATGCAGCTTTCCGTCGGGCAGCCTGTCTTCAGGAACCAGCACTTCCGATTCCCTGGCCGCCTCGACGAGGGCGCGACGTGCGTCCGCTGTCGAACGATAACCTTCCAGCGCCTTGAGGCAAGTGTCCAGAGCATCTCGATGACGCTCGCCGCGATTGAGCGGCCAAACGGTCATCAGGCACTCGGCTGCTTCGCGGGTGCTTCGGATTTGGCGATATTTGCCGACATGGCCGAGTTCGACCACCACCGGCTTTTCAAAGGGCTTGTTGTCTATCATGGCCGCCAACGTAAAACGGCCAAATTGGTTGCAGTTGTGGCGAGGATCCTGCGCCCAAACGTCTCAGCACACGGCTGATTTCGGGTTTGTTTTGACGCAATTCCAGACGGAAGGCCACGGCGAAGCCGCCGAGCCTGACCGTGTCACACTTTTCCTGAATCTAGCCAGCGGCCTTCATCCAATGCCGCATCGTCGTCACCGAACGTGCCAGCTGCGGCGCGGGATGGATTTCCTCGCCGAAAGCAGCCGCCGCGCGCCAGCCCCAGCGCGGGTCGGCGAGGAAGGCGCGCGCCAGCGCCACCATGTCGGCACGACCGTCGGCCACGATCGCCTCGGCCTGGCGCGGATCGTCGATCAGCCCCACGGCGCGCGTCGGAATGCCGGCGCCGTTGCGCACGGCCTCCGCTAGATGCACCTGGTAACCAGGGCCGGGCGGCACCTGCTGCAGGGGCGAATTGCCGCCGCTGGAGCAGCAGATATAGGCGATGCCCTCGGCCTTCAGCGCCTTGGCCACCTCGATTGCGTCCTCGACGTCGAAACCGCCTTCGACCCATTCCTTAACCGAAAGGCGTGCGCCCAGCATCATGGACGGAGCGGCCTTCCTCACCGCCCTGGCGATTTCGACCGCAAAGCGCATGCGATTTTTCAGCGACCCGCCCCAGCGGTCCGTCCGCTGGTTGGAGAGCGGCGAGAGGAACTGGAAGATCAGATAGCCATGCGCGGCGTGCAATTCGGCAAAGTCGAAGCCGGCGCGTTCGGCGCGCACGGCCGCCTGCGCAAAGCGCGCAATCAGCTCCAGGATCTCGTCCTCGTCCAAAGCATGCGGCACGTTCCAGCCTGTATCATAGGCGATGGCCGAGGCTGAAACGGTTTGCCAGGGATCCTCGCCAGGCTGCAGCGGACCGCCGCCTTCCCAGGGTTTGCGGTTAGAAGCCTTGCGGCCGGCGTGGGCAAGCTGGACGCCGAATTTCGTGCCGCGCGCGGCGACGCGCCTGGCGGCGTCGAGCGTGCGCTTGGCGGCCGCCTCGTTGTCGTCGGAATAGAGGCCGAGGCAGCCATGCGAGATACGTCCGCGCCGCTCGACATCGGTCATCTCGACGGTCACCATGCCGGCGCCCGACATTGCCAGGTTCATCCAGTGATAGAGATGCCAGTCGCTGGCGGAGCCGTCCTCGGCCGAATACTGGCACATGGGGGCAACCGCGATGCGATTGGGGAAGGTGAGGCCGCCGAGGGTGATCGGCTGGAAAAGCGATGATGTCATGAAACGGGCTCCTGGCGAGATACCGCTATCTAGGCAGCCGCGGCGCGTCGCGCCAGACCGAGCCGGTGAGACTCCCGCTGACCAGTCGGTTTCGAGGCCAGTCGGTTTCCAGGCCAGCCGGTTTCCAGGATTGCGTGCGTCACCTTTCGTCGATGGAGCGGTTCTCCGTTCTTCGGATGGAGGACCGCACCATCTTTTTTGTCTTACGCAATTTCGGACGGAAAACCGCTTCACACTTTTCCTGAAATTGCTCTATCCCTTTGCCGCCAACACGGAGGTCGTCATGGAAGATCGCGTTCGCATCCGTTCGGAGGAGGTCCTTTCGGACGACTGGGCGGTGCTGAAGAAGACGGTGCTCGACTATCGCCGCCGCGACGGGCGATGGGAGACGCAGACCCGCCAGACCTACGATCGCGGCGACGGCGCGGTGATCCTGCCCTTCGATCCGCAGCGCTCGACCGTGCTCCTGGTGCGGCAGTTCCGTTTCCCGGCTTACGCCGTGGGCCATCGCGAGCCGCTGATCGAGGCCTGCGCCGGCTTGCTCGACGAAAACGATCCCGAAACCGCCATCCGCAAGGAAGCGGAGGAGGAGCTGGGTTACCACCTGAAGGATGTCGAGCGGCTGTTTTCGCCGTTCATGAGCCCGGGCAGCGTGACGGAGCGGCTCTGGTTCTTCACCGCGCGCTATTCGCCGGCCGACCGCATTTCCGACGGCGGCGGCTCACCGGAAGAAGGCGAGGACATCGAGGTTCTGGAGATGCCGTTGGACGAGGCGCTGGCCGGTATCGCCGACGGCCGCATCGTCGACGCCAAGACGATCATCCTGATCCAGCACCTGAAGCTCAATCCGATAAGGGTTTGACTCTGTCTCGGTGGCCTGCCACCGAAGCTCGAAGAGCGAAGGGTGGTGCGGACGACGGGAATCGAACCCGTACGATCAGAGATCGAGGGATTTTAAGTCCCTTGCGTCTACCAATTCCGCCACGTCCGCAGGCGTGCCCCTTTTCAAATGCCTGATATGAGCCGTCAAGCGATGTTTCCGATCGTCCGCAGTTTGCGCGGGCGGCCATCACGCAGATTTAACATTGGTGATGTTTAAAATGCCAAATTCTCCGAACCGATCCCATTAGCCTTTGTGTGCGAGCATCGGGGCCGGCTTTGATGGTGGACCATGCGTGGGCCAGGCTGGATCAGGGGAGTGCGGGAGGCGGAGGCGCGGCAGCTGCGCAGCGAGATCGATCGGCTCGAGCGGGGTCTGATCGAGGCCGCCAACTCGAAGGCCAAATGGAACCTGCATGAGGTCGCGCACACGCTGCGCTGGCAAAAGGCCCGGCTGCGGCGGCTGCAGGAGTGTCTCGACGCCATGCCTGAAGGAAAAGAGATTCGGACCGATTCTGATAGGCCGGCCGCAAGCATTCAGCCAAGCATGTCCGCCACATCCGCCACGGCGGGGCAGGGCGATTGGAAAGTGGCGCGACCACGGAATTACGGTCTACCGAGGGAACGCTAGTTTCGCGACGCGGCGGATCGATCCGCCGAGGCCGGCGTCTATCAGGCCCCCAACCCAATCCCCCGCCCCCTGCGGGCGCCGGCCACTCTATTTCGACAGATTGATGCGGGAGAGGTCTTTCGCATCGACGCGGCGGCGAAGCCTCAGAATTTATAGCTGAAATTCACGCCCAGCGTCTGCAGCTTCACGTCCTGATCGCGCTCGGTGAAGGTGTTCGAAGCGTCGAAATGCTCCTTGCCGAAATCATAGTAGCGATATTGCGCGCCGACGACGACATTGTTGGTCAAGGCATAGTCGACGCCGGCGCCGATCGTCCAGCCGGTGCTGGTGCGGGTTTCGGTAAAGCCGGTGCCCGCCGCCTGCGAGGTCTCGATGCCGGCGAAAGCCACGCCGCCGATGCCATAGATCAATAAGCGATCCATGGCGTAGCCCGCCTTGGCATTGACCGATCCGAACCACTTGATGTCGGTACCGAATGTGTTTGCCGGGCCGGCGTCGGCGGTGCCGTCGATCGAGGCGTAGTTGAGATCGGCCTCGGCGCCGATCACGGCCTGGTCGAATTGCCAGAGCCCCGCGACATGGCCGCCGACGAAACCGCCGTCGATGTCGGGCTTCACCGAACCGCCCTCGACGCTGATGTCGGACCGACCCCAGCCATAGCCGGCCTGCATGCCGGCATAATAGCCGGTCCAGTCGAACCCGGGCGCGGTCATCGGCAGATTAGTGCCTAGATCCGCCGCCCAGGCAGAGCCGGACAGCAGGGCAAGAAGGCCGGCACTGGCGAGCGTCAGTCGACGCATAGGGCGCTCCGAAATGGCGGTTTCGAGGACTCCTTAGGGCAGACTAGCCCCAATCACGGCGAAACGGAATTGCATCTCTGCAACAGTGGTTTGCGACCTGACGCTCTGGCTCCGGGCGCCGACATTTGCCAAACTGGCCCATGCAGAGGACTCAGCCAATGACGAACGCCAAGCCGACAAGCGCCACACAGCCGAAACCGTGGACCGAAGTGGCGACATATCTGGTCGATGTCGCGATGGGCCGAAAGCCCGCGGAACTGGTCATCCGCAATGGTTGCTGGGTGAACGTCCATTCGGGCGAGATCATCCCCGGCACCGATATCGCGATCGCCGCCGGCCGCTTCGCCTATTGCGGGCCGAATGCCGGCCACGCCATCGGGGAGGGGACCAAGGTCGTCGACGCCGGCGGGCGCTATCTGGTGCCCGGCCTTTGCGACGCGCATATGCATGTCGAGAGCGGCATGGTGACGGTGACGGAGTTCTGCCGCGCGGTGATCCCGCACGGCACCACCTCGATGTTCATCGATCCGCACGAGATCGCCAATGTGCTTGGACTGCCGGGCGTGCGCCTGATGCATGACGAAGCGGTCGCGATGCCGATCAACGTGCATGTGCAGATGCCGTCTTGCGTGCCCTCGGCGCCGGGGCTGGAGCATGCCGGCGCCGAGCTGACGGCCGCCGACGTGGCCGAGGCAATGACCTGGGAAAATATCATCGGGCTTGGCGAGGTGATGAATTTCCCAGGGGTTGCCGCCAACGATCCGGTGATGTCGGGCGAGATCGCCGAGACGGTCAGGGCCGGCAAGACGGTGGGCGGCCATTATGCGTCGCCCGATCTCGGCCTGCCCTTCCACGGCTATGTCGCCGGCGGGGCGGAGGACGACCATGAAGGCACGCGCGCGGAGGACGCGATCGCGCGGGTGCGCCAGGGCATCAAGGCAATGCTGAGGCTGGGGTCGGCCTGGTACGACGTCGCGGCGCAGATAAAGGCGGTGACCGAAGGCGGCATCGACCCGCGCAACTTCATCTTGTGCACCGATGACAGCCATTCCGGCACGCTGGTGCATGAAGGCCATATGGATCGCGTGGTGCGGCATGCCATCAGCCAGGGGCTGAAGCCGGTGACGGCGATCCAGATGGCGACGCTTAACACCGCGCAGCATTTCAGGCTGGAGCGCGAGATCGGCTCGATCGCGCCGGGACGCCTGGCCGATCTTCTGATCGTTTCGGACCTTGCCCAGATGACCATAGACGAAGTCTATGGCCGCGGCGTCAGGCTGGCCAAGGCCGGCAAGCTCGAGATCGACATCGCGGCCTATGACTATCCCCAATCGGCGAAGAATACAGTCAGGCTCGGCAAGAAACTCGCGGCGAAAGACTTCGACATTTTTGCGCCGCAGGGCGCCAACGAGGTGCGGGCGCGGGTGATCGGCGTGATCGAGAACCAGGCGCCGACGCGGGCTCTGGAAGCCGATCTAGCGGTCGAGGACGGGCTGGTCGCCATGGACCGGCGCAACGACATCTGCCAGATCGCCCTGGTCGAGCGCCATCGCGGCACGGGGGGCGTCACCAACGCTTTCGTGTCCGGTTTCGGCTATGTGGAGGACTGCGCGATGGCGTCCAGCGTCGCGCATGACGCGCACCACATCATCGTCGTCGGCACGAACAAGGAAGACATGGCTTTGGCCGTCAACCGGCTGGGCGAGGTGGGCGGCGGCGTCGTGCTTTACTCCAGGGGCAAGGAGCTGGCGCTGGTCGAGATGCCGATCGCTGGGCTGATGTCGGACGAGCGCGCCGAGATCGTCGCGGCGAAGGCCGAGCAACTGACGGAGGCGATGCGCAAGGTCGGCTGCTCGCTCAACAACGCCTACATGCAGCACTCGCTGCTGGCGCTGGTGGTAATTCCGGAGCTCAGGATTTCGGATGTCGGCCTGGTCGACGTGACGACGTTCCGGAAGGTCGACCTGTTTGTTTAGGGTAGGTCACCCCCGGTCGCGATGGTCAACACCTTGAACGGCGTGGTGATGACGACCTCGGCGACCGAACCGACCGCTTTGCCGAGGCCTTGGCCGATATCGTTGAGCTGCGTGGGGTCCGGCTCGTCCGACGCAAGCCCGGCCGGTGTGCGCAGCCGGTTGCCCAGCAATTGCACCAGGATCGGGTTATCGGCGAATTTGGCGTGGTTCAGGCCGTCGCCGCCTTTGGCGCGGGTCAGGTCGACGACCGTCACGCCGTAATCGGCAAGATCGGCGGCGTTGCCGTAGTCGCCGACGCGCGGCTTGTCGCCGGAAATGAAGCTCGACAGCTTCAGCGCACGATCGTCGCCCGAAAGCAGGATGGCGAAGGGCTTGTCGGGCTTGCCGTAGCGGATCATCTGCTTCTTGAAGACATCGACGTCGATGTCGGGCGAGGCGAGGATGACATAGCCGAGCTTGCCGCCGAGATCGCGGTCGCCGGTGATGGCGAGCTGGCGCAGCGCCTCCATCGTCAGCCAGGTGCCCATTGAATGGGCGATGATGTCGATGCTCTTGACGCGCGTCTTGGCGAGCATCCGGAGCGTCGCCTCGAGGTCATCGCGCGCGGCGGTCGAGCTGTCCTTGTCGTAGATATAGCCGGTCGCCTTGGCGCTCGATGCCCATGAGAACAGCACCGGCGTTCCGGGATATTTGGTGTCATGCGCTATCTGCGTGATGCGGTAGATGCCGTCGTCAAAACCGTTGTTGAAGCCGTGCACGAACACCAGGGCGCGGTCGCCGCGCATGGAAATGTCGGCGCCGACCGCCTTGGCGAATTGCCGCGCGTCGCCATAGTGGACGACATCGCTGGCGGTGAACTGCTTGGCCGGATTGGCGTCTGCCGAGCCCTTGGCGCGTTCGATCGCGCCGACCTGATGGATCTTCGGCACGGTGACGTCGACGCGAGCGTAGCTGGTGGTCAGCGAACGGTCCCCGTCGAACACCTGGCGCGGATCCTTGGTCGCCTGCTGGCGGGTGGTGGCGACGAAGATTTCGTGCTTGGCGGCGATATCGGAGGCAGGCGCTGTAACTGTTTTGCGGTTGAGAAGGTCATGCGTGGGACCGGCGCAGCCGGCGAGGGCGAGCGTGAAGGCCAGGCCGACAACGATCTTCACATGCACAGTCACCCGGGATCCCCCAAGGGCGGCAAACCTCTCTTGCTACTCCGATAAAGCCAGAGAGCGGCCGGGTCCAGTTCAAAGTCCCTGTGGCGCGGAACCCGCACCGATACGGTCACTGCGCAGCGAGCTGGCGGATGCGGTCCGTCACGTCGCGATCGCTGGCGAAGCCGTCGTCCTCGCGGAGCCGCTGTCCAATCATCTGCACCATCATCGGGTTGTCGGCGAATTTGGTGTGGTTGAAGCTGTCGGCGCCCTTGACCTTCGAGAGGTCGACCACCGTGACGCCATAGGAAGCAAGGTCGGCGGCATCCCTGTAGTCGCCGACGCGCGGCCGAGCGCCGGCGATCAGGCCCGAGAGCCGCAGCGCCCGGTCGTCATCCGACAGGAGCAGGATGAAGGGCTTGTCCGGCTTGCCGTAGCGGCGCATCTGGCTCTTGAAGACGTCGACATCGATGTCGGGCGAGGCGAGCACCACGTCGCCGAGCTTGCCGCCGAGATCGCGGTCGCCGGTGATGGCGAGCTGACGCAGCGTTTCCATCGTCACCCAGGTTCCCATCGAATGGGCGACGATGTCGATGCGCCGGGCGCCGGTCTGCGCCAACATCCGCAGCGTCACCTCCAGCTGGTCGCGAGCCGCTGCGGCGCTTTCCTTGTCGTAGACATAGTCGGTGGTCTTGGCGCCGGAAGCCCAGGAGAACAGCACCGGCGTGCCCGGATAGCCGGAATCATGGACGATCTGGGTGAGCCGGTAGACGGCGTCGTCGAAGCCGGTGTTGTAGCCATGGACGAAGACCATCACACGTCCGCCGCGGGCGTCGATGTCGGCGTTGAGGGCGCTCGCGAATTTCGGCTGCGTGTCGTAGCCGACGACTTCCGAGGCCATGAAATATTTCGTGGGATCGTTCGACTTGCCGCGCGAACGGCGTTCGATCTGGCCGGTCTGATGAATAGGGGGAACGGTGACGTTGACGCGTGCGTAATTGAGCGTCGCGGAGCGTTCGCCATCGAAGACCTTGTTCGGGTCGTCGGAGCGCTTGCGCGTGGTGGCGATGAAGATCGAGTGGTTGCCGGCGATCTCGGTCGCCGTCGTCGGCACGACGACGCTGCCCAGGATTTCCTGCGTCTGGTGGCCCGCGCAACCCGCCATCAGCAGGGCAAGGGCAATGATCAGAATTGTCTTCAACCGCACGTCGACACTTTCACTGCAATTCCACCGCGACCACAATTGGCCGTCCACCTCCGCGGAAATCTCCCGGACAGGCGAAGTGCGGCCAAAGTAAGTCGTGTCCAGCGGAAATCCGCTCCGTGCCGCACGACCGTCATCGCAGTGTTGCGCGAAAGCCAAAAGGGCGGCAGGAAGGTCTGCCGGCGCGGGACATGGCTGTCATGGCGTACCGCCGAGACCAAATGAGGGACTTCTGTTGAACAGCTTCTCTTCTCGCGTCGCTGCAGCCGCCGAGGCGATCCGCGAAATCTTTCCGGAAACGCCGCTGCAGGAGAACGACTACCTGTCGAAGAAGACCGGCGCCCGCATTCTTTTGAAGCGCGAGGACCTGACGCCGGTGCGCTCCTACAAGATCAGGGGCGCCTTCAACTTCTTCCGCAAGGCGCTCGCCGCCGGCAACAATGCCGAGCTGTTCGTCTGCGCCTCTGCCGGCAATCACGCGCAGGGCTTCGCCTTCGTCTGCCGGCATTTCGGCAAAAAGGGCGTCGTGTTCATGCCGGTGACAACGCCCCAGCAGAAGATCGACAAGACGCGGCTGTTCGGCGGTGATTTCGTCGAGATCAGGCTGGTCGGCGACTTCTTCGACGATTGCTACCGCGCCGCCTTCGAATTCACCGAAAACGCCGGCGCGCACATGGTGCCGCCCTTCGACCACAAGGACATCATCGAGGGCCAGGCGACTGTCGCCTACGAAATCGCGGCCCAGATGCCGGGCGGGCGCGTGCCCGACATTGTCATTCTGCCGGTGGGCGGCGGCCTTGCCGCCGGTGTGACCCACTATTTCGCCGACCAGCATCGCGACCCGCGTTTCGTGTTCTGCGAGCCGGCGGGCGCGCCGAGCCTGCGTGAGAGCCTTGCCGGCGGCAAGTGGGTCAAGCTCGCCAAGGTCGACAATTTCGTCGACGGCGCTGCGGTGGCCGAGATCGGCCGCGAGCCGCTGCGCCATCTCAAGGACTTCACAGCCGATGCCGTGCGGCTGGTTCCGGAGAACCGGCTCTGCGCCACCATGATCGAGATGCTCAATGTCGAGGGCGTCGTGCTGGAGCCGGCCGGCGCGCTGGCGATCGACGCGCTCAAGGATTTTTCGCGCAAGGAGATCAGGGGCAAGACCATCGTCGCCGTCGTCTCCGGCGGCAATTTCGACTTCGAGCGGCTGCCGGACGTGAAGGAGCGGGCGCTGCGCTTCGAGGGGCTGAAGAAGTATTTCATCATCCGCTTCCCGCAGCGGCCGGGCGCGCTGCGCGATTTCCTCGAAATGCTTGGTCCCGACGATGACATAGCCCGCTTCGAGTATCTGAAAAAGTCGGCGCGCAATTTCGGTTCGGTGCTGATCGGTATCGAGACCAAGGACCGGCGCAATTTCGACCTGCTGAAGGCCAATTTCGACGCCGAGGGCGTGCAATATCAGGATATCACCGACAACGAGACGCTGGCTGGGTTCATCATATGAGCGCAAAACAAAGTACGGTTTTCGTCGCGCTGTTTTCCGGCATCAATGTCGGCAGCAACCGCATCGTCAAAATGGCGGAGCTCAAAGCGTTCTTCGAAAGTCTCGGCTTCAGCGATGTCACGACTTATGTGCAGAGCGGCAATGTCGTGTTCCGGGCGAAGAAGGGGGATACGGCGGCGCTAACCAAAGAACTCGAGGCAGCCTTCGAGAAGAAATGGGGCTTCAACTCGCGCATCATGGTGCGCGATGCTGGCTGGTTCGAGCGGCTGGTGAAGGACAATCCCTATCCCGAGGTCGCCGGCGAGCCGACCAAGCTGCATGCCTATGCGCTGGAACGGGAGCCGACCGCCGAGGAGACGAAGCGGCTCGCCGACAAATGCACCGGCCCCGAGCGCTTCGAGATCAAGGGCGACGTGCTTTATCTTCATGCCCCGGACGGGCTCGGCAAATCGGTGTTCGCCAACCTCATCCCGCGTACCTTGAAGGTGCCGGGCACGGCGCGCAACTGGCGCAGCGTGCTTGCGCTGCTGGACATAGCCGGCAAGGCCGGCGGCTGACTGTTCGAGGCACTTTTCCCGGAATTGCTCTGGCTCAGGCGGCCTTTTGCCAGTCGAAGCTCAATTCCTCGCGGAAGGCGAAGCGCTTGATATGGTCGGCGACCACGCTCTCCAGCCTTTCCAGCGAAGCTTCATCGTCGGCGGCCAAAGCGATGTGCAGCGCCTGGTCGTCGGCATCTATCACGGTGCGTCCGATCGAGAGCTGGATGGGGCCGTGCTGCGGGTCGAACTCGACCGGGAATTTGTGCGACCAGTGCTTGCAGAGCTGCTGCAGATAGCGGCTTGCATGTTCGGTGGCGACATCGGCGCGGCTGGTCGGCATGAAATTCTCCTGGCGGATGAAGAAACGCCAGCCTGGACAGGCTGGCGCCAATTCCCGAAAGATAGGCAACGCCCGGCGAAACGCCAGCGGCCACCGGTCAAATCGACGTGGATCGCCGGCTTTACCAGACGCCCGTGTTCGGCATCGAGGCCCACGGTTCGGCCTTCGCCTTGGCGGGGCCCTTCTGCAGCAGCTCGATCGAGATGCCGTCCGGCGAACGTACGAAGGCCATGTTGCCGTCGCGCGGCGGGCGATTGATGGTCACGCCATTGTCCATCAGCTTCTGACAGGTGGCGTAGATGTCGTCGACCTCGTAGGCGAGGTGGCCGAAATTGCGGCCGCCCTTGTAGTCCTCCGGGTCCCAATTGTAGGTCAATTCGATCAGCGGCGCCTTCTCATGGATGCCGCTTTGCTCGTCTTCCGGCGCGGCGAGAAAGATCAGCGTGTAGCGTCCCTGCTCGTTTTCGTAACGGCGCACCTCCTTCAGGCCGAGCTTGTTGCAGTAGAAATCGAGCGACTGGTCGATATCGGCGACGCGGACCATTGTGTGCAGATAGCGCATGGCGGCTTCCTCGGGCTGTTGGGGTTGCCAGGCAACATAGGGGCCACCCGGCGAAAGGGCAATCGTCCGACAATTGCGGCGCTGCGGCTGATTTCGGACCCCCGCCGTTCGTCCTTAGGAAGCGCCGGCAAACAACATTTCAGCCTTTCCGCAACTGAACGGTGAAAAAAGGCACGTCAGCCCTTGCACACCCTGGAAGCCGCAGTGTTAATCTCTTGGCAAGAATCAGTTGCAGTTCAGTTGGAAAAAAGGGGGCATTCTTATGGGGGAAAAAGCCTCTTTTACGAGGCGGGACGGAAGCCTTGACGACGCCTTGCAGCGGGACAATGGCGGCGATGCCGCCGAGCTTGTCGAAATCGCCGGCGCGATCAAATGGTTCGACGTGGCCAAGGGCTACGGCTTCATCCTTCCGGACGACGGCGTCTCGGGTGATATTCTCCTCCATGTGACTTGTCTTCGAAGGGACGGTTTCCAGACGGCGCTCGAAGGCGCGCGGGTCGTCTGCCTGGTGAAACAGGGCGAGCGCGGCTTGCAGGCTTTCCGTGTCCTGTCCATGGATGCCTCGACGGCGGTGCACCCGGCAGAGCAGGAACAGCGCACCCACGTTACCGTGAGCCCTGAGAGCGGCCTCGAGCGGGCCTTGGTGAAGTGGTTCAACCGCACCAAGGGTTTCGGCTTCCTGACGCGGGGCGAGGGGACGGAAGACATCTTCGTCCACATGGAGACCTTGCGGCGCTACGGCATAACCGAGCTCCGCCCCGGCCAGGTCGTGCTCGTCCGCTTCGGACGCGGCGACAAAGGCCTTATGGCCGCCGAAATCCACCCCGATATGGGCACCTTGTCGGTCTCGCACTAAGGTCTCTCGACGCAGTCGAGAAGTTCCTTTGCCGCGGGCCGACCATATTGTCCAAAAACCGGTTCCACTTCTCCGGATCATGGTCTAGGACGAGGGTCTGGACGAGGTACCCCATGGCTCATCGCAATTGGCTGACTGCGGGCGCGCTCTGCGCCGCGATCGTTTTCGCCGCCTGTTTCATCGCCGCGAAGCCGAGTTCGGCGGATGCGATGCTGCTGCCCACCGACCGGACGCCGCTGGTGGTGTCGACCGGCTCCGGTGATCGTTCCTTCTCCATCGAGATCGCCGATACCTCTGCCGAACGAGAGGCGGGACTGATGTTTCGCCAGACCATGGCCGACGATCACGGCATGTTGTTCGTCTTCGAAAGAACCGATGAGGTGGATTTCTGGATGAAGAACACGCCGATGGCGCTTGACCTCATCTTCATCGGCCAGGACGGCAGGATCAAAGCCATCAAGCGCGGCGAGCCCGAATCCGAAGCGATCATCTCGCCCGGACAGCCGGTGCGCTTCGTGCTTGAGCTGAAGGCGGGTACGGCCGCCAAGGACGGCATCAGGGAAGGCGATCTTTTGCGCCATCCGGCTATCGGCTCCAGTTCCAACTGAGAAGCAGTTCCGCCGATGGATTTCCTTTCGCATGACGGTTTCGAACTCGCCTATCTCGATCGCCAGCCGGCCTCGGGACAGGGCGACCCGGTGCTGATGATCCATGGCTTTGCCTCCAGCCACTATGTCAACTGGGTCTCGCCGGGCTGGTTCAAGACGCTGAACGACGCCGGCTACCGGGCGATCGCCTTCGACCATCGCGGCCACGGCTCGTCGTCGAAGAGCTATGAGGAGGCCGATTACACCCCTGAAAAAATGGCGTCCGACGCGGCCGCGCTGCTCGATCATCTCGGCATCGAGCGCGCGCATGTCATGGGTTATTCGATGGGCGCGCGCGTCTCGGCTTTCCTGGCGCTCTCCGATCCGGAGAAGGTCGCGACGCTGGTGTTCGGCGGTCTCGGCATCGGCATGGTCGACGGCGTCGGCGACTGGGATCCGATCGCGGCTGCCCTGCTGGCGGAAGACCCTTCCCAGACCACACATCCGCGCGGGCGCTCCTTTCGCGCTTTCGCGGATCAGACGCGCAGCGACCGTCGCGCGCTTGCGGCTTGCATCGCAAAGTCGCGCGAGTTGCTCAGCGAGGATGACATGGCCCGCATCGCCCAGCCGACGCTGATCGCCGTCGGCACCAAGGACGATATCGGCGGCTCGCCGGACGAGCTTGCCGCCCTCATGCCCAACGCCAGGGCCTTTCACATTGAGGGACGCGACCACATGCTCGCCGTCGGCGACAAAAGCTTCAAGCAGCGCGTACTCGAGTTCTACGCCGAAAACCCGCTCTGAGCGCGCGGCGCTCCTCGGCTCGCAATGGTCGATCTTCTCGTCACCTATATGGAGATGCTGGCGCCGCCGCAGGGCGCACCGCTTGCGTCGCGGCGTTCGGGATCTACCCCGGAGGATCGAGAGCGTCAGGATTAGCCGGACAGGCGCTGTGCGCTTTTCCTGTAATCGCGCTAGCCGCGCTCCCTCCTGTCGGCGAGGGATCCCGCCATGACGCACAGCAGCTCGAACATGATCGTCGCGCCGGCCAGCGCCGTCATGCCGCCAATGTCAAAGGGAGGCGCGACCTCGACGACATCGGCGCCTGCGAAATTCAATCCGCCCAGCAATCGAACCATCTCCTGCACCTCGCGTGTGGTGAAGCCGCCGAGCTCCGGCGTTCCGGTGCCGGGCGCCATGGACGGATCAATGCAATCGATGTCGAACGTCACATAGGTAGGGCTGTCGCCCACAAGATCGCGCGCTTCCTGCATGACGGAAACGACGCCGCGCCGGACGAATTCTTCCATATAGATGATGCGCACGCCCTGAGCGGTCGCCCAATCGTGTTCGCCCGGTTCATAGATCGAGCCTCTGATCCCGATCTGGACAACCCGTTTCGGGTCGAGCAGCCCTTCCTCGATCGCGCGGCGGAAAGGCGTTCCGTGGGTGTAGGGATTGTCGCCGAAATAGCGGTCGTTGGTGTCGGAATGCGCATCGAAGTGAACCATGCCGACAGGCGCCTTGCGGGCCACCGCGCGCAGCACCGGCAGCGTCGTCAGGTGGTCGCCGCCCGCGGCGAGCGGCAGGGCACCATCCGCTACGATCGCGGCAATGCCGTCCTCGATGCGCTTCAACCCGTCGAGCAGGTTGATCGGATTGACCGAGACGTCGCCGACATCGGCAACATTGGCGATGCTGAACGGTTCGGTTCCCGAGACATGGTGGACGCGGCGCATCAGGCTCGACTGGTTCCTGATTTCGCGCGGACCGTGGCGGGCGCCGGCCCGGTTGGTCGTGCCGCCATCCCAGGGAATCCCGACAAGGGCGATGTCGAGCCCCTTCGCGCTCGGCACGGCCGGCAGCCGCATGAAGGTGGAAAGCCCGGCAAAGCGCGGCACCTGCGCTGCGTCGACGGGTTGGTGGAAGCTGTTTTCCATGGTGGCGGCCATCCCAGAGCGGTTCACGTTCGATGGTGATCGCAGGGCCCTGGATTTGGGCATAGGGGCAAAGCCCTGCGGGAGTATGGGCCTATCAGGGCTGGTCTTGCAGCGCTTGCAGTGAACGGCCGAGATTTTCCCTGGCCTGCGCCTCGAACCGATCCCGGAACTCGGTCGTACAGAAAATGTGCGGACGGGCGAGGAAACTCTTCAGGACGGCCGCCCGGCCCGCGCGCCACATCGGCTCCTCCACCCAGCCATATTCCAGCCGGACCGCCTTCTCATAAGCATCGAACACCGCCGGTTCGGCGCCGAGGATCGCCAGATCCATGTCGAGCAAAAGGGCCGCATCGTTGACCGCGTCCTCGTCGCGGAAAGGCGGCAATTGATGGGTGGCGGTGGCGTTGATCATCGCCGCTATGCGGGCGAGGCGATGAGGATCGGCGCGCCCGGCGAGCCTTTTCTCGGCCAGGTCTGCGCTTTTTGCCTCATTGTCCTTGGCGCGGCTGTCATAAATCGCGTCGTGGAACCAGATCGCCGCCTCGACGGCCTGAGGATCATCGAGAAGGTGCCGGTATTCGCTTGCCAGCGCCAGCATCGCTTCGATATGGGCCATGCCGTGATAGTGGCGATCCGCGGCCCTGTAGAGCGTCGCAAGCTCGCTTTTCAGCGCATCGTCGATCAAGGGTTCGTTTTCCATCGTCGCTTGAATTTGGATGAACCAGGTCCATTTGACAAAGCACTAAGGAAAATTGAGTTCAACCGTGCTATGATCTGGCCTATATGTGCCGCCGGAGAATGAGCAAGGCCGGAGAGCGTCGATGAACAGCGTTACGATTGCCCGCCCCAGCATGGTGCAGCCGGTCGACCCGATCTGGCGGTCGATCCGCGACGAGGCGATGGAGGCAGTGAACCGCGATCCGCTGCTCGCGGCCTTTCTCTACTCGACTATCCTGAACCAGGAGAGCCTCGAAGAAGCGGTGATCCACCGGCTGGCCGAGCGCCTGGCGCATCAGGATATCGGTTCCGATCTCATCCGCCAGACCTTCAAGGCAATGCTGAACGACGATCCGGAGTGGAGCTCGACGGTTCGCGTCGACATCCAGGCCTATTACGATCGCGACCCGGCCTGCGACCGCTTCATCATGCCGGTTCTCTACTTCAAGGGTTTTCACGCCATCCAGACGCACCGGCTGGCGCATTGGCTGTGGAACCAGGGCCGCAGGGACTTCGCGCTCTATCTGCAGAGCCGCTCGTCCTCTGTGTTCCAGACCGATATCAATCCAGCCGCCCGCATCGGCAAGGGCATCTTCCTCGACCATGCCACGGGTCTGGTCGTCGGCCAGACCGCCGTCATCGAGGATGATGTCTCGATCCTGCACGGGGTGACGCTGGGCGGCACCGGCAAGGCCAGTGGCGACCGCCACCCGAAGATCCGCCGCGGCGTGCTGATCGGCGCCGGCGCCAAGATCCTCGGCAATATCGAGATCGGCCATTGCTCCAAGATCGCGGCCGGCTCGGTCGTGCTGTCGCCAGTGCCGCACAACAAGACGGTCGCCGGCGTGCCCGCTCGGGTCGTGGGGGAGACCGGCTGCGACCAGCCTTCGCGGCAGATGGACCAGCTCCTGCCGTCGCAAAGCATGGACCACGTCGTGAGCTTCGATATCTGACCGACCCTTTGCCGGCGGCCGCCCAACGAGCCGCCGTTTCGCTTGGCCGTTCTCCCATGTTATCCTGCCAGCTTGCCTTTACATGGCCATTGTTGGCGTGTCAGAAGCGCGTTCCCACGAACAAGGCCGACATTTCGGAGAAGACTTTTGAAGCCTGACGAAATCAGAAAGCTCGACGCTTACTTCAAAAGCGTCTTCCAAAATCCCAAGCTGCAGGTGAAGGCGCGCCCGCGCAAGGAAGACTCGGCCGAGGTTTATGTCGGCGACGAATTCCTCGGCATCGTCTTCAAGGACGAGGACGACGGCGACTATAATTTCTCGATGGCCATTCTCGACATCGATCTGGGCTAAGCCGGCAACAGCTCTGGCCGGGGCGCGGAACATCGCCGTCCGGCCGGTGCAACCTACAGGCGAGATGCCGCCTAATCCTGACAGTGCTGCGGGATATGCACTCGCCGCCAGCTGGTCGAACCTTCCCGCACCACTACCCGGCGCGCCACTGTCCCGTATGAGGGCGGGATTTGCCGGATGCGTACCTGCTGCGGACGCACCAGCACTTCGTGGGCAACCGCTTGAAATTCCGCCGGCTGAACGACGCGCCGGACGCGCTCCGGCTGGACCACGACCGTCTCGGCGACACGCGCATAGCGGGCCTTGCGCCACACCTTGCAC
The DNA here is from genome assembly GCF_020165075.1 of Mesorhizobium sp. CA4. NCBI lineage: Bacteria > Pseudomonadati > Pseudomonadota > Alphaproteobacteria > Hyphomicrobiales > Phyllobacteriaceae > Mesorhizobium > Mesorhizobium sp. CA4. The sequence goes on from NZ_JAIUHK010000001.1 coordinate 206,196, forward strand.
AGCACCTTGCGGCCATGAATGATGCGCCACTCCCAGGCATAGCCGGCATCGTCGACCTTGACCGTGTGGTAGACCGTGCGTGTGACCGCCGGCACTGTCTCGTAGGCGACGCGCGCTGGAGCGATCCGGTCCACGCTTTGATAGGTGCCGTAGATCGGCGCGTCGTAATCGACGACCTGTCCGCCGGGGCTCACCATCACATCCTCGTAGACGGTGTCGTAAAGTGCCGGCCTGTGGATCGGCTCATAGCATTCGAGCGCGCGGCCGCCGGCGGCGGTTTCACAGACGCTGGCAAGCATAGCGACGGCCGCCAGCGATGCGGAGCTTTTCCGGATCATGACATTCCCCCGTTGAAAAAGGACGCCTTCACAACGCAGGACTGTAGCGGAAGGTCCGGGGGCCGGCAGCGATTTCAGGGCTTTTCGTTAAGCGGAGCGGTTAAGGAATTGCTACCTTACCATGTCTTCGGTTCGGCCAGCCGGACCGAGCGAGCCTCGTCGGCCTATTTGCCTGGGTTTTTGCCGGCGCCGCGACGCTTGATTCGGCTTAACCAGATGGCTAGGAGAGGCGGCCTTGCGCTAGGGTGAGCCGGCATCCTATTTAGGGCGTAACCGATCCAGAACGATTCCGCGCGATTGCTGATAATACCAAGGTGCCGGAATCCATCTCCACAAGGGTAGTCCATGAAGAACCCCGTTGAAACCTACATGAACCTCGTTCCGATGGTCGTCGAGCAGACCAATCGCGGCGAGCGTGCCTATGACATTTTCTCGCGCCTCCTGAAGGAACGCATCATCTTCATCACCGGCCCGGTCGAGGACGGGATGGCGACACTGGTTTGTGCACAGCTTTTGTTCCTCGAGGCGGAAAACCCCAAGAAGGAAATCAACCTCTATATCAATTCGCCGGGCGGCGTCGTCACCTCGGGCATGGCGATCTATGACACCATGCAGTTCATCAAGCCGGCGGTGTCGACGCTCTGCATCGGCCAGGCCGCCTCGATGGGTTCGCTGCTTCTGACCGCCGGCCACAAGGACATGCGTTTTGCCACGCCGAACGCCCGGATCATGGTTCACCAGCCGTCCGGCGGCTTCCAGGGTCAGGCTTCGGACATCGAACGTCATGCGCAGGACATCATCAAGCTGAAGCGCCGCCTGAACGAGGTCTATGTCAAGCACACCGGCAAGAGCTATGACGAGATCGAGAGGACGCTCGACCGCGACCATTTCATGACCGCGGAGGAGGCCAGGGACTTTGGTCTGATCGACAAGGTCATATCGAGCCGCGAGGCCGTCGAGACAGTCGCAGTCTCGGCCTGACATCCACAGCAAATGACAGCATAACGCGGTTTTGGCGCGTCTTGCGGCATTTCGGCCACAATTGGCTGTTCCCTCAGGCGTTGGGATTGCCTACGTTAAGGCTATGTTGATTTTCGACGGCTTAGCTTTGCATGGGGTTGCTGCGAATCGTTGCCGCGTTTTCTGAATTGTGTTTCGTACGGAATGCGCTGTGTGAGCCGGGGCACTGGCGGTGGCGGATTCCCGCGATAGATTGGTGAGACGTCACTCAAAGCCAGGCGATCGGCGGGCGACGGTGAAAGGACAGAAAAATGAGCAAGGTCAGCAACGGCGGCGGCGATTCAAAGAACACGCTTTACTGCTCGTTTTGCGGCAAGAGCCAGCACGAAGTCCGCAAGCTGATCGCCGGACCGACGGTCTTCATCTGCGACGAATGCGTCGAATTGTGCATGGACATCATCCGCGAGGAGAACAAGACCTCGATGGTGAAGTCGCGCGAAGGCGTGCCGACCCCGCAGGAGATCCTCAAGGTCCTCGACGACTACGTTATCGGCCAGCCTTACGCCAAGCGCGTGCTGTCGGTGGCGGTCCATAACCACTACAAGCGCCTGGCGCATGCCGGCAAGAATAACGACGTCGAACTGGCGAAGTCGAACATCCTGCTGATAGGCCCGACCGGCTGCGGCAAGACGCTGCTCGCCCAGACGCTCGCCCGCATCATCGACGTGCCGTTCACCATGGCCGACGCCACGACGCTGACCGAGGCCGGCTACGTCGGCGAGGACGTCGAGAACATCATCCTGAAGCTGTTGCAGTCGGCCGACTACAATGTCGAGCGCGCCCAGCGCGGCATCGTCTATATCGACGAGATCGACAAGATCTCGCGCAAGTCGGACAATCCCTCGATCACCCGCGACGTGTCGGGCGAAGGCGTGCAGCAGGCGCTGCTCAAGATCATGGAAGGCACGGTCGCTTCGGTGCCGCCACAGGGTGGCCGCAAGCATCCGCAGCAGGAATTCCTGCAGGTCGATACCGCCAACATCCTGTTCATCTGCGGTGGCGCCTTTGCGGGTCTCGACAAGATCATTTCGGACCGTGGCCGCAAAACCTCGATCGGCTTCGGCGCGACGGTTGCCTCGCCCGAGGATCGGCGCACCGGCGACATCTTCCGCCAGGTCGAGCCCGAGGATCTGTTGAAATTCGGCCTGATCCCTGAATTCGTCGGCCGTCTGCCGGTTCTGGCGACGCTGGAAGATCTCGACGAGCCGGCGCTGATCCAGATCCTGACCGAGCCGAAGAACGCGCTGGTCAAGCAGTATCAGCGGCTGTTCGAGATGGAGAATGTCGACCTGACGTTCCACGAAAACGCGCTGTCGGCGATCGCCAAGCGCGCCATCGAGCGCAAGACCGGCGCGCGCGGCCTGCGTTCCATCATGGAAGCGATCCTGCTCGACACCATGTTCGAGCTGCCGGCGCTGGAAGGCGTGCGCGAGGTGGTGATTTCGGAAGAAGTGGTGTCCGGCAACGCCCGGCCGCTCTACATCTACTCCGAGCAGAAGGAAAAGAAGGGCAATGTCAGCGCCTGAAATGGCATTGGACCCGTCAATTTTCATGGAACGGCGCCCGCGTGGCGCCGTTTTGCTGTCAAAGGCGGGGAGGGTGGCAGTGGAAGGGCTCGAACGACGGTGCTAACCCTTGATCTTTGCCTCGGCTACATCCACCTAACAGCAGAAGGCCGAGGCGCCGAATTCTGTGCTGTAAAATTCCCGTCACAAACGGTGGTAGGCGGAACGACGCTCGGTCGTTAATATGAGATTCGCGGTTGGCTAAATAAGCGGCCGCGACATGAAAGGTTGGACAATGGCCAAGATATCCAAGGCTTCCGGCGACGGCGTTTTCGCAGTTCTCCCACTGCGCGATATCGTCGTGTTCCCGCATATGATCGTTCCGCTCTTCGTGGGCCGTGAAAAGTCGATCAAGGCGCTGGAAGAGGTGATGGGTCAGGAAAAGCAAATCCTGCTCGCCACCCAGATGAATGCAGCCGACGACGATCCTGAGCCCGATGCGATTTTCGACATCGGCACGCTCGCCAATGTGCTGCAGCTTTTGAAGCTGCCCGACGGCACCGTGAAGGTGCTGGTCGAGGGCGCCTCGCGCGCCAAGATCGTCTCGTTCACCGATCGCCCCGATTTCCATGAAGCCCGCGCCACGGCGTTGGCCGAGCCGGAAGAGGAAGAGGTCGAGATCGAGGCGCTTGCCCGCTCGGTCGTCACCGACTTCGAGAATTACGTCAAGCTGAACAAGAAGATCTCGCCCGAAGTGGTGGGCGCCGCCAGCCAGATCGACGACTATTCCAAGCTCGCCGACACGGTTGCGTCGCATCTCGCCATCAAGATCCCCGAGAAGCAGGAGATGCTCGCCACGCTTTCCGTCAAGGAACGGCTGGAGAAGGCGATGGGCTTCATGGAAGCCGAAATCTCCGTGCTCCAGGTGGAAAAGCGCATCCGCTCGCGCGTCAAGCGCCAGATGGAGAAGACGCAGCGCGAGTACTACCTTAACGAGCAGATGAAGGCGATCCAGAAGGAGCTCGGCGAGGGCGAGGACGGCCGCGACGAGGCCGCCGAGATCGAGGCGCGCATCAAGAAGACCAAGCTCTCCAAGGAGGCCCGCGAGAAGGCGGAAGCCGAATTGAAGAAGCTGCGCTCGATGTCGCCGATGTCGGCTGAATCGACGGTCGTGCGCAACTATCTCGACTGGCTGCTGTCGATCCCGTGGGGCAAGAACTCCAAGGTCAAGCAGGACCTGAACTATGCGCAGGACGTGCTCGACGCCGATCATTTCGGCCTCGACAAGGTCAAGGAGCGCATCGTCGAGTATCTCGCCGTGCAGAGCCGCCAGAAGAAGATCAAGGGGCCGATCCTGTGCCTCGTCGGCCCGCCCGGCGTCGGCAAGACCTCGCTCGGCAAGTCGATCGCCAAGGCGACCGGCCGCGAGTTCATCCGCATGGCGCTTGGCGGCGTGCGTGACGAGGCCGAGATCCGCGGCCACAGGCGGACCTATATCGGCTCGATGCCCGGCAAGGTCATTCAGTCGATGAAGAAGGCCAAGAAGTCCAACCCGCTCTTCCTGCTCGACGAGATCGACAAGATGGGCCAGGACTTCCGCGGCGATCCGTCATCGGCCCTGCTCGAGGTGCTCGATCCGGAGCAGAACTCGACGTTCATGGACCATTACCTCGAGGTCGAATACGACCTGTCGAGCGTCATGTTCGTGACGACGGCGAACACGCTGAACATCCCTGCGCCCCTGATGGACCGCATGGAGATCATCCGTATCGCCGGTTACACCGAGGACGAGAAGATCGAGATCGCCAAGCGTCACCTGATGCCCAAGGTGATCCGCGACCATGCCCTGCAGCCGAACGAATTCTCGGTCGGCGAGGACGCGATCCGCGGCATCATCCAGACCTACACGCGGGAAGCCGGCGTGCGCAGCCTGGAGCGCGAGCTGATGAAGCTCGGGCGCAAGGCGGTGACCGAGATCCTGCGGACGAAGAAGAAGACGGTGAAGATCACGGCGGATAACCTCGCCGATTATCTCGGCGTGCCGCGCTTCCGCTTCGGCCAGGTCGAGGCCGACGATCAGGTCGGCGTGGTCACGGGTCTTGCCTGGACGGAAGTCGGCGGCGAGCTGCTGACGATCGAAGGCGTCATGATGCCCGGCAAGGGCCGCATGACGGTGACCGGCAACCTGCGTGACGTGATGAAGGAATCGATCTCGGCGGCGGCCTCTTATGTCCGCTCCAGGGCAATCGATTTCGGCATCGAGCCGCCGCTGTTCGACAAGCGCGACATCCACGTCCACTTGCCGGAAGGCGCGACACCGAAGGACGGCCCGTCCGCCGGCGCCGCGATGGCCACGGCTATCGTGTCGGTGCTGACGGGTATCCCGGTCCGGGCCGATGTGGCGATGACCGGCGAGATCACGCTGCGTGGCCGCATCCTGCCGATCGGCGGCCTGAAGGAGAAGCTGCTCGCGGCATTGCGCGGCGGCATCAAGAAGGTGCTGATCCCGGAAGAGAACGTCAAGGATCTGGCGGACATTCCGGACAACGTCAAGAACGGCATGGAGATCGTCCCGGTCTCGCGTGTCGGCGAGGTGCTCGCGCACGCGCTGACCCGGATGCCGGAGCCGATCGAGTGGGTCGAGCCGGTCAATGCGCCGGCTCCGGTCGACTCCGGCGACGATGCCGGAAAGTCGCTTGCTCATTAGAATATTCTAACGTTGCAATGCACAAAGAGAGAGCCGGGCCGTGAGCCCGGCTTTTTCATGTGAAAAAGCCATGAAAAAATGCAAAAAAGCCCGGAATTCTGCGGTTTTCGGCTTGGGTTCCTGTACGCTTCTTTCTAAAGTCCGTTTCCTGCCGGACGAGTCGTAAGTTCCGGTTTTCTCATGGAAGGAAATTTTGATGAACAAGAACGAACTGGTGTCCGCTGTCGCCGACTCCGCAAGCCTTTCGAAGGCTGATGCGCAGTCCGCCGTCGATGCGGTGTTCTCCGTGATCACAGGCGAACTTAAGAAGGGCGGCGATGTCCGGCTTGTCGGCTTCGGAAATTTCACCGTGTCAAAACGCGCTGCTTCGACCGGCCGCAATCCGCAGACCGGCGCGGAAGTGCAGATTCCAGCGCGCACAGTGCCGAAGTTCTCGGCCGGCAAGGGCCTCAAGGACGCGGTCAACTAAGACCTTTATTCTTTAAGAGCAGAAAAGCCGGGCTTGCCCGGCTTTTCTTTTTCTGGCGATCGGCCCTGCACTTTTGCTGGAATTGCTCAGGCCGTCGGCGCGTCGGCGCGCATCAGGCCTTCCTGTTTCAAATCCGCCCAGAGCGCCACCGGTATCTTGGTGTCGAGCAGCGCGCGGTTGCTCTCGACCTCGGCAGGCCGCTGGCCGCCGGGGATCACAGACATCACCGAAGGGTGCTGCAGCGGGAATTGCAGAGCCGCCTCGATCAGACGCACATTGTGGCGCTCGCAGACGGCTTCGATGCGCGCCACGCGGTCGAGGATCTCCTTCGGCGCCTCGCTGTAATTGTAGAAGGCGCCCGGCTTCGGTCCGGTCGCCAGCACGCCGGAATTGTAGGGGCCGCCCAGCACGATGCCGATGCCACGCTTCTGGCAAAGCGGCAGGAAGGATTGAAGCGCTTCCTGTTCGAGCAGCGTGTAGCGGCCGGCGAGCAGGAACAGGTCGAAGTCGCCGCGCTCGGCAAGCGTCTGAGCGACTTGCCACTCGTTGATGCCGCCGCCGAAGGCCTTGATCACGCCCTGATCACGCAGCGAAAGCAGCCCGTAATAGCCGGACGACATGAACTCCTCAATGCGGGCGTCGGAGGCTTCCTTGCTGCCATGGGTGAAGATGTCGACGTCGTGGACGAAGAGAATGTCGATACGGTCGACGCCAAGACGCTCCAGCGAGGCCTCGAAGGAGCGCATGACGCCGTCATAGGAGTAGTCGTAGACTTCCCGGCGCGACGGTGTCTCGAAAAACTTGCCGATGCCGGTGCGCTGGTCCGGCGGGGCGACGCGCATGATGCGGCCGACTTTGCTCGACAGCACATAGTCGTCGCGCTTTCTGCGGCGGAGGAACGGGTTGAGGCGCGTTTCCGACAGGCCGAGGCCGTAGAGCGGCGCCGTATCAAAGTAGCGGCATCCGGTCGCCCATGCCGCTTCCAGGGTGGCATTGGCGTCCTCGTCGGAGATGGCGCGGTAGAGATTGCCAAGCGGCGCTGTGCCGAAGCCGAGCTCGGTGAAGGTGATGCCGCCATTGCCGATGCGGTCGAAGTGCCGTGTCTTCATGTCTGATGATGTCCCGGAGTGATTTGTCTGACATGACACTATCATGCCCGTGGCCCAGCAAAAGTGCTGAGGCTCGTTGGACAGCGATTTTCGCAGTGGTAGCATGAACAAAAACAAGCCTTTCGCGGCGCGCACCGCAAATCGCGATATTTGCGCAGGAGGGTGAGCCGTCATGATCAAAGCCGGATCCGGCATGTTCGCGACCGCGCTGGACGAGCTTGGCGCGGTGCTGGCGCGCACGGATGAAGCTCGCATCGACGCCGCCTGCGCGATACTGGCCGACGCCGGCAAGATCGCCGTCTATGGCTGCGGCCGCGAGGCGCTGCAGGTGAAGGGTTTCGCCATGCGGATCTACCATCTCGGTCTGCCGGTCTCGGTCGTCGGCGACATGACCACGCCGCCGCTCGGGCAGGGCGACGTCTTCCTGGCGAGTTCAGGGCCGGGCGAGACCACTACGGTGCTGACCTTGATGCGCGTTGCCCGCGATGCCGGCGCGAAGGTGCTGCTTTTGACGGCAGAACCGGAAAGCAGCGCCGCCAAGCTCGCCGACTTCACGCTCGTCATCCCGGCGCAGACGATGGCCAGCGACCAGGGCGCGGCAAGAAGCTCGGTGCTGCCGATGGGCTCGCTGTTCGAAGGCGCTCTGTTCCTCTTATTTGAAATCATGGTGCTGAAGCTCCAGGCGCTGACCAATGCGACGCCGGAAGGGATGCGCGCCAGGCACACCAACATGGAGTAGGAGATGCGCTACGAGCTGATGCTGCCGCACCAGATCCGCAAGGCGATCGAGGAGAACTGGCCGGTCGTGCTGCCGCTCGGCGTGCTCGAATACCACGGCGAGCACATGGCGGTCGGCATGGACACGCTGGCCGTCGTCAAGACGGTGGAGCTGATCGAGAAGGAGAGGGACCTCGTCATCCTGCCGCCCTTCTATTACGGCGCGGCAAGCTATGCGGTCGCGGCGCCGGAAGGCAGCGGCTCGGTGCAGGTCGGCGGTCCGGTGCTTTCGCCCTTCGCGGAGGAATTGTTCTACGGGCTGCTGCGTATCGGCTTCCGCAACATCCACGCCATCATCCACCACCAGACCGAAAATTTCGTGGCCGGCATGCCGACCGATCTCGCCTTCAAGACCGCCGGTCGGCAGGCGATCTTCCGCTTCCTGGAAAAGGAGCGCGGCGAGGGCTGGTGGGGTTCCAACACCATGGCCGATTACTATGCCGGCCATGCGCAGGGCGAGAATGTCTTCAACTGGGTGCAGGTGCATCCGTTGATGCCGGCCGCGATGACCGGCAAATATCCGTTCGACCATGCCGGCAAAGGTGAGACCTCGCTGATGCTGGCGCTGTGTCCCGAGGCGGTGGATGCCGGCCATTTCGCGGACAATACCAGCTGGTACACGAAGAGCGCGCCGGAAGCTTCGGCGGGCCTCGGTAAGATCGGCGTCGCCATGATCCTGGATCATCTAAGGTCGATCCTGGTGCGATAGGCGCGGTTCTTCCTTCTCCCACAACAAGGGGAGAAGGTGAGGTCCAGCTACTTCACCGAGCCGGCCGTCATGCCCATGATCAGATAGCGCTCGAGCGCGATGCCGATGATCGCCAGCGGCGCGATCGCGGCGGTGGCCAAGGCCGCCATCGACCACCAGTTGATGCCTTGCGAGCCGGTCTGGCTCGCCACCATGACGGGGATGGTCTTGGCATCGGTCGATGTCAGAAGCGCGGCGAAGAAATACTCGTTCCAGCACAGCACCATCGCCAGGATGAAGGCGGCGACCATGCCGGGCAGGGCGATCGGCATGACGATGCGGAAGAAGGCGCCCCAGATCGACAGCCCGTCGACCAAAGCCGCCTCCTCCAACTCGACGGGTATCGAGTTGAACTGGTCGCGCATGATCCAGATGACGATCGGCAGCACCATCAGCGTGTAGAGGAGCACGAGCCCAATACGGGTGTCGAGGAGCGCCACTTCCCGGTAGAGCACCAGGAAAGGCAGCGCCAGAACGACTGGCGGCAGGATGAGCTGCGACAGGAAGAAGAAGGAGATATCCTCGTTCTTGAACCAGGCGAATTTGTAGCGGTAGCGGACAAGGCCATAGGCGGCGAGGCTGCCGATGATGATGGCGAGGCTCGATGCGCCGACCGAGGTGATGACGGAGTTCATGAAACGTTTGAGGAATTCGTCGCGCACGGTCGATGTCTGGAAGATCGAATCCGGCGACAGGCCGAGCGAGCGCCAGCCCTTCCAGTCAGGTGTAAAGTCGACGAAGGGAATGAGATGGCCTTGGGTGACGTCGACCGCCGATTTGAACGAGGTGGTGATCGTCCAATAGATCGGGAACAGACAGACGAAAGCCCAGAAGATAAGCGCGCCATAGATGAAGACGCGGCTGGCGATGAAGGCCGCCGGCGAGCGGATTTCGGAAACGGTGTAGTCGGTGGTCTGGACGCTCATGATGCCGCTCAGTTGACGTTGCGCACGAAGCGACTGGCGAATTTCAGGAGCCAGGTCACGAACACGATGATGATGACCAGATAGGCCATGGCCAGCATGGTACCGTAGCCGACATTCGAGCGGTCGCGGTATTCGCGATAGATGAAGCTCGACACGGAATCGGTGGCGCCGCCGGGTCCGCCGGAGGTCAGGGTGATGATGATGTCCGCGAGCTTCAGCTTGAAGATGATGCGCAGGATCACCGCCGTCACCGATACCGGCAGCATCAGCGGGAAGGTGACCTGCCAGAAGGTCTGCCATGCCGTCGCACCGTCGACGCGGGCGGCTTCCAGCACCTCGCGCGACATCGCCTGCAGGCCGGCAAGCAGCATGATCATCATGAACGGGATGAAGGTCCAGGCATCGAGCATCATGATCGAGATGCGGGCGGTGATCGGATCGGAGAAGAAGGCGGGATTGTCCCAGCCGAGATGACGCGCCAGTGTCGCCGCCGGGCCGAACCGGTACTCCATCAGCGACTTGCCGACCATCCAGGACACGGCGACCGGCGACAGCATCAGCGGCAGCAGGAAGACGACGCGGAAGAATTTGCGGGCCCGAATCTGCGCATTGAGCAGCAGCGCCAGGCCGAAGGCGATGACATATTCGACCAGCACCGCAAGCACATAGAGCACCATGTTCAACAGCGCGTTGCGGTAATAAGGGTCGGCCAGCATCTGCCAGAAATTGTCGAGGCCGTTGAAACGGCGGCCTGAGAACGAGCTGAGGTTCCAGTCGGTCAGCGCGATGTAGAAGCCGAACAGCGTCGGGAAGATCACCATGGCGATGGTGAAGAGCAGGGCCGGCAAAAGGAACAGCGCGCGCTGCCCGTCCTCGCCGCGCGTCAGCACCTGCCAGGCGCCAAGCGCTGCGCCCCACAAGATGTAGGCGTAGACGACCGGGCGCCATGTGTCGAAACCGACCGTGGACATCTCGGTCTTGTAGAGGATCTGCACGACGATGATCGCCAGCAGGCCAAGCGTTGCAATGGCCAGCAGGCCCCAGCCGAGGCGCTTGCGGCCTGCCGGGATCAGGTCGGCCGGATGTGCCGGCCACGCATTCGCGGTCGAAATCTGCTCAGCCACGCCTCTCGCCTTCTAGAGCGCTTCACCGTTTCACGGAAACGGCGAACCGCTCTATCTCTTTGTTTTTACGCAATTCCGGACGGAAAACCGCTCACACTTTTCCTGGAATTGCTCTAACGCTTCAAACCGGCCGAGCCGGTAAAGATGCGGCCCGGTGACGATGTGCCACCGGGCCGCGACGTCTCATAAGCCAGCCTACATGCCGAGCGAGGCTTTGTAGAGCTTGATCTGGTTTTCGCGGCCGATCTGGTCGGTCAGCTTTTCCCAGGCCGCGGCGATGGCGTCGGCGCCTTCCTGCGCCTTCATCTTGCCGGCGAAGGTGTTGGCCAGGATGTCCTCGGCGGCTGAATAGTACTGGAAGATGCCGGGGATGCGTGGCTCGATCGCCGCGTTCGGATGGTTGTAGGAATCGCCTTCCGACTTGAGATAGGAGGTGATGAAGGCCTCGTCATAGCCGGCCGCAACCCATTCGGGAATGTTGAAATGGGAGTTGCGGTACGGCTGGAAGCCCGACGGATACATCGCCGTCCAGATCGACAGGTCCTTGCCGCCGAGATGGGCGGCCGCCGACCACGCGGCCTTCTTCTTCTTTTCGTCGGAATCGACGCGGGCCATGACATAGACGCCCCAGCCGAGATAGGCGCAGTTGGGCGCATAGTTCGGGCCGCTGGCAAGCTTTTCCCACTTGCCGGTCTTGGAGTTGTAGACGTCGTCGGAGCCCGGCAGGATCGAGAAGCCGGTGACGTCGCCGATGACCGATGAGTCATTGGTCTTCACATTCGAGCCGACATCGCCCCACCAGGGGATCATCGAGCCGGTGCCGGCCAGGAACTGCTGGAAGGCGGTGGTGTTCGGATCGGCGTTGATCTGGTCGGCGGGCTCGGAGGGCAGGGCGTCGATGACGTCCTGGATGGCGCGCACCCAGGCCGGGTTGTTGATGCGCGGCTTCATCGTGTCGGCATCGAACAGCCAGGCCTTGTCGTCGGGATGCTTGGCATAGGCCGTGGCGCGGCTGCCGAGGAAATAGAAGCCGAAACCGCCCCAGGGCTTGGGCGCGTCGAGATAGCCGTAGACGTCTTGGCCCTTGAACTTCTTGCCCTTGAGGAACTTGGTCACGGCCTGCACCTGTTGCCAAGTCTTGGGCACGCCCCACTCCGTCAGCCCTGCCTTGTCGCCGCTGTCGGCTTTCCAGGCTGCCGCCAGCTCGGAGTCGGAGAACACGTCGGTGCGGTAGTTGAAATTATGCGCGTCGCCGTCAATCGTCACGCGATATTGCTTGCCGTTCCACGTGCCGACCGGGGGCTTGAGATAGTTGACCAGATCCTCGAAATCGATCTGTTTCTTGACCCAGTCGGGCATCTCCGAGGTCAGGCCCTTGCCGCAGACATCGCCTTCGAAGGGCGCGCCCATCTCGATGATGTCGAAATCGACGGTCTTGGTTGCGATCGACTGCTGCAGGCGGGCATTGTAGTCGGCCTGGGCAAGATCGATCCAGCTGATCTTGGCGCCCGTATAGGCCTCCCATGGCTTCAGGAAGCCGCGGAACAGCACGTTGTGCAGGTTCTGGTTGTTGAGGCCCATGAAGGTGAGCTCGACACCGGCGAATTCGCCTTCCTTGACATTGGCCTTGGTCGCTTCGAGGCAGAGCTCGCCGACCTTCTGGAAGTCGGCATCCGTCGGCTGGCCTTTGCCGACGCCCGGGATCTGCAGGATTTTCGCGCGCACACTGTCGTCGGCGGCCGCAGGCCTCGTCAGTGCTCCGAGCCCGGCGCCGGAGGCGGCGGCGATTGCGGCCATGCTGGCCGCACCCTTCAGCACATCGCGACGGCTCGCACCGGCGCGCATCAGTTTTTCATACAGGTCGACTCTCATCTACAGGTTCCTCCCAGAACATCAGCGATTGAATTGAAGTGGCCAATCTCTCGGACGTCGAAACGCCTCACGGTTCTCCTCGATCATACCGGACGTGGGACCCCACCCTGCGTCGCCGGAGCTCCGATTTCAGGGTAGCAGGCCTGCTCTCGGATTGGCACTCGCCACTATTCGCGTAATCGATTACCTTGTCAACAAGATTGGCTTTTTATCTATAAGATACCGACTTGCCGTTGCCGTTCGCAATGGCTAGCTTCACCGCAAACGATAAAGGGGAGACGATGGCTCAAGTCGCGATCAGCAGTGTGGCCAAGGCGTTCGGAACCGTCAAGGTCCTGCATGAGGTCAGCGTCGATATTGCCGACGGACAATTCGTCGTGCTGGTCGGCCCGTCGGGATGCGGCAAATCCACGCTGCTCAGGATGGTGGCCGGGCTGGAGACGGTTTCCGGGGGCACGATCTCGATCGGCGACCGGGTCGTCAACAACCTGCCGCCGGCGAAGCGCGACATCGCCATGGTGTTCCAGAATTACGCGCTCTATCCGCACAAGACGGTGGAGCAGAACATGGCCTTCGCGCTGAAGCTGCGCGGCACCGATCCGGCCGTGGTTGCCGAACGGGTGAAGCGCGCCGCCGATATCCTCGACCTCGCGCCCTATCTCAAGCGCTACCCGCGCCAGCTTTCGGGCGGCCAGCGCCAGCGCGTCGCCATGGGCCGCGCCATCGTGCGCAATCCGCAGGTGTTCCTGTTCGACGAGCCGCTTTCCAATCTCGACGCCAAACTGCGCGTGCAGATGCGCACCGAGATCAAGGAGCTGCATCAGCGGCTGAAGACGACCACCATCTATGTCACCCACGACCAGATCGAGGCCATGACCATGGCCGACAAGATCGTGGTGATGCGCGACGGCCGCATCGAGCAGGTCGGCGCGCCGCTGGAACTGTTCGACCGGCCGGCCAATCTGTTCGTCGCCGGCTTCATCGGCTCGCCGTCGATGAACCTGCTCAACGGCACCGTGAAAAAGGGGGGGAAGCCCGTGGTCGACATTGCAGGCTCGGCGTTTCCGATGCCGACCGATATCGCCGCGGCGGATGGCCAGGCCGTGGTCTATGGCGTGCGCCCCGAGCACCTGGAAATCCATCCCGACGGCGTCGCATCCACGATTTCGGTGGTCGAACCGACAGGATCGGAGACGCTGGTGTTCGTACGGTTCGGCGAGGGCGAGATGGTGGCGCTGTTCCGCGAGCGTCACGACTTCAAGCCGGGCGACACGCTCAAGCTCAGGCCGCGCCTCGACCAGGTCCACCTCTTCGACGCCGAAACCGGCAAGCGTCTCTGACCGCATCAACCCTTCAAGAGGAACCCATGCTCAAAGGGATCAATCCGCTGCTCAATGCCGACGTGCTCCAGGCGCTGCGGGCGATGGGCCATGGCGACGACCTGATCATCGCCGACACCAATTTCCCGTCCGATTCGGTGGCGCGGCAGACGGTGCTCGGCAAGCTGTTGCGCATCGATGCGACGGCGGCGGAGGTGGTGAAGGCGGTGCTGTCGCTCTATCCGCTGGATACTTTCGTCGACGATGCGGCAGCGCGCATGGAGATCGTCGGCAAGCCGAACGAAATCCCGCCGGTGCAGAAGGAGGTGCAGAAGGAGATCGACGCGGCCGAGGGCAAGCCCCGGCCGATGATCTCGATCGAACGCTACGCCTTCTACGAGCGCTCGAAGAAAGCCTATTGCGTGATCCAGACCGGCGAGCGCCGCTTCTATGGCTGCTTTGCCTTCCGCAAAGGCGTCGTGCCGCCGGATGCCGAGTAAGGACATGGCTACCGGCAAACCCGTCATCACGAAGCCTGTTGTGATCCTTGGCGTGTTCGTCGCCGACACCGCCTATCGCGCGGACCGCCAGCCGCGTCTGGGCGAGACGATCCTCGGCAATTCCTTCAAGCTCGGCCCGGGCGGCAAGGGCTCAAACCAGGCGGTGGCGGCAGGGAAACTCGGCGCCGACATCACCTTCCTGACCAGGCTCGGCGTCGATGCCTTCGCCGACATGGCAAAGCAGACCTGGAAGGACGCAGGCGTGAAAAGCGCCGTCATCGATACGCCGGACAGCTATACCGGCGCGGCCTATATCTTCGTCGAGGAAGGCACCGGCAACAACGCCATCATCGTCAGCCCGGGCGCGGCAATGCTGATCTCTCCGGCCGACATTGAGGCGCATGCCGAGCTTATCCGTTCCGCCGGCGTCTTCGTCACCCAACTCGAACAGCCGATCGATGCAGCCTTGAGGGCGCTGGAAATCGCGCGCGGGGCAGGGGTGACAACCATTCTCAATCCCGCGCCGGCCGCCAGCCTGCCCGACCGCATCTACGCGCTCTGCGACTATGTCACGCCCAACGAGACCGAGGCAGAAGGGTTGACCGGCATCAATGTCTCCTTAATCGACGACGCCCGCCGCGCCGCCGACGCGCTGCTCGCCAAGGGCGTCGGCACCGTCATCGTGACGCTGGGGGACAAAGGCGCGCTGCTGCACAGCAAGGACCGATCCGAACATGTCGGTGTTGTCAGTGCCGGTCCGGTGGTCGAGACCACGGGGGCGGGTGACGCGTTCAACGGCGGTCTCGCAGCCGCTTTGGCAAGGGGCGTCGAGCCGCTGGAGGCCGTGCGCTTTGCCTGCGCTGTCGCCGGCATTTCGGTGACGCGCCCCGGCACCGCGCCGTCCATGCCGACCCTCGAGGAGGTCGAGGCGCTGCTCGCCAAGGCCTGAGGCCTCCCGCCTTCCATTTTTCGCGACTTTTTTAGCGGCCCTTTATTGCGGAACGCAACTGAGGCGAGCGCGTTCAACGTCCTGTCAGCGCGCCGATTTGGAACGGTAGGATGAAAAAGCCTTACGAGAAGCCCACGCTTGTAAAGCGCCAGAAGCTCACCGAACGGACGGCCCAGATCGTCGCTTCCGGGGTTGTGCTGGGCGAATGATTTCCAAGGACCGCGCTAAAGAATCCTGCTGGTCAGTTCCAACATCGTCGTCGCCTGGGACACCAGCTTCTCGCCGGTCGACGTGCGCACGCTGACGCCGGCGCAGGCGATGCAGACGGCGCAGGAATGGGGTTTTCTGATCGCGCGCACTAAGAGCGGCGAGAGCGCCTTCGGCACGCTGTCGCGGCGCACGCAGCGCCTGGTTCTGGCCTATGTCGCCGAGCTCGGCTTCACCTTGCTCGACGATGCGCCGATCTTCCGCTCACGCGGCTTCGCGCCGGGGCCGAAAGGCGGCCGGCCGCGCGCCGGCGTGCCCTATACCAAAGACAGCCTGGTCGATGATTTCGCCGATGTCCGGCGCATGGTGTTCGGGGAGAAGGAGAAGCGCCGGCTGATGGACATGCGGCGTTCGGGCGCGGTCGAGGCCAACGCCGGCGGCGCCTCCGTCGAGGCGATCGCCGCCAAGATGGGCAACTCGATCGACGACAGCAAGGCGCTGCAGAAGACCTATATGCCGGTCAACCTGGCCGCCGTCCGCGCCGCCGACCAGTCGCGTAGGGCAGGGCGCAAGGCGCTGGCGGAAGAACGCAACGAATACAAAAAGTTGAAACTCTCCGGAAAATGAAAGTTGAAACTTTTTGGAGGGCAGGGCCTAAGCCCTTGAAATGATGGCGCGAGTGACGGGGCTCGAACCCGCGACCTCCGGCGTGACAGGCCGGCACTCTAACCGACTGAGCTACACCCGCGCACTGACGAGCACGTGTCAGGCGTGTTCGTCGTTGGGGCGGTGGATAAGGGGTTCGCCCGCGGGTGTCAAGCGCGGCATTCACGCATTACAGCAATCAGGAGAAGGTTTTTTGACAGCGGCGCCGAGGCTGGGGAAATCCGCACCGCGACAGGCGCGCCGTCTATTCATTTGGCCTTGCGAATGCGGCCCTAACTGCTTAAAGGTCCGCGCTCAAGCGGGCGATTAGCTCAGTTGGTAGAGCGCTTCGTTTACACCGAAGATGTCGGCGGTTCGAGCCCGTCATCGCCCACCAGCCTGCCGGACAAGCTGAAACAGAATGCGGCGACGGCCCTTGCTGGGGCCGCCACCTTATTGCGCGCGCCGGGTTCAGGCGCAGTTACTGCCTGACGTAGCAGCGTTTGCGAGCGCCGGGGGCGGGATCATCATCAAAGGCGTCGTTGCCGCATCTGACACCGTTCCTGAAAACATCCTGCGTGTACTGGCCACGTGCGCCGTATCTGACCATCGCGCGGCCGCGGAAATCGCAGAACTCACCCTCCCTGGCGCAGGCGACCCATTCGCCACGGTAGGGGCGGGAGCCGTAATCGTCGTCTCCGTAATTGTCGTCATCGCCATAGCCGCCACGCGCCACAAAATAACAGGCTTTTTCGCGGCCGGGGGCAGGGTCACCAAACAGGCGATTCGAGCAGGGGACGGACCGACGGTCGAAAAACCGCGAGGTTGTTCGACCACGCGCGCCGTAAATCACCTCCGTGGGATAGGGCAAGCGGCATATGCCGCCTTCATTGGCGCATCGCCGCAGCTGCTGGGCCGAGGCGGTGGCGGGGAAAAGGGTGGTGGCGGTCGCCGCCAAGCCGACGAAGCAAATGACTGCCAACGCCATTCGGATCAAGAAAATTGGGGTTTTTGACACGATACGTCCTCCGTGCGATTCAGGCTCATCATGCTACAGCAGACCGGTTGAATAGGCGATGAACGAGCCGGTCATTGCAGCGGCTGTCACCCCAACGGTGGACGGGCGCCGGAGTTGCAGCGAATCACGACGGTGTCAGGCGGAAATCCTGGCCTTCCGGCAGGAGCTGGCCGCCATCGACGACAATGGTCGTACCGGTTATATAGCTGGCGTCGTCCGAGGCCAGGAACAAGAAGGCGTTGGCGACGTCGCGCGGTGTGCCAAGGCGGCCGAGCGGCACGGCGTCCTCCATGCTCTTGATGAACGCGGCATCGCGATGCAGCTTCATGCCTTCGGTCAGGATGTTGCCGGGCTCGACGCCGTTGACGGTGATGCCATAGCCGGAAAACTCCAGAGCCGCGGAACGGATGAAGCCGTTTATGCCGGCCTTGCTGGCGGAATAGTGACCGTGGCCGGGGCTGCTCACCTGTGGACCGGTAATCGAGGATGTGAAGAGCATGCGGCCGCTCTGCTGTGCCCTCATCGGTGTCAGGGCGGCGCGGGCGGCGTTGAAAGTGCCGCGCAAATTAACCGCCATGACGCGGTCCCAATCGTCGGGACTGGTGTTCTCGATTAATTGCCAGGGGTAGATGCCGGCGTTCTGGACGATGATGTCGAGGCGGCCATGGCGCTCCAGCGCCAATGCCACAACGGCTTCCGCGTCGGCCATCCTCGAGATGTCGGTGTGGATGAAAGCGGCGCCGAGCTCATCGGCGCTCGCCTGGCCGGCCTCGGCCTCGCTGTCAGCGAGCACCAGCCTTGCGCCTTCCTCGGCAAAGCGCTGGGCTATGCCCTTGCCGATGCCGCGCGCGGCGCCGACGATCGCTGCCACCTTGCCTTCGATGCGTCCGGTCATGCGAGCGGTCCTGTCATGCGAGTTTTTGACGAATGGTTTGCTTGAAAGCGTCCAGCAGCACGGCCGCCAGCACCAGCAGACCATGGATGACCTGGGTGAAGTTAGCCGGCAGGCCCATCAGGTTGATGGCCGTGTTGATGGCCGACAGCAGCAACACGCCGGCGTAAACCCCTGGTAGTGTGCCGACGCCGCCCTTCAGGCTGACGCCGCCGATGACGACGGCGGCGAACGCGTTGAAGAGGAGCCCGACGCCGAGATTGGCGGTGGCGCCGGAGGTGCGGATGGCAAGCAGCCAACCGGCAAGCCCGGCAATGGCGCCGGCGAGCACGAAGGCCACGATCAGGTTGCGGTTGACGCGGATACCGGCGCGGAAGGTCGCCGTCTCGTTGCCGCCGATCATCACCAGATGCCGGCCGAAAGGCGTCTTGGCCAGGATCAACGAAAAGATGACGAAACAGGCGACCGCGATCCATGCGGTGAGGGGCAGACCGGCAAGGCGCTGGATGCCGAACCAGCGGATCGCGGGGGCGAGGTCCTGTGCGGAGCGACCGCCGGAGATGACCAGCACGAGGCCGCGCACCCAGATGTAGGAAGCAAGCGTGATGATGAAGGCGCTCATCTTCAATCTGACGATGAGGAGCCCGTTGATAACACCGATGATCGCGCCCACCGCCAGCGCGATGGCGAGCGATACCGGCACCATCAGCCAATCCGGATGCAGTTGCACGCCCAGGCCGATGCCGGACGAGCAGAACATGATGCCGACCGCCATGGCGCTGAGCGCGGCGACCGATTCGACCGAAAGGTCCATGTGGCCGGCAATGATGACCAGCGCCAGCCCGATCGACATGACGCCCAGCACGCTCGAAGCCTCGACGATGTTGGCGAAAATGCCGAGCTGGAAGAAGTTCGGAATGAACATCGAGAACACCGCCAGCACGAAAACCAGCATGAACCAGACGAGATTGTCGAGCACGAGCTCGAGACTATGGCGAGTGCGCGGACTCATGGGGCGATCCGGTTGGCGTCAGGATGAGATGCGCGACCGCTTCTGCGCGGACGCACCGCAAGGCCCCGGGCCACGGCGGCCCGGAGCTCTGCTGGGAAAGCCTATTCGACGGACTTGACCGTATCCGTCGGCGGCTTCTGGTTGCCCCAGAAGGCAGGATTGTCGACGTTTGCCTTGGTGATCGCGGCGCCCGGGATCTTGATGTTGGGTCCCCAGGCTTCCTTGGTCACCACCGACTTCAGGCCGAGCACGTCGTAGTCACCGGGCTTGATCTCCTGCTTGTTGGCGACCTTATCCATGAACATGGCGACGGCTGCGGCCTGCGCGTAAAGCGGCTGCTCGACCTCGACGTTCAGCCAGCCCTTCCGGATGAGGTCGAGGCCGACCGGCGCGCCGTTCGAGCTCATCAGCATGACATCGCCCGGCTTCTTGCCGGCGGCTTCGAGCGAAGCGACCGCCGCGACCGAGAGGTGGGCTGCATGGCTGAAGATCAGGTCGATGTCTGGATTGGCCAGCATCTGGTCGGCAACGATGGTGCCGGCATTGCTCGCTTCCCACTGCATGGCCGGCAGCGAAATGATTTTGACGTCCGGAAACGCCTTCATTTTCTCCTCGAAACCCTTCTGGATATCGAGCGTGTAGGGATCGCCTGGATCGCCGAGCACCTGGAGGATCTTGCCCTTGACCGAGCCGTTTTTGGCCTTCAGCAGGGCCTCGGCCTGATCGGCCGCGATGTGGCCGATCTCGACCGTGCCTGCGACCGAGGTGAAGTCGGACGGCGTTGCGGTGATCTGGCGGTCGAACTCGACCACCGGAATGCCGGCAGCGCGGGCGGCTTCAACGGACGGCTTCAATGCGTTGAAATCGACCGCGGCGAGAATGATCGCCTTGGGCTTCAGCGCGATAACATCATTCATTTGCGATTGCTGAGCGTCGGTCTTGTTGTCAGCGTTCAGCGTTTTCATCTCATAGCCGACCTGCTTCAGGAACAGTTCCAGAGCGCTCACCGAGCCGGTCTGGAATTCGTCAAGCAATGTCGGCACCAGGTAATAAACGGTACCCTTGGACTGGGCGAATGCCGGCGTTAGCGTGGCAATGGCCAGTGCCAGGATACCGAAGACAGAAAGTAGCAGTCGCTTCATGTCGTTCGCTCCTCTTGCGCCGGACCCCTCATTGTTTTTCAGCCCGCCGGTCCGGCACCGGCGAGCGTCTCCCCGGTGATCATGTTGATCACCGCGTCGGGACTTGTCTTGTTGCGGGCAACGTCGCCGGCCACGACGCCCTGGCGGATCACCACGATCCGGTCGGCGACCTGGAAGGCCTGCTGCATGATGTGGGTGATGATGACGACGCCGATACCCTGCCTTGCCACCTGGCGGATCATGTCGAGGCCGCGACGGGTCTGTTCGACGCCGAGCGCGGCGAAGGGCTCGTCGAGCAGCACCAGCTTGCCGCCCCAATGGACGAAGCGGTTGAGCTCGATCGCCTGCCGCTGGCCGCCCGAGAGATGCTCGACCTTGGTGCGCAGCGAAGGAATACGCGTGCCGGCATTGGCCAGCGCCTTGCCGACCACCGCTTCCATCGCGCGCTCGTCGAGGACCGGAACGCCCAGCACCTTGCGGGTGATCTCGCGTCCCATGAAGAAGTTGGCTACGACATCGACATTGGTGCAGAGCGAAAGGTCCTGGTAGACGGTTTCGATGCCGGCGGCCTTGGCCTCAGCCGGAGACCTGGCGAGGAAGTCCTTGCCTTCGAACAGCATGCGGCCCGAGGTCGGTTCAAGCCCGCCTGCGATGATCTTGACCAGCGTCGACTTGCCGGCGCCGTTGTCGCCGAGAAGGGCTACAACCTCGCCGCGTCCGATCGAAAAGCTGATGCCGCGGAGCGCCTGGATGGCGCCGTAGTTCTTGGCGACGTTGTCGAGGACCAGAAGCGGTTCGCTCATGCTGCGATGTCTCCACCCTTCAAAAGGTCGCCATCGCGCTGCCGCTTGGCGGTGAAGATTTGGCCGAAGCGCGGGGAAAGCACGCCCGAAACGGCAAGTGCCGCCGCTCCGCGCAGCACCGCGTGCTGGCCACCTTGCGCCAGCAGGATACGCGGTGTGGTGCGATCCTTGCGCGCCGAAACCGAATTCAGCAGCGGCTCCAGCGATGCCGCCAGCCGTTCAAGCAGGCCAGGCGAGGCCAATCCGCCAAGGACGATGGTTTCGGGATCGAAGAGGTTCTCGATGATGGCGATCGCGTTGCGGAATACGGGCGCGACCTCGGCCACCCAGCCGGCATCGTCGCCGCTCCAGCGGCTTCGCGCGTCCAGCGAAATATAGCGTTCGAGGCAGCCGCGATTGCCGCAGGGGCACGGCTCGCCGCCCGGAACGACGGGGATATGCCCGATCTCGCCGGCATTGCCCCAGGCGCCGCGCAAGACGCTGCCATCATGCAGCATGGCGCCGCCAAGACCGACGCCGAAATATAGATAGTAATATTCGGAATGCTTGGCGCCGAAACCATAGAGGCGTTCGCCCATGGCGGCGGCCGCCATGTCGTTTTCGAAGAAGGCCGGCAGGCCGGTGGCTGCCGACAGCCGCTCGCGTAGCAAAACGTCCCGCCAGCCAACCATGGTCGTCGGGCCGACAAAGCTCATGGGTTCGACACCGAACGGGCCAGGAAGCGCCATGCCGATGCCGATGACGCGGCTGCCCGGGCGACGCCCTGTCATTTCGGCGACCATGGCGCCGATTGCTTCGAACGCGTCATCGGGAGCGGCATTGGGCGCGCTGCGGTGCGCACCCTCTACCACGTCGCCGCTGAGGTTGATCAGCGCCGCGTCGATGCCGAGCGGAGTGAGGTGGATGCCGACGGCATATCCGCCGTCTGGGTTGATGCGCAGCCTCGCCGGCGGCAGGCCACGACCCTTCGGCTCCTCGCGAACCGACAGGATGTAACCTTGTTCCTCCAACTCGCGAACGATGGTCGAAACGGTCTGGACTGTCAGTCCAACATGCCGGGCGATATCGCCGCGCGCGATGGGGCCGAAGCGGCGGATGGACTCAAGTACGATGCGCCGGTTGTACGGCCGCCCGAATTCCTGATTGGTCCCCCGCAACGCCATGGCTTGCGCATCCCATCCCTGCGGCAAGACTTGCAGAGAAAATTTATTCAGTCAAATGGAATTCAAAAAACCCACCGCGATCACCAAGGTGGCTTAAGCCAAGCCGGGCTAGGCCATGCTTGTGCATTGTCCTGGCCGATTGCCGGCCGTCAAAACCATCGCGATGGTGGGCGGAGGGGAAGCCGCGGCTCGCCCCCGATCAGATAGGTCCGGCGAGGAGAAAAGATGATTGAACTGCCTTTTGCCCGCGAAGAGTACCAGCGGCGGCTCGGAAAAATCCGCGCCGAGATGGCCATGCGCGGCATCGAACTACTGATCGTCAACGACGTCGCCAACCAGCATTACATCACCGGCTATGACGGCTGGTCGTTCTACACGCCACAGGTGGTGCTTGTTCCGATCGAGGAGGTCGAGCCGGTCTGGATCGGCCGCGCCATGGATGCGCCCGGCGGGTTGCTGACGGCCTGGATGAAGCCGGAAAACATCGTCGGCTTCCCGGAAGACCACGTGCAGCGCGCCGACCGTCATCCCATGGACTGGGTCGCGGCGTGGATCGTCGCCAAGGGCTGGGGCAGCCGCCATATCGGCATCGAGCTCGAAGCCTACTATTTCTCGCCGAAGGCGCATGCGCGGCTCGTCGCCGGATTGCCCGATGCGACATGGCATGATGCCGATCTGCTCGTGAACTGGATCCGCGCGGTGAAATCAGCGCCGGAAATCGCCTATCTGCGCAACGCGTCGAGGCTGGCGCAAGCGGCTGTTGCGCGAGCCTACGAAGTCATTGCGCCGGGCGTGCGCGAATGCGACGCGATCGCTTCCATCCAGGCGGCGCAGATCGCCGGCAGCCCGGATTTCGCCGGCGATATCACGGCGCTGCCGCCGACGATCCTCGGCGGCGAAAATGCTTCCGCGCCGCACATCATGTGGAGCGACCGGCGGTTCGGAAAGGACGAAACGATCGCGCTCGAGCTTGCCGGCGTCTGCCGCCGCTACGCTGCGGGACTTGCCAGGACCATGCAACTCGGCAAGACGCCGACCCGCGTCGCGGACACGGCAAAGGCGGTGATCGAAGGCATGGATGCGGTGCTCGATGCGGTGCGGCCGGGCACGACCGCCGAAGCGGTCGAAGCCGCGTGGCGCAAGGTCATAGAGCGTCACGGGCTGAAGAAGGAATCGCGCATCGGCTATTCCATCGGCGTTGCTTATCCGCCGGATTGGGGCGAGCATACGATCAGCCTGAGGCCGGGTGACAAGACGGTGCTGCAACCCGGCAATGTCGTTCATTCCATCCTGGGCATGTGGATGGACGGCTGGGGTATCGAGATCAGCGAGACCATTCTGGTGACCGATACCGGCAACGAGACGCTGACGAAGTTCCCGCGGGATGTCCATGTCAACGCCTGACCGGCCGGAGGTCGGATCGGTTTATCCGCTTCACCACGCCAAGTTCCGTATCGACGAGGCCGCGTTGAAGAACGGCGTCCTTACTTTGGTTCGGCGGCAACGATGTATCTGGCAGGGCAGGAGAATCCCGGCGCTTAGCGAATTCGCGGGCGCCGGTGCTGGATCAGCCGGTCAAAGATACTGCGCGACCTTCTTGCCGACGGTCAGGAAGCGCAGCGGGTCGACCGCCTCGCCGTCGTGGCGCACCTCGTAGTGCAGGTGCGGACCGGTCGAGCGGCCGCTGCTGCCGGTCTTGCCGATGACGTCGCCGGCGGCAAGCTTCTGGCCGACGCTCACATCGATCTCGCTCAGATGCCCATAGCGTGTGGCAAAGCCGTTGCCATGGTCGACCTCGACCATGCGGCCGTAGCCGCCGGCCCAGCCGGCCTTGGTGACGGTGCCAGCGGCGGTGACCTTGGCCGGCATGCCGATCGGCGCCCTGAAATCCATTCCCGTATGCAAGGCGGCGCTGCCCAGGATCGGGTCGGTGCGCACACCGAACGGGCTGGTCACCGTATGGCCCGGCGCCGGGTTGGCGAGCGGCAGCTTGCTCGCCTCTTTCTTGACCTCGTCGAGCGCATCTAGCGCCTCGTCCAGCTCCTTGACCTTGCTGTCGAAAACCATCGAGGGATCGAGCGGAACCAGCGGGCCGCCGACATCGCTCTTGTCAAGCTCGCTGTCGACCGGCAGGCCGGCCGCTTCCAGTGCCTGGGCGATGGCATCGGCATTCTTATAGGCGTTGTCGGCAAGCGTGGTGATGCGCGAAAGCTGCTGGTTCTCGATGGCCTTGAGCGACGCATTGATCGAGACGAACAGCTTGTCGGCGCGGTCGGCGGCCGTTTCGCCGTCGAGCGGATCGGACCTTGTCGACCAAAGCGAGAAGGGCCGTGTGTCGCCAGCACTCAAGGATGCGACGGAATAGGCCGGCGCCTGCGAGAGGCTGCCGGTGACCTCAGCGTGCTCGTCGGGATTGGGTGCCGCTGCGCCCGTTGCAGGTGGGTCGCCGACCTCGTTCTCGGCGCGTTCAAGGATCGGGCCAAGCCGCCCATGGCGCTCGCTGAGCTGGGTCTGCCTGGCCAGCAACTCGCTGACCTTGGTTTCCATCAGCTGCTGGTCGAGAAGCTGGCGGCTTGTGATGCGGTCGACCTGGGCACGAAGGGCCGAGATGCGGTCCTCATAGGCCTGCTGCATGCGCGCCTGCCTGGCCGTCGTGGCGCCGATCAGGTCGTCGCGCAGCACCAGATAGGACGTCGCGAGCAGATAGCCGATGGCGATCGCCGCCAGGGCCGAGCCGATGAAGGCGGCGAGCCAGGGGCGGATGGTGAAATGCTTGATCTCATTGCCCCGGGCAATGATGACCGTATGCGGTTCCTTGCGCTTGCCGAAGACCGCTGACTGACCGGTTTGTTTCACGGGACCGAGCTTTCATTACGGAGACCAACGACAAGCTCGACTACACATTATTAAGGTTAACAAAGTTTTGCCGCCCGCAATATCCGCGCAAACCAATTCGCGCTTTGCGGGTGGCCGGTTGCAACGGAGATGGGTCGGCGAGCGGCCCGCGATCGCGAAACCCACGCGCTCCCGTCAGAGCGCGCGCACCGCCTCAAGCACCTCTTCGGCATGGCCTTTGACGCGAACCTGGCGCCAGATGCGGGCGATGCGACCGTCCTTGCCGATCAGGAAGGTGGCGCGCTCGACGCCCATATATTTGCGCCCGTACATCGTCTTCTCGACCCACAAATGATAGGCCTCGATCACCTTGCGCTCCTCGTCGGCGACGAGATCGACGGTGAGATTGTACTTCGCCTTGAATTTGTCGTGTTTCTTGACGCTATCGGGTGAGAGCCCGATCACCACGGCGCCCGCCCTTTCGAATTCCGGCTTCAACTGCGAGAAGCCGATCGCCTCGTTGGTGCAGCTTGTGGTGTCGTCCTGCGGATAGAAGTAGAGTACGACCGGCTTGCCCCGGAGCGCAGCAAGGCTGAGTGAGCCCCCGCTGTCACGCGGGAGATCGAATTGGGGTGCTGTGTCGCCCACGTCGAGATCAGCCATATCGATGCCCTTGTTAGCGGTTACGCGCGGGAAATCATCGATATAACGTGAAGCGGGGATTCGTCCACGACGAGTTCGTCACAACGGAATATTGCTTGGATCAGGAAGAACCGCAGCACGAGAAGATCAGGTTCAGGCGTGACGAGATCACCGACCTGGCAAGGCTTCCGTCCGCGTGCAGCGTGCCGCCGCTCGGCCGCGCGGCGGTGCGCCGGCGCTTCCGCATTCTCGGTCGCGTGTTTGCCGGGCTTTGCGCGCTCGTGCTCGTGGCGGCGGCAGGCGTCTATGTCCTCGGGGCCTCGGGCATAGGCACGGAGCGCCTCCGGGCCGAGGCTGAGACCGCCATCGAGAAGCTGGCGGGCGTCGACGTCGACGTCGCCGTCGGCGCGGCGCGGCTGACGCTCGACGGGTCGAGCTTTGTCGCCCTGCAGGTGAACGATGTCAGCCTGAAGACGGCCGACGGCAAGCCGATGGCCGATATCGGGCGCGTGCGTTTCGGCATGCGCCTGCTGCCGCTGCTTTCCGGCGATGTCCGGCTGACCGCCGCCAGATTTTCCGATGCTCATATCGTGGTGGCCGCCATGCCCTCCGGCGGAGGCGACTGGACGGCGGCGTTGCGCAACGAGAACGGCCTTATCGACCCGGAGAAAGTGTCGGCGGCGGTGTTTTCAGGCGTCAATGACGCGCTGGATGCCGTGCGCGAGGACTCGATGCGCCAGATCGATCTGCGCAATGTCGAGTTCGAGCTGCCGGACACCGGGCCGGTCAAGCGCGTGACCGTCGCCTCGGCGACCATCGCGCAAACCGGTACGGGAAGCATGCAGTTCTCGTACGATGCCGATGTCGACGGCCGGCACGCGACGTTGATCGCCTCGGCGACGCGCGATGCGACAGCAAAACGCATTTCGTCGCTGGACGCCAATCTCGAGATAGCCGGCCCCTCCGGCGGGAACAGTTCGACAGGACTCGGCCCGGCGGCCGACGGCGCTAAACTGGGTTCGATCGCGTTGAAGCTCTCGGGCTCGGAAGCATCGGGCGACAACCCTTCGCGCCTGGCGGCATCACTCTCGCTCAACGGTTCTGTGCTCGACTTGGACGAACGCGGGCTGTTGCCGACCGATGTCGATGCCGATGCCACGCTGGTGGCCGGTTCGAACAAGATCTCGGTCGACCGGCTGCTGATCAGAAGCGGCCGCTCCAGCTTCGACTTTGCCGGATCGATCGGACCGAAGCCGGCAGCCGCGGGGGAGGAGCCTGCCTACCGCTATGATCTCACCAGCGACGGCTCGATGCTGGCGCCCTCGGAATCGCCGGAACCGGCACTTCAATTCCTGGCCCGTATCGCCGGCGTCTACCAGCCGAGGAGCCGCAAGCTTGTCGCTGAGCAGATCGGCGTGCGCTCGGGCGGACCGGGCGAGGTGCTGGGGGCCGCCACGGTCGCCTTCATCGACAACGGTCCTCCAGGAGTATCGCTGTCGCTCAACGTTCACGACATGCCGGTCTCGCATGTCAAGCAATTGTGGCCGTGGTTCTCGGCCCGCAACGCGCGGCTTTGGGTGCTGGGCAACCTGTTCGGCGGCACGGTGACCGATGCCAACCTGCAGTTCCAGGTCGCGCCGGGGCGCTTGGGCAACGGCGTGCCGCTTACCGGCGACGAAGTGTTCGGCCGTTTCCGGGTCGAAGGATCGCGCTTCGATACCGCCGGGCGCATCCCGCCGGTCCGTGACGCCGTTGGCGTCGTTGGGTTCCACGGCAACGATGTCGACATCGCGCTCTCCTCCGGCAGCGTCTATATGCCGAGCGGCCGCACCGTGGCGGCAAGCGGCGGCACGTTGACGATCAAGAACGCCAATTTGCCGATTGTGGTTGGCGGGCTCGACATCGACGTTGCGGGTGAGGCCCCGGCTATCGCCGAGCTTGCCTCCTACGAGCCGATCAACGCCATGCGCCATGTCGGATTGGCACCCGAGGATCTGTCCGGCACCGTCACCGGCCATGTCAGGGCGGACATTCCGCTGACGAAGGGCATGGATACCTCGAAGCTCGATTGGCTGGTTTCGCTCGATTATCAGGATCTGTCGTTGGCCAAGCCTTTCGAGGACCAGACGGTCACCGACGCCACTGGCTCGATCACCGTCGGGCCGAAGCAGGCGGTGATTTCCGCCGAGGCCAAGCTCAACGGCATTCCGGCCGAGCTCGATCTGGTCGAGCCGCTAGCCGACGACGGGCCGGCGCGAAGCCGCAAGGTTACGCTGGTTCTCGATGACAAGACGCGCAATGCCAGCATGCCTGGACTGTCGGACCTGCTTTCGGGAACCATCAAGGTGGCGATCGACAAGAGCGGCCAGGGCGCCCAGCAGGTTTCGGCGGACCTGACCAATGCCAGGCTCGACATTCCCTGGGCCGGCTGGAGCAAGGGCGCCGGCATTCCCGCCAAGGTCGCTTTCAACATGGCAAAGTCCGGCAGCACCACCACGCTGTCGGATTTCGATCTCGGCGGAAAAAGCTTTTCGATCGACGGCAATGTGACGTTGGTCAACGGGACGTTGTCAACGGCCCGCTTCAGCAAGGTTTCGTTGAACCGGGGCGACGACGTCGCCGTTTCGGTGAAGCGCTCCGGCAAGAGTTATGCCGTCAACGTCAGCGGCGCGTCGCTCGACGCCCGCTCGCTGATCAAGCAGTTCACCTCGGATGTCGACACCGCGACAAAGGGCGCGGGCAGCGATGCCGTCTCGGTGAGGGCCGACGTGGCATCGCTGACCGGCTTCCACGACGAGGTGCTCTCCAATCTCAGGCTCGAATACAGCGCCGCCGGATCGCGCGTGAACGGGCTCAACGTCACGGCCGCGGCAAGCTCCGGCGCGGCGATCGCGATCAACAACACCACAAGCGAAGGCGGCCGCGTGCTCAGGGTGAAATCTGCCGATGCCGGCGCCATCCTGCGGTTCCTCAACGTCTACGAGCATATGGAGGGCGGCGCGATCACGCTGTCGCTCTCGGGCGCCGCCGACGGGCCGATGAAGGGACAGGTGGATGCGCGCAACTTCTATGTGGTCAACGAGCCAAAGCTGGCCTCGATCGTATCGACGACTCCGGCCGGCGATACACGCAGCCTGAACCAGGCCGTCAAAAGCAACATCGACACGTCCAGGGTGCAGTTCGAGCGCGGCTTCGCCGAGATCGATAAGAGTTCCGGCTATTTGAAACTGGCGAACGGCCTGTTGCGGGGCCCGCGCATCGGCACGACTTTCCAGGGCACGCTCTACGATGCGAACAACAACATGGATATGACCGGCACCTTCATGCCGGTCTATGGTCTCAACCGTATCTTCGGCGAACTGCCGTTGTTCGGGCCGCTGCTCGGCAACGGGCGTGACCGCGGCCTGATCGGCGTCACCTACCGTTTGCGCGGCAACGCCAACAAGCCGACGCTTAACATCAATCCGCTATCGGTGGTCGCGCCAGGCATATTCCGCTCGATCTTCGAGTACAGGCAGCAACCGTCCCAAAGTGGGCAGTAAGCCGCGGCCGATCAGATCGGCCGGACCAGCACGTGTTTCTTCTTGCCGAGCGAAAGCTTCACGACGCCTTCCGGGCCGAGATCCTGAAGCGTGACGACGCGGCGGTCGTCGGTCAGGGGCTGGTCGTTGATGCGCACGGCGCCGCCCTGGACATGCCGGCGCGCTTCGCCGTTCGAGCCGGCAAGCCCGGCGCTTACGAACAGCACCAGAATGCCGATGCCGGCTTCGAGGTCCGATTTGGCTACTTCGATGCTGGGCAGAGTGTCGGCGAGCGCGCCTTCCTCGAAAGTCTTGCGCGCCGTCTCGCTTGCGGTCTCGGCCGCGTCGCGGCCATGCAGCATGGCGGTGATCTCGGTCGCGAGGATCTTCTTCGCCTCGTTGATCTCCGAGCCGCCGAGCTTTTCAAGGCGCGCCACCTCGTCGAGCGGCAGGGTCGTGTAGAGTTTCAGAAAGCGTCCGACATCAGCGTCCTCGGTGTTGCGCCAGTACTGCCAGAACTCGTAAGGCGAGAGCATGTCGCTATCGAGCCAGACGGCGCCCGAGGCCGATTTGCCCATCTTGGCGCCGGACGAGGTGGTGAGCAGCGGCGTGGTCATGGCGAAGAGCTGCACGCCCTCCATGCGGTGGCCGAGATCGATGCCGTTGACGATGTTGCCCCACTGGTCCGAGCCGCCCATCTGCAGCCGGCAGCCGACACGCTTGTAGAGCTCGACGAAGTCGTAGGCCTGCAGGATCATGTAGTTGAACTCGAGGAAGGACAGCGACTGCTCGCGGTCGAGCCTGAGCTTCACGGAATCGAAGGCAAGCATGCGGTTGACGGAGAAATGCCGGCCGACATCGCGCAGGAAGTTTACGTAGTTGATCTGCATCAGCCAGTCGGCGTTGTTGACCATGACCGCATCGCCCGGACCGCCGCCGAATTTCAGGTAAGGCGCGAAATTGCGGCGGATGCCGACGAGATTGTCTTCGATGTCCTTAGGAGTGAGCAGCTTGCGCGCCTCGTCCTTGAAGGACGGGTCGCCGATCATCGACGTGCCGCCGCCCATCAGCGCGATCGGACGATGACCGGTCTGCTGCAGCCAGTGCAGCATCATGATCTGGATCAGCGATCCGGCGTGCAGGCTCTTGGCGGTGGCGTCGAAGCCGATATAGGCGCTGACCGTCTCCTTGGCAAAAAGCTGGTCGAGGGCCGATTCATCCGAAATCTGGTGGATGAAGCCGCGCTCGCTCATGATGCGCAGGAAATCGGATTTGAAGGCGGACATTTGTTCTTCCTGGAAGTCGCCGGGCACTTGGCCATACTTGATATGAAGGCGCGCGTTTAGCATCCAAGCGCGATCAGCAAAAGTGGTTTCGGGCTTTGCGTCCGATCGCCCGCCAAACGAAAGACCGCTATCAACAAAAGCGGTTTCCGGTCTTGGGGTCCTCAGGTGAAGCCGCATATCCTTGCTTCGTCCTTTTTGCTGGCGTAATGAGGCGCCGCGCAAAGACAGGCGCAATGCGCCGCGACGGGGCCATCCCGCAGTTTCAGATCGGACGAGCTCCCGCGATGAACAGGAACTACCTCTTCCTCTTTCTGTTCAGCATCGTCATGACCGTCAGCGGGCTGGCCAGCCTGCCGCCGGTCGACCGCGATGAATCCCGCTTCGTCCAGTCGACGAAGCAGATGGTCGAGACCGGCGATTATGTCGATATCCGCCTGCAGGATGTCACGCGCTACAAGAAGCCGATCGGCATCTACTGGCTGCAGTCGGCCGCCGTGGCGTTGAGCGGCGAGGGGGCCGCGGCGCCGATCTGGGTCTATCGCCTGGTCTCGATGCTGGGCATCGCGCTCGCGGTCGTCGGCATCGGCTGGACCGGGACGAAACTCTTCGGCGCCAATGCCGGGCTGGCCGCCGGCCTGATGATGGCGGCGATCTTCGCCACCGCCTTCGAGGGGCGCGACGCCAAGACCGATGCCATACTGCTTGCCTGCTGCGTGATGGCGCAAGGCGCGCTGGCGCAGGTCTATTGGGCAGCCAAGCGCAACGAACCGGTTCCGGGGCATCTGCCGTGGATCTTCTGGATCGCGCAAGGCTTCGGCATCCTCATCAAGGGCCCGGTTTCGCCGCTACTGTCGCTGCTGACCGCCGCTGCGCTTTTTGCCTTCGACCGCGATTGGCGCTGGCTCCTCAAGATGAAGCTGGTGCGCGGCGTCCTGATCGTGCTGGCGATCGTGTTGCCGTGGCTCATTCTCATCACCTGGAAGAGCGGCGGCGCCTTCTTCCAAGAAGCGGTCGGCAAGGACATGCTGAACAAGGTGGCGCAGGGCGAGGAATCGCACGGCCTGCCGCCCGGCTTCTACATGCTGACCTATTCGCTGTTCATGTGGCCCTTCGGGCTGATCGCGGTCGGCGCCGGGCTCCAGGCCATCAACCGTCTTTGGGACGATCCGCGCCTGCGCTTCTGCCTGGCCTGGTATATCCCGTTCTGGCTGGTGTTCGAGGCGATCCCGACCAAGCTGCCGCATTATGTGATGCCTGCCTATCCGGGCATGGCGCTTCTGGTCGGCTGGCTGCTCACCTTGCCGGCGGACAAAGCTAACGCGCCGCTGAAGCGGTGGCAGACATGGCTTTGGCGGGCGACCGCGTTCGGCCTTGTCGTTGTGGCGATCGGCCTTGCCGTGGTCTGCGTCGGCGCGCCGCTTTATCTGACAAAGACCTTCTCCTGGTGGAGCATACCGGCGGCGATCGCCGCTCTGGTCACAGGCTATCTTGCCTTCCCCGAACAACTGCAGGTGCCGCTTCCGCGGATTGCCGCGATCGCGATCGGCGCCGGCATCACCTTCAGCCTGCTGTTCGGCGTCATCGCGCCTTCGCTGAAACCGATCTGGCTCAGCCCCGCCATTAAAGCCGCCGTCGACGCCAACCGGCGCTGCGATACCACGGTGCTCGCCTCGGCGAAATTCCAGGAGCCGAGCCTGGTCTTCCTGGTCGGCACCAAGACCGTGCTTACCGATGTCGAGGGGGTGGCGCGGCATCTGCTCAACGATCCATCTTGCGCGCTTGGGCTGGCGCCGATCAAGGACGAGCAGAAGCTTTCGGACGTGGTGACCGCCCAGGGCAAGTCGGCGAAGCGGCTGACCGAGATCGATGGCATCAATTATTCGTCAGGAGACAAGTTGTCGCTTGGGCTTTACCGGGTGGCTCCGTGATGAATAGCGTCGGGCATCGAATGTCCCTACAAGCACGCGCTGAAGCCATGTCCGCCGCGCCACTTGCCCTTTACCGCCGCTCGCTCGGCAATTTCCGCGACACGATGTCGATCGTGAAGCGACGCTTTGCCGTGCGGCCAGCGCGCTATCCGCGAATTCTGTGGAGCGTCTGGCTCATGGCCTGGATGTTGCTGACGGTGGCGATCTTCCTGCGCCTCGACGCCGGCGCGGGCGAGATGCGCGGCGAATGGTCCCCCGGCTTTGCGCGCTTCACCGATTTCTTCACGCAGTTCGGCCTCGGCGGCTGGTATCTCATTCCGGCGGCACTCTGCCTCGTCGCCGCCAATCTGACGGACTGGCGCGGCCTTTCCCGGCATGGCCGGATGATCGTCTATAACTGGACGTGTTTCGCGTTCCTGGTGCTTTGCGCGGTCGGCCTCTCCGGTCTTGCGGTCAACCTGTTGAAATACGGGATCGGCCGGGCCCGGCCGCTTTATTTCGACAGTCTCGGGGTCCTGTCGCTGCATCCTTTCGCCATGGACGCGCGCTTTGCCGGCTTTCCGTCCGGCCATGCCACGACGATGGGCGCGGTGTTCGGCATCCTGCTGCTGCTGTTCCCGCGACGCTGGTATATCGCGCTGGCAGTCACCGCCTGCATCGCTTCGACACGCGTCTTCGTCGGCGCGCACTATCCGAGCGACACGGTCGCGGGCTTCGGCCTCGGGCTGGCGATCGCGGTGGTCTCGGGCCTGGTGTTTGCCCGGCTCGGCTTCATCTTCGGCCAGACAAGCTCGAAGCTGCCGGTGCGCAAGCGGACATTCCGGCTGGGACCGTTCCGCGCGCCGAGTGGCATGGTTTCGATGTCCGTCCCGGTCGAAAGCGACGAGATCGGCGCCGACTGAATCCAGACCCCTTAAGACGCCTGGACTGGCGGCCTGCCGTGCTTAGCGCAGGCGCTTCGGCCTCGGATCTGCGAGCTCGCCGGCGAGGCGCCGGTCGAGATAGTCGGCGCACTCCTGGATCAGCAGCTCGGAATCGTTAGCGAAGAAATGGTTCGCGCCGGGCAGCGTCTTCTGGGTGATGGTGATGCCCTTTTGCGTGTGCAGCTTGTCGACCAGGCCCTGTACGTCCTTCGGCGGGGCCACCTTGTCGGCATCGCCATGGATGATCAGGCCGGATGACGGGCAGGGCGCCAGGAAGGAGAAATCATAGGTGTTGGGCTGCGGCGCGACCGAGATGAAGCCCTCGATTTCCGGCCGGCGCATCAGAAGCTGCATGCCGATCCACGAGCCGAAGGAATAGCCGGCGACCCAGCAGCTCTTGGAATCCGGATGCAGCGACTGCACCCAGTCGAGCGCCGCGGCCGCGTCCGACAATTCGCCGGTGCCGTGGTCGAACTCGCCCTGGCTGCGGCCGATGCCGCGGAAATTGAAGCGCAGCACGGTGAAATCGCGCTTCTGGAACATGTAGAAGAGGTCGTAGACGATCTTGTTGTTCATCGTGCCGCCGAATTGCGGGTGCGGGTGCAGCACGATGGCGATCGGGGCGCTCTTTTCCTTCGAGGGCTGATAACGTCCCTCCAGGCGACCAGCCGGACCGGCGAAAATGACCTCAGGCATAAAATACTCCACGTGGCATATGAATGCGCTAGCCCGGAACTCTTCGGCCCAACTCTCGTGCGGCCCCACATCTTCTGTGGCCTTGACGCCGGGCGAGCGTCTTCCTAGAAGCTAGTTTAGAATTGTTCAAAACTGGGAGGCCAAAACCCGATGGTCCGGCCGCCCGCGCCGCAAGCCGCGTAAATAGGACGGCTTGCCTTGCAATTTCAAGGAAATAACGCGCTATCCTCGCGGGATAGTTGGCGAAAGGACGAACTGAGCGAAAATGGCCGCAACTCGCGCCTATCTCGACTACAATGCCAGCGCGCCGCTCCTTGCGGAAGCGCGCGCGGCGATGGTCGCGGCGCTCGATGCCGCCAACCCTTCATCAGTCCACACCGAGGGCCGGGCCTCGCGCCGACTGGTCGAAGACGCGCGCCGCGACGTGGCGCGGCTGGTCAACGCCAGGCCCGAACATGTCGTCTTCACCTCCGGCGCCACCGAAGCCGCCTCGACGCTGCTTACGCCCGACTGGCAGATGGGACGCGGCGCCATCCGCATGAGCCATCTCTACGTCTCTGAGGCCGACCATCCCTGCGTCCTGAATGGTGGGCGCTTCGCACCGGCGCAGGTGACGGGGATCGGTGTCGATCGCAACGGCATTGCCGATCTCGAAGCGCTTGCCGCAGCGCTCTCCGCGCATGACAAGGCCGCCGGCCTGCCGCTGGTGGCGATCCACGCCGCCAACAACGAGACCGGCGTGGTCCAGCCGGTTGGGCGCATTGCCGAAATCATCAAGGAAGCGGGCGGGGTGCTGGTCATCGACGCCGTGCAGGCCGCCGGGCGGATTCCGATCGATATGTCAGGCCGTTATGCCGATTATCTGATCCTGTCTTCGCACAAGATCGGCGGTCCGAAGGGCGTCGGCGCGATCGTCGCCGCGTCCGACCTGATGATGCCGCGGTCGTTGGTCAATGGCGGCGGCCAGGAAAAAGGGCACCGCGCCGGAACGGAAAACGTCGCCGGGATCGCCGGTTTCGGCGCCGCAGCGCGTGCCGCGCTGGCCGGTCTCGCCGACATGGTAGCCATCGCGCGCCGGCGCGACGAGATCGAGGCCATAGTGACCGAATTGGCGCCCGACGCGGAAATCTTTGGAGCAGCATCGCCAAGGCTTGCCAACACGACATTCTTCGCTATTCCCGGCATCAAGGCCGAGACGGCGCAGATCGCTTTCGATCTTGCCGGCGTCGCGCTGTCGGCGGGCTCGGCCTGCTCGTCGGGAAAGGTCGGGCCAAGCCATGTGCTCAAGGCGATGGGCCATGGCGACAGCCTGGGAGCCTTGCGCGTCTCGATCGGCCGTGCGACAGGCGCCGAGGATATCGCGACGTTCCGGGCGGCGCTGGCAGGCATCGTCGCGCGCCGGGCGGGCAAGGAAGAAGCCGCCTGACGCGGCAAAGCATCGGAGCGGGAAACGCCTCGCGTTTCCCGGATTTCCGCTGCTCGATAACGAATTCAGGCTTTAGGGCCTGGTAGAGCCGTGCGTTTTGTCCTGGCCGGGTGAATTTCCGGCGGACACGCACTATATGGAGCTTACTCGGCCGCGAGTCCCTCCCTGGGGCGCGATTTCGGCGGTGCCATAGTTTGAAAACTGCCGGGCCTTGACCCCGGCGTGGATGGAGAACGCTTATGCCTGCTGTGCAGGAGACGATCGATCGGGTTCGAAAGATCGACGTCGACCAGTATAAATACGGATTCCAGACAGAGATCGAGATGGACAAGGCCCCCAAGGGCCTGAGCGAAGATATCATCCGTCTGATCTCCGAGAAGAAGGGCGAGCCGGACTGGATGCTGGAATGGCGTCTGGGGGCCTATCGCCGCTGGCTGACGCTGGAAGAGCCGACCTGGGCGCGCGTCCACTATCCGAAGATCAACTTCCAGGACATCCACTACTATGCTGCGCCGAAGAGCACGCCGGGGCCGAAGTCGCTGAGCGAAGTCGATCCCGAACTGCTCAAGGTCTATGAGAAGCTCGGCATCCCGCTCAAGGAGCAGGAGATCCTCGCGGGCGTGCAGAAGACCGGTGCGGCTGACGCGGAAGAAGAAGAGGTCGGTGACAACGTCTACAAATCGGGCCGCGTCGCGGTCGATGCCGTGTTCGATTCCGTTTCGGTGGTCACCACCTTCAAGAAGGAACTGGCGCAGGCGGGCGTCATCTTCTGCTCGATCTCGGAAGCCATCCGCGAGCATCCGGAGCTGGTGAAAAAATATCTCGGCTCGGTCGTGCCGACCTCCGATAATTTCTACGCGACGCTGAATTCGGCAGTGTTCACCGACGGCTCGTTCGTCTTCGTGCCCAAGGGCGTGCGCTGCCCGATGGAGCTATCGACCTATTTCCGCATCAACGAGAAGAACACCGGCCAGTTCGAGCGCACGCTGATCATCGCCGAGGAGGGGGCCTATGTCTCCTATCTGGAAGGCTGCACGGCACCGCAGCGCGACGAGAACCAGCTGCATGCCGCGGTGGTCGAGCTGATCGCGCTCGACGATGCCGAGATCAAATATTCTACGGTGCAGAATTGGTACCCCGGCGACGCCGAGGGCAAGGGCGGCATCTACAATTTCGTCACCAAGCGCGGCGATTGCCGCGGCGACCGCTCGAAGATCTCGTGGACGCAGGTCGAGACCGGTTCGGCGATCACCTGGAAATATCCGAGCTGCATCCTGCGCGGCGACGATTCCAGCGGCGAATTCTATTCGATCGCGGTGTCGAACGGTTATCAGCAGGTCGACAGCGGCACCAAGATGATCCATCTCGGCAAGAACACGTCGAGCCGCATCATCTCCAAGGGTATCG
Source organism: Mesorhizobium sp. CA4 (assembly GCF_020165075.1). Lineage (NCBI taxonomy): Bacteria > Pseudomonadati > Pseudomonadota > Alphaproteobacteria > Hyphomicrobiales > Phyllobacteriaceae > Mesorhizobium > Mesorhizobium sp. CA4. The sequence goes on from NZ_JAIUHK010000001.1 coordinate 243,105, forward strand.
CCGCCGGTTTCTCGCAGAACACCTATCGCGGCCAGGTTTCGGCGCATCGCAAGGCGGCCAACGCGCGCAACTTCACCAATTGCGACTCGCTGCTGATCGGCGACCAGTGCGGCGCGCACACCGTGCCTTACATGGAAGCCAAGAATTCGACGGCGCAGTTCGAGCACGAGGCGACGACCTCGAAGATCTCCGAGGACCAGAAGTTCTACGTCATGCAGCGCGGCATCCCCGAAGAGGAAGCGATCGCGCTAATCGTCAACGGCTTCGTCAAGGACGTCATCCAGCAGCTGCCGATGGAGTTCGCCGTCGAGGCGCAGAAGCTGATCGGCATCAGCCTAGAGGGTTCGGTCGGCTGACCGCAAAAGACATTCAGGAAGAAATTATGCTTGAGATCAAGAATTTGCACGCCCGCATCGTCGACGATGGCACCGAGATCATCCGCGGGCTGAACCTGACGGTGAAAGCCGGCGAGGTCGCCGCCATCATGGGGCCGAACGGCTCGGGCAAGTCGACGCTGTCCTATATCCTCGCCGGCCGCGAGGACTATGAGGTGACGGAAGGCGACATCCTCTATAACGGCCAGTCGATCCTCGAAATGGATCCGGCCGAGCGCGCCACCGCCGGTATCTTCCTCGCCTTCCAGTATCCGATGGAGATACCGGGCGTCGCCACCATGGAATTCCTGAAGGTCGCGATGAACGAGCAGCGCAAAGCGCGCGGCGAGGAGCCGCTGAAGGTTCCGGAATTCCTGAAGCGGGTGAAGGAGGCTGCCGCCTCGCTCAGCATGGACATGAACATGCTGAAGCGGCCGCTCAATGTCGGCTTCTCGGGCGGCGAGAAGAAGCGCGCCGAGATCCTGCAGATGAAGCTCTTGGAGCCAAAACTCTGCGTGCTCGACGAGACCGATTCCGGCCTCGACATCGACGCGCTGAAGATCGTCTCGGACGGCGTCAACGCGCTGCGCTCGCCGGAGCGCGCCATCGTCGTCATCACCCACTACCAGCGCCTGCTGGAGCACATCGTGCCGGACTCGGTGCACGTGCTCTACAAAGGCCAGGTGATCAAGTCTGGCGACAAGTCGCTGGCGCTCGACCTCGAGGCCAACGGCTACGCCGGCGTGATCGGGCAAGCCGCGTGAGATGGGGGCAGTCGAGGCAAAAGTCATGAACATGCACGCACAGCCCCAGCGGACCCTGGCCGAGACGGCGCTGATCGATGCCTTCGGCGAGCGGCTGTCGCTGCTGCCCGGCGACGGCGCGGTGATGGTCAAGCGCGACGATGCGATCGAGGCGATCAAGCACGGCCTGCCGACGCGGCGCGTCGAATCCTGGCATTATACGGACCTGCGCCGGCTGCTGACTTCGGTGCCGGCTTTCGAGGCCGGCGTCGTCACAAAGGCGCTTGCGCCCGTTCTTGAAGGGTCGGCGGTCCTGCCGGTGCTGAACGGCGTCTCGCAGACGAAGCTGCCGGAGATCGACGGCGTCACCGTCCAGCGCCTGTCGGAGAAGCTCACCGACGGCAGCGTCGCGCCCGGGCTCGATCCCTATGGCAGCGACGACGCGATCGGCGCGCTGAACACGGCTTTCGTCGCCGACGGCTATTTGGTCGACATCGCCGACGGCGCCGTGCTGGAAAAGCCGATCGAATTGCAGAACCTGCAGGCCGGCGGCCAGTCGCATGTGCGGCTGCTGGCGCGTGTCGGCGCTGGCGCCAAGGCAGTCATCGTCGAGCGCCAGGCAGGCGAAGGCGACGAGGCACTCGTCTCTTCGGTCAGCCAGCTCGTGGTTGGCGACGGCGCGGAAGTGACCTGGCTGATCGTGCAGGAGCAGCCGGAGACGGCCACGCATCTGGCGCAGTTCAAGGCACATATCGGCAAGGACGCGAAGCTGACGCTGTTCGTGATGAACGCCGGCGGCAGGCTGGTGCGCCAGGAAGTCGTCGTCAGGACGACGGGCGAGGGCGCCGATTTCAAGCTGCGCGGCATCAATCTTCTGGCCGGCGACACGCATACCGACACCACCATGGTGCTCGACCATGCGGTGCCGCACACGACGTCGACCGAGGTGATCCGCAATGTGGTGACGGGTAAGGCGCGCGGCGTCTTCCAGGGCCGCATCAACGTGCATCAATACGCGCAGAAGACCAACGCCAAGATGGCCTGTAACACGCTGCTCCTGTCTGATGACGGCGAGTTCTCGACCAAGCCGGAACTGGAGATCTTCGCCGACGACGTCGTCTGCGGCCATGGCGCCACCGTCACCGAGATCGACCACGACCATCTGTTTTACCTGATGGCGCGCGGCATCGACGAGAAGTCGGCGCGGGGTCTTCTGGTGAAGGCGTTCGTCGCCGAAGTGATCGAGGAACTGGACGACGAGGCGCTGGTCGAAGCGCTCGAAGCGCGGCTCGACGGCTGGTTTTCGACGCACGGGTAAGCGCCTTTCCTTCTCCCCTTGTGGGAGAAGGTGGCCGAGCGAAGCTCGGACGGATGAGGATCGCGGCCTTGGCCGGCAAGGACTTCGAAATGGACCAGAAGATCGAAACCACCCCCTATGACGTCGAGGCGATCCGCCGCGACTTCCCGATCCTGTCGCGCCAGATCTATGGCAAGCCGCTGGTATATCTCGACAATGGCGCCTCGGCGCAGAAACCGCAGGTGGTGCTCGACACCATCCAGCACGCCTATTCCCAGGAATACGCCAACGTGCATCGCGGTCTGCATTTCCTGTCGAATGCTGCGACGGACGCCTATGAGAATGCGCGCAAGTCGGTGCAGCGGTTTCTCAACGCGCCAAGCACCGACAATATCGTCTTCACCTCCAACACCACATCGGCGATCAACACGGTCGCCTATGGCTGGGGCATGCCGCGGATCGGCGAGGGCGACGAGATCGTGCTGTCGATCATGGAGCACCATTCCAACATCGTACCCTGGCATTTCATCCGCGAGCGCCAGGGCGCCAAGCTCGTCTGGGTGCCGGTCGACGATCTGGGCGCCTTCCACATCGAGGAATTCGAGAAGCGGCTGACCTCGCGCACAAAACTCGTCGCCATCACCCAGATGTCCAACGCGCTGGGCACGGTGACGCCGATCAAGGAGATTGTGCGCATCGCGCATGCGCGCGGAATTCCGGTGCTGGTCGACGGCAGCCAGAGCGCCGTGCACATGCCGATCGACGTGCAGGATCTCGACTGCGATTTCTTCGTCTTCACCGGCCACAAGGTCTACGGCCCGTCGGGCATCGGCGTGCTCTACGGCAAGAAGGACAGGCTGGCGGAGATGCGCCCCTTCATGGGCGGCGGCGAGATGATCGAGGAGGTGACGGAGGACATCGTCACCTACAACGAGCCGCCGCACCGCTTCGAGGCCGGCACGCCGCCGATCGTGCAGGCAATCGGCCTGGGCGCTGCGCTCGACTACATGGAGAAGATCGGCCGCGAGCGTATCGCCGCGCACGAGGCGGACCTCAAGGCTTACGCGCATGAGCGGCTGCGCGCGATCAACTCGCTGCGCATCTTCGGCGACGCGCCCGGCAAGGGCGCCATCATCTCGTTCGAATTGCAGGGTATTCATGCGCATGACGTGTCGATGGTGATCGATCGGCAAGGTGTCGCGGTACGGGCCGGAACGCATTGCGCCCAGCCTCTGTTGAAACGCTTCGGCGTCACCTCCACATGCAGGGCATCGTTCGGCATGTATAATACCAGGGCCGAAGTCGACGCTTTGGCCGAGGCGCTGGAAAAGGCGCGAAAGTTCTTCGGGTGACGATGATGGATGACGTGAGCACCACCGCAGAAAAAGCGCCGGAAACGGTAGCGAACGGTATCGTCACGGCCTCGGCGATCCCCGCTGACGAGCTGGCGCGGCTGACCGACGACATCGTTTCGGCGCTGAAGACCGTCTACGACCCGGAAATCCCGGCCGACATCTACGAGCTCGGCCTCGTCTACAAGATCGATATCGAGGACGACCGTTCGGTCAAGATCGACATGACGCTGACCGCGCCGGGCTGCCCGGTGGCGGGTGAAATGCCCGGATGGGTCGAGAACGCCGTCGGCGCGGTCGAAGGCGTTTCCGGCGTGGAGGTTAGCATGGTGTTCGATCCGCCATGGACGCCCGACCGGATGTCGGAAGAGGCGCAGGTCGCGGTCGGGTGGTATTAGCATCGGCCCCGAAAATGTGGAGCGGTGTTCGGACAAGCCGATGCGACAGCAAAAGATTGGTTGACTTGCACGCTAGGTGAAACTTCACCATCTTAAGGGCAGACTCATTCCGCGGGTCTTGAACCCGCGTGAACGTGGAGAATGACATGGGACCCTTCGCCGTCATCACGATGACCGAAAAGGCCGCCGACCGGGTGCGCGAGATCGTCGCCACGCGCGAAGGTGCGCATGGTATCCGGCTCGGCATCAAGAAGGGCGGTTGCGCCGGCATGGAATACACGGTTGACCTTGTGACCGAGCCGAACCCCAAGGACGACCATATCGAACGCGACGGCGCGCATGTCTATGTCGCGCCCGAAGCCGCGCTCTTTCTGTTCGGAACCGAGATGGATTTCGAGCAGACGACGCTGCGCACCGGCTTCACCTTCAAGAATCCGAACCAGAGTTCGGCCTGCGGCTGCGGCGAATCCGTCGAGCTGAAGCCTGCCGACCTCAAGGCACTTGCCGAGGCACGCGCCTCGGTCTGATCAGGCGCCAACGCTCCCGCTCAGTCGGGCAGCGCGGCGATGACGACAAGCTCGACAACAAGATCGGGCTGCGCCAGGGCGGCGACCCCGATTACCTCCGATGGCGGCGGATTGTTGTAGCTGCAGTGCTTTGGGCTTCGGCGAAGAATTCGTCCAACACGTCCAGACGAAAATTGGGTGAGCTGAGAACGCCGCCGGACGGAAAAGGCCCTTTGACGTAGAACGTCACCTTGACCAGATGGTCGAGCGAGCTGCCAAGTTCCTCCAGATCCGACTTGATCTTTGCCAGGATTTCGCGCCACTGCGTTGCCGCGTCGCCGACAGCGCCGCCCTGGTGTTTCGACGGATCGTAGTCGTCGACCGTGGCGGTGTTGCCGGACAGAAAAACATATCCCTTGGCGTCCGAGACGACCGTGCCCTTGCCCCAAGGCATCAAACGATCGCCTTTGAATTTCTTGTGCGTCGTGAGCTTCATTTCGGTCTCCTGTCGCCGGATGGTTGTCTTGACGCAATTCCGGGCGGGAAACCGCTGCGCAGTTCGCCGGAATTACCTAATCAACCCACATCCCGGTCCGCTTGTGCCAGTCGGCGATCGATTCCTCCGGATAGACGTCGAATACCTTGTCGTTCCTGTTGACGACCGGCTCGACCCAGTTCGCCTTGTATTTCAGCATCAGATGCACCTTTTCCGGCGGTGTCGGCAGGTCGGTGTCGATCGCCGAGGCGAACGGATGCACAAGCTCAGGCCAGGTCGGATCGTAGAGCCAGAGTGCCGCGCCGCATTTCCGGCAGAAATTGCGCTCGCCGGTCGAGACCTCGCAATGCGGGTGCTCGTCATCCTCGATCTCGGCGCGGTAGACGCCAAGGCTGCGCTTGCCTGTTATGTTCATCGTCTCATAGTCGGCGCCGAGATTGATGGCGAACCCGCCGCCGCCCTGCTGCTTGCGGCAGATCGAGCAGTAGCAGAGCATGAAAGGCACAGGCGTGTGGCTCTCCAGCTCGAAGCGGACGGCGCCGCAGCGGCAGGAGCCTTTGAGCAGGACGGGCATGGCGGGAACTCCGTTTCCAGGTTTCAACCTGTCAGCATGCTTTTGGTTGCGGCGATGACAAGGCCGGTGGCCGGTGAGATGATCGCGGCATGGATAATGCCCGCCTTGAAGAGTTGTTCGAAAGCCTTGGGCCCATCGGCATCCGAAAACTGTTCGGCGGCAAGGGCATCTATTGCGACGGCGTCATCGTCGCGGTTGTCGTGCGTGGCCAGCTGATGCTCAAGGCGGATGAGGAAACCGTCCCCGATTTCGAGGCCGCGGGCTGCCGCCAGTGGACCTATACCGGCTCGCGCCACGGCAAGGAGGTGGCGATGCCCTATTGGAGCGTGCCGGACGATGCCTTCGACGATCCCGATGAAATGGCGGTGTGGGCGAGGCGGGCTTATGAAGCGGGACGAAGGGCGGGGAGATAATTTTCGAGGGCGTTGTGACGGCCTTTTGGAGATGCCGAGGGACAGCATCCCCTTTGTCCTGCCGGACATCTCCCCGCAAGGGGGGAGATTGGATGTCGCTCGGCATTCGCCAATCGCCGACATTGAAAACGAGAGCCAGCGGATGAGCTGGTGACGGAACGCGGCGTTCGCTTTGTCTATCGCTGCCGGTAGCTGATCCTTCCGCGCCTACAGCGCCTTGGCAATCTCCGCCGCCAGCCGCGCATTGTTCTCGACCAGCGCGATGTTGGTCTTGAGGCTGCGGCCGCCAGTCAGCTCCAGGATTTTCGACAAAAGGAACGGCGTCACCGCCTTGCCGGTGACGTTCTGCGCTTGGGCCGCTTTCTGCGCCGCCTGGATGTAACCGTCCATCTCAGCGGCCGGTATCTCGTCATTCCGCGGCACCGGATTGGCGACCAGAATGCCGCCACCCAGACCCAGCGCTTGGCGCGTGCGGTAGAAATGCGCGATGTCTTCCGGCGCATTGAGCGTCAACGGGGCGCGGAAAGGCGACTGCCTCGACCAGAAGGCCGGCATGGTCTCGCAGCCATGGCCGATAACCGGCACGCCGCGCGTTTCCAGCACTTCCAGCGTCTTTTCGATATCGAGGATCGCCTTGGCGCCGGCCGAGACGACGATGACCGGCGTGCGCGCCAGTTCGTCGAGGTCGGCAGAGATGTCGAAACTCTTTTCGGCGCCCTTGTGGACGCCGCCGATGCCGCCGGTGGCGAAGACTTTTATGCCGGCCATATGCGCTGCGATCATGGTGGCCGCGACTGTGGTGCCGCCGGTGCGCGTTTGAGCGACCGCGAAGCCGAGATCGGCGCGCGACAGCTTCATGGCATCGCCCGTCATGGCCAGCGATTCGCGCTCGCCGTCGGACAGGCCGATCTTGATGCGCCCGTCGACCACGGCGATCGTCGCCGGCACCGCGCCGCCGTCGATGATGATCTGCTCGACCTTGGCGGCCATCGCGCCATTGTCGGGATAGGGCATGCCGTGGGTTATGATGGTGCTTTCCAGCGCCACCACGGGCCGGCCGGCGGCAAGCGCTTCCGCCACCGGCGGGTGGATGTCGACGAAGGGGCGGGCGGTTTCCGGCGTCATGGCTGTCTCCGACAAGGAGGAAATAGATGGTGGGTGGCCCTATGCCACCTCCCGCGCCTCCGGCACAAGGGCGAGCGCCTGCGTGAAATTGGCGATCGTGAAGGACGGCACGGCATCGGAGCTCTCTATGGCGAGCATTGCCGCCGCAACGCCTTCGCGCAGCGCGGCACGCAGCGGCAGGCCGCGCAGCAGGGCGGCGACCGTCGCGCCGGTCAGGGCGTCGCCGGCCCCGGTCACGTCGGCGACCCGGCGCGGCGTGGGCGGATCGATTTCAAAGATGCCTGTGTCGTCGAAGCCCAGCACGGGGGCGCTGCCGGCCGTAACCACGCCGGCATTCAGGCCAACCCGCCTGAGCGCGTCGACAAGGGGCTTGCCTGAGACTTCGGCGCCGACCAGGGCGGCAGCTTCGCGGCGGTTCATGAAAAGCAGCGACAAATTCCCGAGCAACGGAGCCAACCGAACGACCTTGGCCGGCGAGACGGCAATGGCGAAGACCGGCCGGCCGCCGGCCAGCGCCACCAGGCGCTCCAGCGCCGCCGTGGGCAGGTTGGCATCGCACAGGATCGCGTCGGCGGCTTCGATCGCCTCGCGCACCTTGGAACGCCTTATCTGCTTGGGGAAGGCCAGGTCATAGAGCGCCATGTCGGCCAGGCCGACGATCAATTCGCCCTCGGCGTCGATCAGCGCCGTGTAGCTCGGCGTCGTGCGGTCGAGGAACACGACCGAGAGGTCCGTTATCCCGGCGCTGTCGATCGCCGAGGCGACCGTGTCCGCCGCCGCGTCGCCGCCGCGCACGGATATCAGCGAGGCCGACACGCCGCGCTTCACCACGCTGCGCAGCGCGTTGAAAACGACGCCGCCGACGTCCTCGCGCATCATGCCGGGGTTGGAGGCGGCGGGCACATAAATGCCCGAGACCCGGCCGCGCCGGTCGATATGGGCGCCGCCCAGCGCCAGGATAGTGGGGGATGTCGGCATTTCGGGTCGCTGACTTTCGTTGATCGTGCGGCTGCGCACACTAGAGCGGTTCGGCGTTTCACGGAATCGCTGAACCGCTGTAAAATCTTTCTTCCTGCGCAATTCCGGACGGAAATCCGCTACGCACTTTTCCTGGAATTGCTCTAGGGTTTTCCAGATCGCCCAGCAATCGGGGTCGCGATTCGGACGGCCGGATATCGAAATCTCTTCTGGACCAGTGGTTGTGCTCCGCACCAGCTCTGGCGAGACAAAAATAGAACAAATCCAGATAGTGTTTGTTTTTCAGATATTTGTCACCCCTTGCCAAATGAGAACAAAAAAGGTACAAAAGAGCAGGGATCACGGATTGTCCGGCCTTCATTGATGACCTAGGGGTGATGTATCATGGCTCAGAATACTTTGCGGCTTGTAGAGGATAAGGCAGTGGACAAATCAAAGGCTCTGGATGCGGCGCTGTCGCAAATCGAGCGCGCTTTCGGCAAGGGCTCGATCATGCGGCTCGGCGCCAACGAGCAGGTGGTCGAGATCGAAACCGTGCCGACCGGGTCGCTCGGGCTCGACATCGCGCTCGGCGTCGGCGGCCTGCCGCGCGGCCGCATCATCGAAATCTACGGGCCGGAAAGCTCGGGCAAGACGACGCTGGCGCTGCACACCGTGGCGGAAGCCCAGAAGAAGGGCGGCATCTGCGCCTTCGTCGATGCCGAGCACGCGCTCGATCCGGTCTATGCCCGCAAGCTCGGCGTCGACCTGGAAAACCTCCTGATCTCTCAGCCCGATACAGGCGAGCAGGCGCTGGAAATCTGCGACACGCTGGTGCGTTCGGGCGCGATCGACGTTCTGGTCGTCGACTCCGTTGCGGCGCTGACGCCGCGCGCAGAAATCGAAGGCGAGATGGGCGATGCGCTGCCCGGTCTCCAGGCTCGTTTGATGAGCCAGGCGCTGCGCAAGCTGACCGCCTCGATCTCGCGCTCCAACACCATGGTCATCTTCATCAACCAGATCCGCATGAAGATCGGCGTCATGTTCGGCTCGCCCGAGACGACCACGGGTGGCAACGCGCTGAAATTCTACGCCTCGGTGCGCCTCGACATCCGCCGCATCGGCTCGGTCAAGGACCGCGACGAGGTCGTCGGCAACCAGACCCGCGTCAAGGTGGTCAAGAACAAGCTGGCGCCGCCCTTCAAGGTGGTGGAGTTCGACATCATGTATGGCGAGGGCGTGTCCAAGACCGGCGAGCTCGTCGATCTCGGGGTCAAGGCGGGCGTGGTCGAGAAGTCGGGCGCCTGGTTCTCCTATAATTCGCAACGTCTCGGCCAGGGTCGCGAGAACGCCAAGCTGTTCCTGCGCGACAATCCCGACACGGCGCGCGAGATCGAGATGGCGCTCAGGCAGAATGCCGGGCTGATCGCCGAGAAATTCCTCGAGAATGGCGGCTCCGAAGGCGGGGACGACGGTTTCGAGGACGAAGCCGGCGCCATATAGGGCCGGTTCGTCCAGGAAGGCCGCGCGGCGGTTTCCTGTTCGGGATTGAGCGAAAGCAATTCGTCGCTCAGCCGGAGTTCGGCCACAATCCTGGTTTATCGGTTTGTGCTTATGTAGTCGAGTTCTTGAGTACTGCGTACCCGAACCGCCGGCCTTCGTGCCGGCGGTTTTGCGTTTTGCGGGCGGTGCTGAGGCGCCGCTCCTACGAAGATTGGCCCAAAGCGCGTCGCGCTGAAACGGGTCCAGGTGACGCGCTTTAGGTCTTCGTTTTGATACATGTCGTTGTGCCAGAACCGCTGCGCACTTCCGGGCGACATGCATTAATTCCGTGTTTCTGGACAGGGTGAGGAGCTATCGCTAAAAGGCCCATCTATCTTCTGAAACAAAAGCCCATCAGCCGCCGGCAACGCCGGCGGTTCTCGCGAAAAGGCAGTACGCAATGAGTGGCGTGAACGACATCCGGGCGACATTCCTCGACTACTTCCGCAAGGAGGGCCACGAGATCGTCGCCTCAAGCCCGCTGGTGCCGCGCAACGATCCGACGCTGATGTTCACCAACGCTGGCATGGTGCAGTTCAAGAACGTGTTCACCGGCCTGGAGAAGCGTCCCTATTCGCGCGCCGCGACCGCACAGAAGAGCGTGCGCGCCGGCGGCAAGCACAACGATCTCGATAATGTCGGCTACACCGCGCGCCATCTCACCTTCTTCGAGATGCTCGGCAATTTCTCGTTCGGCGACTATTTCAAGGAGCGTGCGATCGAGCTTGCCTGGAACCTGATCACCAAGGAATTCGGTCTGCCGAAAGACAAGCTCTTGGTCACCGTCTATCACACCGACGACGAGGCGGCGGGTTACTGGAAGAAGATCGCCGGCTTCTCCGACGACCGCATAATCCGCATCCCGACCTCCGACAATTTCTGGGCGATGGGCGACACCGGTCCCTGCGGGCCGTGCTCGGAAATCTTCATCGACCGCGGCGAGCATATCTGGGGCGGCCCGCCCGGCAGCCCGGAAGAGGACGGCGACCGGTTCCTGGAATTCTGGAACCTGGTGTTCATGCAGTATGAGCAGGTGACGAAGGAAGAGCGCATCGACCTGCCGCGTCCCTCCATCGACACCGGCATGGGCCTGGAGCGCATGGCCTCCATCCTGCAAGGGGTCGAGAGCGTCTTCGAGACCGACCTTTTCAAGCATCTGATCGATGTGGCGTCCTCGGCGCTCGGTCAGGGTCCGAACCAGGAGAACGTGGCGTCCTACCGCGTGATCGCCGATCACCTGCGCTCGTCCTCCTTCCTGGTCGCCGATGGCGTGCTGCCGTCCAACGAAGGCCGCGGCTATGTGCTGCGCCGCATCATGCGTCGTGCCATGCGCCATGCGCAGCTGCTTGGCGCCAAGGATCCGCTGATGTGGCAGCTGGTGCCGGCGCTGGTGCGCGAGATGGGCCAGGCCTATCCCGAGCTGGTGCGCGGCGAGGCGCTGATCACCGAGACGCTGAAACTCGAGGAAACACGCTTCCGCAAGACGCTGGTGCGCGGCCTCGGCCTGCTGTCGGAAGCGACCGAGACGCTCAAAGCCGGCGACATGCTGGACGGCGAGACGGCCTTCAAGCTCTACGATACCTATGGCTTCCCGCTCGATCTGACGCAGGACGCGCTGCGCCAGCGCAGCATCTCGGTCGATATCGCCGGCTTCACCGACGCGATGGAGCGGCAGAAGGCCGAGGCGCGCGCGCATTGGGCCGGCTCGGGCGAGGCCGCGACCGAGACCGTCTGGTTCTCCGTGCGTGAAAACACCGGCGCGACCGAATTCCTCGGCTATGAGACCGAGCAGGCCGAAGGCATCGTCGAGGCGCTGGTCAAGGACGGCAAAGCAATCGATAGCGCGTCGCAGGGCGACGCGGTCGCCGTGGTCGTCAACCAGACGCCGTTCTACGGCGAATCCGGCGGCCAGATGGGCGACACCGGCGTGATCTCCGGCGAGGGCTTCTCGATCGAGATTTCCGACACGCAGAAGAAGGCCGACGGCCTGTTCGTGCATCTGGGCAAGGTGGCCAAAGGCACGGTCAAGACGGGTGTGGCTGTCGAGCTCAAGGTCGACCACGCCCGCCGCTCGAAGCTGCGCGCCAACCATTCCGCGACGCATCTCATCCACGAGGCGTTGCGCGAGGTGCTGGGAACCCACGTCGCGCAGAAGGGCTCGCTGGTGGCGCCGGACCGGCTGCGCTTCGACATCTCGCACAACAAGCCGATCTCGGCGGACGAACTCGAAGAGGTCGAGCGCATGGCCAACGAGATCGTCGTCCAGAACAGCCCAGTGACGACGCGGCTGATGTCGGTCGACGACGCCATCGCCGAGGGCGCCATGGCGCTGTTCGGCGAGAAATATGGCGACGAGGTGCGCGTCGTGTCGATGGGCACCGGCCTGCATGGTGCCAAGGCCAATCGTCCCTATTCGGTCGAACTCTGCGGCGGCACCCATGTGAAATCGACCGGCGATATCGGCCTGGTGCGTATCCTGTCGGACAGCGCGGTGGCGGCCGGCGTGCGCCGTATCGAGGCGCTGACCGGCGAGGCGGCGCGCAAGCACCTCGACGAGCAGGACAAGCGGCTGAAAGCCGCGGCGGCGACCCTGAAGATCTCGCCGGCCGATGTGCCATCACGCGTCGAGGCGCTGCTCGAAGAGCGCAAGAAGCTCGAAAAGGAGCTTACCGAGGCGCGCAAGAAGCTGGCGCTGGGCAGCGGTTCGGCCGTTGCAGATGCCCCGGCCGCCAACGAGACGGTCGCCGGCGTCGGCTTCCTTGGCAAAGCAGTCAGCGGTGTCGCGCCGAAGGACCTGAAGCCGCTGGCGGATGCCGGCAAGAAGACGCTCGGCTCCGGCGTGGTCGTCTTTGTCGGCGCCGGCGAGGACAACAAGGCGAGCGTGGTCGTCGGCGTCACCGACGATTTGACCGGCCGCTTCAGCGCCGTCGATCTCGTGCGCGTCGCGTCCGCCGCGCTTGGCGGCCAGGGCGGCGGCGGGCGTCCCGACATGGCGCAGGCCGGTGGCCCGGACGCCTCCAGGGCCAATGATGCGATCGCGGCGGTGAAGGCGGCGCTGGAGGCGGCGTGACGGTCGGGGCGATCGGCTGTAGCTCAGGCCGGTTCCCATTCTCCGCAGGCCGCGCTGCCCCTCATCTGCCTGCCGGCATCTTCTCCCCGTTGAATGGGGAGAAGGGCGCTGTCACATAGGCTTTCGCCAATCGCCAGCGTCGCAACTGCTTCTTTCTCCCCGTTTACGGGCAGAAATGCCCGGCAGGGCAATGAGGGGCGGCGCCGACGCTGAGCGATTTACGCGACCTTTTCCGTCCGCGCGAAGCTCGGCCGTCCGGCTATCCGCGCATACCAATCGCGCATATCCGCAAACCGCGCCAACAGATCGCGTCCTTCCGCGACCTTGAGGAAATAGGCGATGATCGGCCCGGCATGCAGATCGGCCAGCGTCAGTTGCTCGCCAAGCAGCCAAGTTCCTCTTGCCTTCAGCGATGTCAGCACCTTGAGCACCGTCTCAGCTTGGCGGAGCCCGCTGGCAATCAGCGCCTCATCCGGTGCCGCCTTCTCCAGCCGCTCCACGGCCACATCCCAGACCATGGCGCGATAGCCATAGGCGTCGAGCATGCCGGTGATCTGGCTCATCCTGGCGCGGCCGCGCGCGTCGGCCGGCTGTAGCGCGGGACCGTCGAAGGCCTCGTCCACATAGCGCGCGATGGCGCCTGTCTCGAACAGACGAAAACCGGCATGCTCGAAAGCCGGGATGCGGCTGAAAGGGTGGTGGTCCAGATACCAGGCCGGAATGCCTTCGGCGGCGAAGATGTCCAGCGGCACCAGCTCATAGCCGACGCCCTTTTCCTCCAACGTCATCCGCGCGATGCGCACATAGACGCTGTAATCCGCGCCGTAGAGAGTTGGTTTGGCCATCAGGCCCGGCCCTCCGCAATGGCTCCGGGCGTTCGTCGCATGAAAAGCCCATTTCGGGGCTTTTCATGCGCTTCGCGCACCGCTCCTCACCCCATCGCCTTCTGCAAATTCTCGTCGATCTTGTCGAGGAAGCCGGTGGTCGAGAGCCAGGGCTGGTCGGGGCCGATCAGCAGCGACAGGTCCTTGGTCATGAAACCGCTCTCGACGGTTTGGATGCAGACCTTTTCCAGCGTCTCGGCGAAGCGCTTCAGCTCGGCATTGTCGTCGAGCTTGGCGCGGTGGGCGAGGCCGCGCGTCCAGGCGAAGATCGAGGCGATCGAATTGGTCGAGGTTTCCTCGCCCTTCTGATGCTGGCGGTAATGGCGGGTCACGGTGCCGTGCGCGGCCTCCGCTTCCACCGTCTTGCCGTCCGGCGTCATCAGCACCGAAGTCATCAAGCCGAGCGAGCCGAAGCCTTGCGCCACGGTGTCGGACTGCACATCGCCATCATAGTTCTTGCAGGCCCAGACATAGCCGCCCGACCATTTCAGGCTGGAAGCGACCATGTCGTCGATCAGGCGATGCTCGTACCAGAGTTTCCTTGCCTTGAACTCGGCCTCGAATTCCTTCTCGTAGACCTCCTGGAAGATGTCCTTGAAGCGGCCGTCATAAGCCTTAAGGATGGTGTTCTTGGTCGACAGATAGACCGGGAAGTTGCGCAGCAGGCCGTAGTTCAACGAGGCGCGGGCAAACTCGCGGATCGACTCGTCGAGATTGTACATGGCCATGGCCACGCCGGCGCCGGGAGCATCATAGACGTCGTGCTCGATCACCTGGCCGTCCTCGCCGACGAACTTGATCGTCAGCTTGCCCTTGCCGGGGAAGCGGAAGTCGGTGGCGCGGTACTGGTCGCCGAAGGCATGACGGCCGACGACGATCGGCTTGGTCCAGCCCGGCACCAGGCGCGGCACGTTCTTCATGATGATCGGCTCGCGGAAGATGGTGCCGCCGAGGATGTTGCGGATGGTGCCGTTGGGCGACTTCCACATCTTCTTCAGCTTGAACTCCTCGACGCGCGCCTCGTCGGGGGTGATCGTCGCGCATTTCACGCCGACGCCCCATTTCTTGATGGCGTTGGCCGAATCGACCGTCACTTGGTCGTTGGTGGCGTCGCGGTGCTCGATGCCGAGGTCGTAATATTCAAGCTTCAGGTCGAGATAAGGGTGGATCAGCTTGTCCTTGATGAACTGCCAGATGATGCGGGTCATCTCGTCGCCGTCGAGCTCGACGACCGGGTTCGCCACCTTGATCTTCGCCATGGAAAGAATGCCTCGTTGCTGGGGGATCTGGACGGCCTTGCCCGCATGGTTTCGGCCGGGGATGCGGAGCGTATATCAAAGGCTTTTTCAGCGCGCAAACCGCGATCCGCGCCGGGGCGGACGGGCGCCGCTGTTGTGAATGCTTCATTTTCCGGTCCGGATGTGGCAGGGACGCCGAAACGCCGCAAACCCCGGTTACCAATAGCCATGCCAGCCATAGAAGACACAACCAAGACCGCCTCCGCCGGACCGGCGATTATCCTGGTCGAGCCGCAGCTCGGCGAGAACATCGGCATGGTCGCGCGGGCCATGGCGAATTTCGGCTTGTCCGAGCTCAGGCTGGTCAACCCGCGCGACGGCTGGCCGAGCGAGAAGGCGCGCGCGGCGGCCAGCCGCGCCGACCACGTCATCGACGCCACCAGGGTCTTCGACGATCTGCCCTCGGCGGTCGCCAACCTGAACTTCGTCTTCGCCACGACCGCGCGCGAGCGCGACGGCTTCAAGCCGGTGCGCGGGCCTGTTGAAGCGGGCAGGGCGCTCAGGGCGCGCAGCGAGGCCGGGCTGCGCACCGGTATCCTGTTCGGCCGCGAGCGCTTCGGCCTTTACAATGACGAGGTCGGGCTCGCCGACGAGATCGTCACCTTTCCGGTCGATCCCGGCTTTTCCTCGCTCAACATCGCCCAGGCGGTGCTGCTCATGTCCTATGAATGGATGAAGTCCGGCCTCGCCGACGAGACGCAGACCAACTTCTCCGGACCGGAGCTGGTGCCGGCCACCAAGGACCAACTGCACAGCCTGTTCGCCTATCTTGAGAACGCGTTGGAAGCGCGCGGTTATTTCCGCCCTGAGGAAAAGAAACCGAAGATGGTCGACAATCTGCGCGCCGTGCTGACGCGCGCGGGGTTCGCCGAACCCGAGCTCAAGGTTCTGCGCGGCATCATCTCCTCGCTCGACCGGTTCTCGCCGGCCATGCCGCGCGGCGACGGCTCGCCCGGGGATGATCCAAGACGATTGCCGGCCGGCGCGCGCGGTCGCGTCAAAGACGAAGAAAGTTAAAATCGATAAGCTGTGAGCATCGGTCTTGCCGTCGCCGAAACCGTGGTGATCGTTGTCTGCATTGTCAGCACGATCGGTTTCGAAGGGCTGATCAATTCGGGGCCCGGTCCGGCGCGGCAGGGCATGGCGGGCGCCGTCCTCGTCGCCTCGCTCATCTTTGTCGCGCCGCGCGGCAACATCGCCTCGCGGCGCACCCGCGACGCCAACGGGGCGTCGCTGGATCCTGTGGGCGTACATCGTCCTTTCCGCCGTCTACGCCCTTTTGCAGGCAGGCGTGCTGCTGGTCGTCAAATTCGACGATCCCGAAAGCATTCCCGGCGGACTGAACCTGCTTGCACTTTCGATATTCGGCCTCTGGTGCACGATCCTGTGGGCGAAACCCGTCGCCGGAAGCAACATCGATGAATTGACCGATGTTTTTTGAGTTCGATGGCCCGCTTCCGGCATCGACACGCACTGCACGCACCGCCGTGCCGGCCGCTCCACGCGCGGCGGTTGCCGCTTCAGCCGCACGCATCCCGCCCGCGCCGCAGCCATTCGGCAGGCCGCGCCCCGCCGACTTCGGCAAGCGCGGGATATGAATCATTCCTAAAGATAGAGCATGATGTCGTGCGAAAGCTGCTTCACGCTTTTCGGCGTCATGCTCTATCGACTGCGAAAAAGCTGCTCGCATTCGCCTCTTCAAGACCATGATCATTCGCGATAGAAGCGGTGTCGATCCAATCACGGATCGGATGCTTCTCTTTGTTTTGACGCAACTCCGGACGGAAAACCGTTTCACACTTTCCTGGAATTGCTCTGTGACCGGATGACAATGAGCGATCGATCAAGCCAGCGCCCGATCCTGATGTTCGATTCCGGCGTCGGCGGGCTGACCGTGTTGCGCGAAGCGCGTGTGCTCATGCCCGACCGCCGCTTCGTCTATGTCGCCGACGACGCGGCTTTTCCTTACGGCGCCTGGGAAGAGCCGGCGCTCAAGGAACACATCCTTGCACTGTTCGGCAAATTGCTCGACCGCCTCCAGCCGGCGATTTCGGTGATCGCCTGCAATACAGCTTCGACGCTGGTGATCGAGGCGCTGCGCGAGACATTCCCCGGCCATCCTTTCGTCGGCACGGTGCCGGCAATCAAGCCAGCGGCCGAACGCACCCGCTCCGGCCTGGTGTCGGTGCTGGCGACGCCCGGCACGGTGAAGCGCCAGTACACGCGCGACCTGATCAGCAAATGGGCGCAGAAATGCCATGTGCGCCTGGTCGGCAGCGACCGGCTGGCGGGGCTGGCCGAAATCTATATGCGCCAGGGTTTCGTCGATGAGGAAGCCGTGCGCGCCGAAATCGCGCCCTGCTTCATCGAGCGCGACGGCAACCGCACCGATATCGTCGTGCTCGCCTGCACGCATTATCCGTTTCTCGCCAACCGCATGCGCAAGACCGCACCCTGGCCGGTCGACTGGATCGATCCTGCCGAAGCGATCGCGCGGCGCGCCATGTCGCTGCTCGACCTCGTCGGAGAAAAATCCGGCGACAGCGAGCCCGATCTTGCCGTCTTCACCTCGGGCAAGGTGGATTTCGCCACGAGGCGGCTGATCCAGGGCTTTGGATTGACCGCACCTTAGTGCTCAAGCCGGGGTGGCGGGCTCGAAGACGATGCTGCGCTGATCCGGGTCAGCCGAGACCAGCTTTAGCATCAGGCTGTCTCCCTGCCTGAACCCGGAGGCCCTTACATTGGCGACGACAGGCATATCGGCAAGCTGCACGCGCACGCCATGATCGACGAAGTCGGTGACGACGGCCTTGAACGTCTCGCCCTCACGTCCCTTGAGCATTGCGGCCTCGGCAAGGTCGATGGCAGCATGATTGATCTGCGACGCGCGGGCATCCGCACGCCCCATCACCTTCGGCAATCTGGCAAAGGCGTCGGCGACCGCCTGCGGCACGGGCTCGCCGTTGGCGATTGCCAGCGCGCAGCGCACGACGTAGCGGTCGGCCAGCCGCCTGAGCGGCGCGGTGGCATGCGCGTAGGTCGCGGCCATCGCCTCATGCCAGGGCACGACGCCCTCCTGATAGGGCTGGTAGGACGCGCCGTTGCCCGCGCGGCGGATTTCCAGCATCAGCGCTGCCTGTTTCGGATCGGCCGGATCGAGCGTGCGCTGATAGTCGCGCAGGCTGGTGGAGGCCGGCCAGGACAGGCCGAGCGCCTGTGCCGCGTTGCGCAGCCGTTGCACCTTGGAAGCATCCGGCCCCGACATCACCCGGAACAATCCGGTCTTGTGTGCCAGCATGGCATCGGCGATCGCCATATTGGCGGCCAACGAAAGCGCGGCGTTATCCTGCTCGGATTGCAGCAGCGGCCTGAACGAAAGCCGGAACGTGCCGTCGGCGAGCCTCTGCACCTCCTGCTCTGGCGGATCGACGCGCGAAGCGCCGCGGCGCTGTTCGTTAGCCGCTATGCGCCGCGCCAGTTCCGCGAAGCCGGCGGGAACATCCGAAGCTTTGACGCTGTCATAGGCGAGCTTGGCGCGGCTTTGGATGACGGCGCGCTCCGCGCCATCCAATTTCACCGCACCGTCTCCGGCAACCCGGACCGTGAAGATGACTGCGGGACGCGGTCCATCGGGCAACAGGCTCGCCGCAGCCTCGGCAAGCAGCGGCGGGTAGAGCCCGGCCTTGCCGTCCGGCAAATAAAGCGTCTCGCCCCGGTTCCAGGCTTCGAGATCCACCGCGTCGCCATCCCCGGCGAACCAGGCCACGTCGGCAATGGCGTAATGCAAGAGAAGATCGCCGCCGCTGGCCTCGATCGAGAAGGCCTGGTCGAGATCGGTCGAGCTCGCCGGATCGAGCGTGACGAAAGGCACCGCGGTGCGATCGGCATGCTGGTCGGGCACACGCTTGGCAGCCGCCTGCGCCGCAGCCACCACCTCCGGCGGAAATCCATCCGGCACGTGGAACTCGGTGCGGATTTTCGCGAGGCCGGTGGAGAGTGCCTGGGAGGGATCGGTCAGCGATTTCATGCCGCCGTCCTACACTGGCGATCCGGACGCGGAAAGGCTGTCGCTAAAGATCGCCGCTGCCGCAAGCTTACGAAATACCTAGCCGCCCAGGCCGGAACTGCTGCCGAAGCGCGGCGTTTCTCCCGCAGCGAAGGAGAAACCGCCATGCCCGCCAAATCGCAAGCCCAGCAAAAGGCCGCCGGCGCAGCGCTTTCCGCCAAGCGCGGCGAGACGAAGAAGAGCGAACTCAAAGGCGCGTCGCGCGAAATGTATGAATCGATGAGCGAGAAGCAGCTCGAGGAGTTCGCCGAGACCAAGCGCCAGAGCCTGCCCGGCAAGAAGTCATAAATCGCGAGATCGGATGCAAAAAGCCGCGGAGCTGTCCGCGGGCTTCGTCTGGATTAGCCCAAGCGGTCAGCTAGCGGCGCCACCAGCAATGCCGCGTCTTGTAGCGCACGACATGGCGATGGCCGTGGCGCCAGACCACTTTTTTCTTCACAACGACGCGGCACACCTGCTTGTGGCCATGCCAGTGCCTGGCCATGGCCGGTTCCGGCGTCACGACCGCCATCGATCCGGCTAACACGGCGGCTCCCGTCAGGGTAAGGAAGAACTTCTTCATGGAATTCGGACTCCTCTGCTCCAGTCACTTCATCACGTGCGGGCGTTCGCGTCCGAAGACGCCGCATCCGCCCCCATACCGCCGGCGTGCAACTTTCCGCCACACCCGGCACCGCATGCAACGCTAAGATGATATCGGGTTGCCGTCGGCGCCGCCAGCCGCAAGCTTGACAGCGGTTAAATCTGTGTTTAACAGGCCACCAACACCGGGTGGCGACGCCCGGTGGTTTCTTTTGACGTGTCCCGTGGGTTTTCGTCGCTGTGCGTGGGAAACCCTGTCAGGTCTCGAAAACGGAGGCCAGAGGAGGGCGCGTTTCCTTCGCCCGGAGCCATGGGGTTCCGGGTATATTGTTTTGAAAGGGAATGCGATGAGCAAGCGCGAATCCGCGAAATACAAGATCGACCGCCGTCTCGGCGAAAACATCTGGGGCCGCCCGAAGTCCCCGGTCAACAAGCGTGAATACGGCCCCGGCCAGCACGGCCAGCGCCGCAAGGGCAAGCTTTCCGACTTCGGCCTGCAGCTGCGCGCCAAGCAGAAGCTGAAGGGTCACTATGGCGACGTTTCGGAAAAGCAGTTCCGCAAGGTCTATGAAGAGGCCAACCGCCGCAAGGGCGACACCTCCGAGAACCTGATCGGCCTGCTGGAGTCGCGCCTCGACGCGATCGTCTATCGCGCCAAGTTCGTGCCGACCATCTTCGCCGCCCGTCAGTTCGTCAACCACGGCCATGTCAACGTCAACGGTAAGCGCACCAACATCGGTTCGTATCGCTGCAAGCCGGGCGACGTCATCGAGGTGCGCGAGAAGTCGAAGCAGCTCGTCATCGTGCTGGAATCGGTGGGCCTCGCCGAGCGCGACGTGCCGGACTATATCGAAGCCGACCACAACAAGATGACCGCGACCTTCGCTCGCGTACCCGGCCTGTCGGACGTTCCGTTCGCGGTACAGATGGAACCGAACCTGGTCGTCGAATTCTACTCGCGCTGATCGACATCGATCAGCCGCAGCATCCAAGGCCGCCTCTCGAGGCGGCCTTTTCTTTGGCGGTCAGGGCTATTCACTTTGGCCGCATTTATGCGATGCCATGTGATTTCACTCGGCTGCAAAATGCTCTAAAGCCGGGCGCTGACAACGCGGAGCCGGCGCCATGAATATGCTGCCAGATGTCAAATCCCTCGAGGCGATCGACGACGAGGCCGATGGCGGGTTCCACCCGCTGTTTCGTGACGTGCCGTCCTCGGTCGAGTTCAACAAGCTGCGCAAGCGGCTGTTGAGACTTACCCGCCAGGCTATCGAAGATTTCGCCATGGTGAAGCCGGGCGAACGCTGGCTGGTGGCGCTGTCGGGCGGTAAGGATTCCTACGGCCTGCTGGCGCTTTTGCTCGACCTCAAATGGCGCGGCCTGCTGCCGGTCGATCTGCTCGCCTGCAATCTCGACCAGGGCCAGCCGAATTTTCCGAAGCACATCCTGCCCGACTTTCTCAACGCCAACGGCATCGCCCACCGCATCGAATACCAGGACACCTATTCGGTGGTGACCGACAAGCTGCCCGAGGGCAGCACCTATTGCTCGCTCTGCTCGCGGCTGCGGCGCGGCCATCTCTATCGGATCGCGCGCGAGGAGGGGTGTTCGGCGCTGGTGCTTGGCCATCACCGCGAGGACATACTCGAAACCTTCTTCATGAACCTGTTCCATGGCGGGCGTCTCGCCGCCATGCCGCCCAAGCTCCTCAATGACGAAGGCGACGTCATGGTGCTGCGGCCGCTCGCCTATAGTGCTGAGGCCGACCTCGAGAAATTCGCCAACGCGATGAAATTCCCGATCATCCCGTGTGACCTGTGCGGCAGCCAGGAAGGGCTGCAGCGCAACGCCATGAAGGCGATGCTCGACGACATCGAGAGGCGCATGCCGGGCCGCAAGGACACGATGATCCGCGCCATGACCAATGTAAGGCCCTCGCATCTCCTGGACAGGAAGCTGTTCGACTTCGCGGGGCTAGAGCCGGATGATTCAGGTCTGTTCGACCTGAAATCTGAATCCGGCTCTAAATCAAAGAAGTAGAGCATGATGTCGTCCGAAACCGCTTCACACTTTTCGGCATCATGCTCTAGCACGAACCCAGGACAAGACATTTCCGATGCGATTTGACGATAATGCGATCGACTGGCTGGCCGAGCTCCTCGCCGACGCGGCGAACGCCGAAATCATGCCGCGCTTCCGCCGGCTGGGCGAGGGCGACGTCCGCCAGAAGACGTCCGCCGCCGACCTCGTCACCGAGGCGGACGTCAACGCCGAAAGGCTGATCACCGCCCGGCTGCTCGAGCGCTATCCGGACGCCATGGTGGTCGGCGAGGAAGCCTGCTCCGACAATCCGGCGCTGCTGTCGGGACTTGGCGATGCCGCGCTTGCCTTCGTCATCGATCCGGTCGACGGCACTTTCAATTTCGCTTCCGGCGTGCCGCTGTTCGGTGTCATGGCCGGCGTCGTCGTCAATGGCGAGACCGTCGCCGGCATCATCCATGACCCGGTCGGCAAAGACTGGCTGATCGGGACCAAGGGCGCCGGCAGCCATATCCGCCACGCGCATGGCGCGCTGGAGAAGGTTCGCGTCGCGGCACCGGTGCCGATGTCGCAGATGACCGGCGCCGTTTCGTGGCAGTTTCTCCAAGAGCCTGAACGCTCGCGGCTCGCCCGCAACCAAACCAAGACGCTGTCGCAATTCGCCTATCGCTGCGCGGCGCATGAATACCGGCTTCTGGCCAGCGGCCACGCCCATTTCGTGCTCTACAACAAGCTGATGCCCTGGGATCATCTGGCGGGCGCGCTGATCCATCAGGAAGCCGGCGGCCATGTCGCGCGCGTCGACGGCAGCGCCTACCTGCCCTCGCATGTCGATGGCGGCCTGCTGGTTGCGCCGGACAAGCAAAGCTGGGACGAGTTGCGGCGCGAGCTCTGGGCCGAGTAGGACCAAATCCTGCGCTTGGCCAGGGCCGGCAGGCCTGCCGGCCGCAGCAATCTAGTGCAGATCTGTGACGTGCCCCGAAACGGGGGGATTGTGGGGCTGGAACATCCTGCCCCGCTCGGCGATCAGGATCATCAGCAAAGCCGCGACCGAGACGCTACAGAAACCTGCGGCCAAAGGCGTGACCGTGCCATTATAGGCCTGGCCGATCGCCGCTCCGATCAGGGCACCGAGAAACGTCTGCATGAAGCCAAGAATGGATGCCGCCGTCCCGGCGAGCTCGCCGAGCGGTTCCATGGCCAGGGCGTTGAAATTCGCGCCCAGTCCGCCGAATGGCAGCATCGCGCCGGCAAAAAAGGTGACGAAGAGCCAGAGCGGCATCTGCATCTCCAGCGAGACCACCAGCCAGGCAAGACTGATGCACAGGAAGATAAGCAGCGCGCCCTGCGACAGGCGGCGCATGCCGATCTGTCCGACCAGCCGCGAATTGAGATAGTTGGAGAAGGCAAGCACGCCGGCGACGCCGGCAAAGATCAGCGGGAACAATTCGCCGACATGGAATATGTCGATGTAGATCTGCTGCGCCGAACTGATGAAGCCGAACATGGCGGCGAAGATGAACGTGCTGGCAAAGGCGTAGCAAAGCGTGAGCCGGTTGGTGAGCACGATGCGGAAGCCGCCGAGTACGGACGCTACCGTGAGCGGGCGGCGATATTCGGGATGCAGCGTCTCGGGCAGGCGCAGCAGAGCCCAGGTCGAAACGATCAACGCGCCGACGGCCATGGTCACGAAAATCCAGTGCCAACTGGCGAACAGCATGACGAACTGACCGATGCCGGGCGCGATGACCGGGATGGCCATGAACACCATGAAGATCAGCGACATCACCTCGGCCATACGCCGGCCTTCGAACGTGTCGCGCACGATCGAGACGGCGATGACGCGGGTTGCGGCCGCGCCGATGCCCTGGATCAGACGGCAGGTCAGCAACAGGGCGAAACTGGGAGCTATGGCGGCGGCAGCCGCAGCCACATAGACGACAAGGCCAATGACCAGTGGCGCGCGGCGTCCGAAGCGATCCGAAATGGGCCCGAACAAAAGCTGTCCGCCGCCGAAGCCGAGCATATAGGCGGTGATGACATATTGGCGGTGGTTCTCGCTCTCGACGCCGAGCGAGGCGCCGATCTGCTGCAGCGCCGGCAGCATGATGTCGATGGCCAAGGAATTGAGCGCCATGAGCGCCGCGCAGAGCGCAATGAATTCCCAGCGCAGAATGGGCAAGCTTGTTGCCGATTGCTGCGCTGCTGCCTGCTTGTCCACCGCGAAATCCGATTCTTCAAACGAACATGCGCCGGATTACCGGCGCATCCATTCGTCTCGTTCTCAGATCCGAGAACTACAATGCCGAGGTGGGGGCGGCCCCGGAAGCGAGTGTCCGCCGGCCGGTCGCCGACGCAATCCGATCAGGCGGCGCCTTTGACGCTGACGCCCTTTTCGACGAGGAAGTCCTGCAACTCGCCGGCCTGGAACATCTCGCGCACGATGTCGCAACCGCCGACGAATTCACCCTTCACGTAGAGCTGCGGGATGGTCGGCCAGTTCGAATAATCCTTGATGCCCTGCCGCAATTCGGCCGAGTCGAGCACGTTGACGCCTTTGTAGTCGGCCCCGATGTAGTCGAGGATCTGCACCACCTGGCCAGAGAACCCGCATTGCGGGAAGCCGGGCGTGCCCTTCATGAAGAGCACGACGTCGTTGCTCTTCACTTCATTGTCGATGTAGTCGCTGATGCCGGTCATGGACAATCCTTTCATGCCTGTGGGAGTCAGGCTCGAAGCATGTCCTTCAAATAAACCCATAGGGTGGCTGAAACAAGACGTTAGCCGTGACGCTACTTGAATGGCGCAAGGGATAACGTGATTTGGGCCAAGGCCTGACGGCCGGCAGCGCTCAGTCCGGGACGCTGGTCTGCAGCGCCAGAGCATGCAGCACGCCGCCCATCTTGCCCTTCAGCGCATCATAGACCATCTGGTGCTGCTGCACGCGGCTTTTGCCCCGGAAACTCTCCGCAACGACCTCGGCCGCGTAATGGTCGCCGTCGCCGGCCAGGTCGCGGATCGTCACCTTGGCGTCCGGGATGCCTTCCTTGATCAGCTTTTCGATGTCGTGGGCATCCATTGCCATGGCAAAATCCTGTTTCAAACGGGCACGCTACGTATGTGACTCGGGTGAGCCTAAAGCCTTTCCGGTCCGGGTTGAAGCCGTTCCGTCGGATGATGAAGCCTAGGAATTGTCCCGGCTCGGATGAATCACGCCGTCTTCGGTGACGTCATCGCGCGTCGAATAAGCGCGGCCGAGGCTGAAGACCAGCACGTAGAGCGGGATGTTGACCAACAGGCTGAAGATGGGAAGATAGCTCGTCATCCGCCATGCGGTTGAGAAGAAGGCCTGGCCGTAGCCGTCGCAGATCAAGGACGAGCCATAGTCCCAAACCGCCCCGATCACCGCTGCGACGGCGAAGAGCTTGATGCAGATCGCGATATGCCTTGCCTGCGCCGGCTCAGGAGAAAGCCTGTTCCACAGCACGAGGCAGACGACCGGAACCGCGTAGATCAGGGTCTGCATGATAAGCATCGGCAGCGTGCCGTTCGCCGCCGCCAGGAACTCGGCGCGGGTTTCCAGCCGCGGGCAGACCTCGCTCGAGGTCGTCGACAGCAGGAAAAGCACGAACGGCCCGAGAAACCAGAAGAAAAACAAAGACGGCCAGAAAACGACTGCAACCAGCGCCCTGGCGGTCAGCCTCGTCAACTGGCCTGATCCATGAAGCGCGGGAACCAGCCCTCATGGGCGGTGGTCAATTCACTGACCGGGATCGGTCGTGCGTCACCCAGTTTCAATTCATGCCCGCCGGTGGTGCCGATCCAAGGCGCGAAGACGCCGAGCTTGCCCTGCTCCTCGCGGATCCTGTCCCATTCGCCGCTTTGCGGGTCGATCGACAGCGTCAGCAGATAGCGGCCCTGGTCCTCGCCGAACCAGACCGGAATCGGGTCGGTGCCGGTGAGGCCCGGGATGGTGGCGCCGATGCCGGAGGCCATCGCCATCTCGGCTAGCGCTATCGCTAGGCCGCCGTCCGAGACATCATGCGCGGCGGTCACGATGCCGGAAGCAATCAGCGAGCGCACATGGTCGCCGACGCGCTTCTCATGCGCGAGGTCGACCGGCGGCGGCGGTCCGTCGGCTCGGCCATGGATGTCGCGCATATAGACGGACTGGCCGAGATGGCTTCCCCAACTCGGCGGCGCGCCGACCAGCACGATCATCTGGCCCTCGGCGGCAAAGCCAATGCGCGCCATCTTCGACCAGTCGGCGATCAGGCCGACGCCGCCGATGGTCGGCGTCGGCAGGATGCCGCGGCCATTGGTTTCATTGTAGAGCGAGACATTGCCGGAGACGATCGGGAAGCCGAGCGCGCGGCAGGCATCGCCGATGCCTTTGATGGCGCCCACGAGCTGGCCCATGATCTCGGGCCGCTCCGGATTCCCGAAATTGAGGTTGTCGGTGGCAGCAAGCGGCAGGGCGCCCGTTGCCGTCAGGTTGCGCCAGCATTCGGCGACGGCCTGCTTGCCGCCTTCGTAGGGATCGGCCTCGCAGTAGCGCGGCGTGACGTCGGAGGAGAAGGCGAGCGCCTTGGTAGGGTGGCCTTCGACGCGCACCACGCCGGCATCGCCGCCGGGAAGCTGCAGCGAATTGCCCTGGATCAGCGTGTCGTACTGCTCCCACACCCAGCGGCGCGAGGAGAGGTCCGGTCCGCCAAGCATTTTCAGCAGCGCGTCGGCGACATCGGCCTTCGGCGCGTCGTTTGCGGCAAGCGGCGCTGGCTTCTTCGCCTCGACCCAAGGGCGGTCATATTCCGGCGCCTGGTCGCCCAGTTCCTTGATCGGCAAATTGGCGACCTCGTCACCCTGATGGATGACGCGGAAGCGCAGGTCGTCGGTGGTCTTGCCGACGATGGCGAAGTCGAGCCCCCATTTGCGGAAGATCGCCTCGGCCTCCTCTTCCTTTTCCGGGCGCAGCACCATCAGCATGCGCTCCTGGCTTTCCGACAGCATCATCTCATAGGCGCTCATGCGCTCCTCGCGCACCGGCACCTTGTCGAGATCGAGCTCGATACCGAGGTCGCCCTTGGCGCCCATCTCGACGGCAGAGCAGGTCAGGCCGGCCGCCCCCATGTCCTGGATGGCGATGACGGCGCCCGACGCCATCAGCTCGAGGCAGGCCTCCAGCAGGCATTTTTCGGTGAAGGGATCGCCGACCTGCACGGTCGGGCGCTTCTCCTCGATCTTGTCGTCGAATTCGGCCGAGGCCATGGTGGCGCCGCCGACGCCGTCGCGCCCGGTCTTGGCGCCGAGATAGACCACTGGCAGGCCGACCCCCTTGGCCTGGGACAGGAAGATGGCGTCGGTTTTGGCAAGACCCGCCGCGAAGGCGTTGACCAGAATGTTGCCGTTGTAGCGCGCATCGAAATTGACCTCGCCGCCAACGGTCGGCACGCCGAAGGAATTGCCGTAGCCGCCAACGCCCGAAACCACGCCCGCGACAAGGTGCCGGGTCTTGGGATGATCCGGCGCGCCGAAGCGCAGCGCGTTCATCGCCGCTACAGGCCGCGCGCCCATGGTGAAGACGTCGCGCAGGATGCCGCCGACGCCGGTCGCCGCACCCTGATAAGGTTCGATGTAGGACGGGTGATTGTGGCTTTCCATCTTGAAGACGACACAGTCGCCGTCGCCGATGTCGACCACGCCGGCATTCTCGCCTGGACCCTGGATGACCTGCGGACCGCTGGTCGGCAGCGTGCGCAGCCATTTCTTGGAGGATTTGTAGGAGCAGTGCTCGTTCCACATCGCCGAGAAGATGCCGAGCTCGGTGAAGCTTGGCTCGCGCCCGACCAGATCGAGGATGCGCTGGTATTCGTCGGGCTTCAGCCCATGCGCGGCGACGAGCTCGGGAGTGATCGGCACGGAATTCGGAATGGTCATGAGCGGCGATTTTTGTCCGTGGGAGAGGGGAGTTTCTTTGAGTCTCCTCTTATCGCAAGCTTTTGCGTGATACACCCCATCGGATGACGAAAAAAGCCGGAAACTGCCCCTGCCGGCGGAGGTCGGGGCCTAGAGCTCGCCAGCTTGATCAGGAAAAACTGTCGTAGCCGGCGCGGCCTTCGTCGAGCAGGCGGCGGATGACGGCGACGCCGCCGGCGACATCCGTGCTTTGCCGCGGCTGCGACACGCCAAAGCGCACGCCGTGAAAGACCTGCTCGGAGCGGCCGGCCTTGAACTCGTCCTCGTCGTCGATGAGCACGCCTTGCGCCAGGCAGGCGTTCTTGAAGGTGCCGGATAGCCACGGGTCCGGCAGGGTCAGCCAGACGAAGGGCACGTTGTCCCGCGCCTTGAAATCAAAGCCCGCCAGCACGTCGCGCACGATGGCGAGGCGCGCCTGGATTTCGCCAATGCAGCGCTTGCGGATCTCGCCCGCCTGCCCCGACATCACCAGCCGCGTGCCGACCTCGGCCAGCAGGAAGGGCAGGCCGCCGGTCATCATCTTGTGCGCGACACGGATGCGGTGGCGGTAGGCCGGCGGGCAGGAAAGCCACCCGCCGCGCACGCCCGCCGCGACCGACTTCGACAGGCCGCCGGCGACGATCGTGCGCTCGGGCGCATATTCGGCCAGCAGCGGTGTCGGGTCGTCGGTGAGTTCGCCGTAAAGATCGTCCTCGATCAGCGCAACATTGTACTCGCGCGCGATCCTGGCGATCGCCTGCCGCCGCTCCGCCGACAGCGTCACAAGCGTCGGGTTCTTAGCGGTCGGCATCAGGAACATCAGCTTTGGATGTTTCTGCGCGCAGACGCGCTCGAAATCGTCCGGGTCGATGCCATCCTCGTCAGTCGAAACCAGCGCCGTGCGGCGGCCGATCAGCCCGGCGCTGCGCGCGATCTGCGAATAGGTGAGATGCTCGAAGACCACGTAGTCGCCGGGCATGGTCAGCGCTGCGATCGCCGCCATGACCGCGGCATGGGTGCCCAGCGTCGGCACGATCGAATCGAGCGAGGGGCGGAAGGCATTGCGTGCCAGCCAGCGGCTTCCGGCTTCGTACCAGCGTTCGGGAAAATCCCGCGTATAGCTCGAAATGTCGTGCGGATGCTCCTGCGCGGTGCGTGCCAGCATGTCGACGATCACCGCGCCCTGGCCGACATCGGGCGCGGCGGTGCTGTCGAAGCGCAGCTTGCCGCTTGGTGCGTCGATGGGGCGCGTGCCCTGGATAGCAAGTTCCAAATCCGGTTTCGGGTCTGCGGTGCGCTGGCCGAGCACATAGGTGCCGCGGCCGACTTCGCCGCTCACCAGACCGCGCTCGCGCAGCAGCTGATAAGCCCTGCCGATGGTGCCGACGGTCGTGCCGATGTCATAGGCGAGGTCGCGCTGCGGGGGCAGTTTTGCACCGGCGTCGATGACGCCCTTGTCGATATCTGACTCAATGCTGTCAGCAAGACGCTGGTAGAGCGGACCAGAGCCGGAGGAAAGATCGGGGAGCCAGTTTGTCATGGTGACAATTTTCTATATTGCACCGCGCGATGAGTCAATTCATATCGATCTCGCGATTGATAAGGTACAATCGGAACAAGGCAGAATGACAATGGATACAATCGAGACAATTCGCTATACTCGCCTGGCTTTTGGCGCGCAGGCCGAGCCCATGGCCAATCGCAGCTTCGTCGGCCGCATCGCGGTTGTGCTCCGTTCCATCGCCAGGCAGATCGACCGCATGCTGGAGCGCCGGCGCGGCCGTCTCGCGCTCATGGAGATGACGGACGATCAGTTGAAGGATATCGGTATCTCGCGCTGCGACGCCCATCGCGAAAGCATCAAGGGGTTCTGGGAGTGATGCCTATCGGCGGCTCGATTAGACGCGGGTTGCGGGCTTTGCCCGCAACCGGCCGATGCCATGATCGACAAGCACCGCAAGCACGGCCAATCCGATGAACAGGGCTGTGACGCCCAGGGCCGAAACGGCGACGCTGGCCGCGCCGTCCTTGGCGACATCAAGGAACGGATAGGGCACTTCGCCGGCGAAGCGCGCGCGTATCAGCGCGTAGGCGAGATACGCCAGCGGATAGATCATCCACCAGGAGATATCGCGCCAGCGCGTGCTGCCGTCGGCGCCTGCGGTGAGCCACCACGCGACGAAGATGAATGGCGTGACGTAGTGGAGCAGGATGTCGCAAAGCAGGAACAGGCCCTGCGGTTGCCAAAGCCCTGCCAGCACGGTCGCATAGACGATGAAGACCAGCGTCATGGCGACCGCGACGCCGGCGCGCATTCGCTGTCCGGCAAAGGCCGGAAACCAGGCATAGCCGGTGGGTGACAGCAATGAAGCATGCACCATCACCGCCGCGGTGTTGGTGAGGATGGTGAAGAAGCTGAAATAGAAGACGATCGAGCCGAGCAGGCTGCGTCCCGCCGCCATCGACGCCGGTATGGTGATGGCGAATTGCAGGACAAGCGCAATCAGCCCGACAGCCAGTCCCGCGGTCTGCAGGAACCGGGCCATGACAATTTTCAGGCGGCAGCCGCGCAGGACGGATTGCCGGCCTGCCAGCGGGCGATATCGGAACTGATGCGCGCGCCGAGCGGCTCATTCATCAGCGGGCCAAAGGCGTCGACGCGGCTGGAATTGCCCTGCGCCTGCACCACCAGCAGCGGCTTGCCGCCATAATGCTTGGCGGGTACCAGCAGGAAACGCGGCGTGCCGCTGTAGGAATTGAGCTCATTGGCCATCTGGTAGGACTTGAAGGCCGGGTCCTTGCTGGCGATCCAGCACTTGTGCGCTGAGATGGCAACCTGTTCCATCGCAAGCAGCGAGGCGCTCTTACCCGAGGGCACCGGCGTGGTCTTGGGGCTGGATTGGCAGGAAACCAAGGCGAGCCCGGCCGCGGCCAGGAGAGCAAGGCGAGCGATCGTCAGTCTCATGGTCAGTCCGCCCCCGCGTTCCGATAGGATGTTAAAGGATCAAGCCGCGACGCCGAGCGCGCTCTCGAACAGCGCCCGGCCATCATTGCCGCCATGCGCCGCTTCGATCAGGTTTTCGGGATGCGGCATCAGGCCGAGCACATTGCCTTTATCGTTGACGATACCGGCAATGTCGTTGATCGAGCCGTTGGGATTGGTGCCGTCTGCATAGCGGAACACCACCTGGCCTTCGCCTTCTATCCGGGCAAGCGTCTCGGCATCGGCGAAATAATTGCCGTCATGATGCGCCACGGGCGAGCGGATGATCTGTCCCGGCTGGTAGCGGCGGGTGAACATGGTGTTGGCGTTGGCGATCTCAAGCTTCACCTGCCGGCAGACGAATTTCAGCGAGGCATTGCGCATCAGGACGCCAGGGAGCAGCCCCGCCTCGACCAGGATCTGAAAACCGTTGCAGACGCCGATGACGGTCACGCCCTTGGCTGCCTTTTCGGCAACCGCCCGCATCACCGGCATGCGTGCCGCTATGGCGCCGCAGCGCAGATAGTCGCCGAAGGAGAAGCCGCCGGGGATGGCGATCAGATCGACATCGGGGATTTCAGTGTCGGTCTGCCAGACGGTCGCCGGCGCCTGGCCGGAAATCTTGGTCAGCGCCGCGATCATGTCGCGGTCGCGGTTGAGGCCAGGCAGGAGGACGACGGCTGATTTCATTGTCAGGCTATCTCCACCGCGTAATTTTCAATCACCGTGTTCGCCAGAAGCTTGTCGCACATGGCCTTGAGATCGGCTTCGGCCTTGGCCTTGTCGGTTTCGGCGAGCTCGATGTCGAACACCTTGCCCTGCCGCACCTGGCCGACGCCATCGAAGCCCAGCCCGGAGAGCGCGTGCTCGATCGCCTTGCCCTGCGGGTCGAGGACGCCGTTCTTGAGGGTCACGGTGATACGGGCTTTCATCGATACTCCTGGGCAGACGGTCGTTTTAGGAAAAAGGGCCTGCCTGAGCAGGCCCGTCAGTAATTAGTGCTTCAGGCCCTTGGGCGCCTCGGAAGAGGCGACGAGTACCGGACCTGTGGGGCGCGGCGGCTCGTTCTCGTTGATGATGCCGAGACGGCGGGCAACTTCCTGATAGGCTTCGACAAGGCCGCCCATGTCGCGGCGGAAACGGTCCTTGTCGAGCTTGTCCTGGGTGGCGACGTCCCACAGCCGGCAGGAATCCGGCGAGATCTCGTCGGCGACGACGATGCGCATCATGTCGCCCTCGAACAGGCGGCCGCATTCGATCTTGAAGTCGACCAGCTGGATGCCGACGCCGAGGAACAGGCCGGACAGGAAGTCGTTGACGCGGATGGCCAGGGCCATGATGTCGTCGATTTCCTGCGGGCTGGCCCAGCCGAAGGCGGTGATGTGCTCTTCAGACACCATCGGATCGTCGAGCGCGTCGGCCTTGTAGTAGAATTCGATGATCGAGCGCGGCAGCACCGTGCCTTCCTCGATGCCGAGGCGCTTGGACAGCGAGCCGGCGGCGACATTGCGCACGACGACCTCGAGCGGAATGATCTCGACTTCCTTGATCAGCTGCTCGCGCATGTTCAGCCGGCGGATGAAATGGGTCGGGATGCCCATGCGGTTCAAGTGGTTGAAAATGTGCTCGGAAATGCGGTTGTTGAGCACGCCCTTGCCATCGACCACTTCGTGCTTCTTCTTATTGAAGGCCGTGGCATCGTCCTTGAAAAACTGGATCAGCGTCCCCGGCTCAGGCCCCTCATAGAGGATCTTGGCCTTGCCTTCATAAATGCGGCGGCGATTTTTCATTTGATTTTTTCTCTGGATCTGCGGGCAGGCGGCAAGTGACCGGTTCCTGCCCGTCTGCCTAAATTAGTAGGGCGAAGGCGGCGTTCAATGCCGGTGTTATCGCAATCGCCTTGTTTGCTCAATCCGCAAATCCCGCGAATCAACCGCTTTCGGGACCGAAATGCCGCAGCGCAGCATGCGACGAAGCATATTGACCGGCTCGCGGCCTTTTGGTTTGTGCTTGCCCATCACACATATTCACCGCCAAGCGAATCGGATTGATCGGAGGGACGTAATGAGCAGCATGAAAGACCGCGAAGAGGGTTTTGAGCGCAAATTCGCCTTCGACGAGGAACTTCGCTTCAAGGCCTCGGCGCGCCGCAACAAGGCGCTTGGCCTCTGGGCCGCCGAGAAGCTCGGCAAATCCGGCGCCGATGCCGAAGCCTATGCCAAGGAAGTGGTGGTGTCCGATATCGAGGAAGCAGGCGATCACGACGTCTTCCGCAAGATCCGCAAGGATTTCGACGCCGCCGGCGTCAACCAGTCCGATCACCAGATTCGCCGCACCATGGACGAGTTGATGGCGCAGGCGATCGAGCAGATCAAGAACAGCTGAGCCTGTATGGGCATGATGCCTCCCGAAAACCGCTTCACGCTTTTCGGCATCGTGCTTTATCCCTTTGTTTTTACGCAATTCCGGGCGGAAAACCGTTCCATACTTTTCCGGGAATTGCTCTGACTGGACCAATCGACCGCCCGGCTAAACCGGGCGGTTTTTCTTTGCCTTCACATCGTTTCCGGCCAAACTGCGGATTGTTAGCAAGGAAAGTTCCGATGTCCCTCAAATCCCGCCTGGCCGCCGACGAAACGCTTTTCACCGCATGGTCGGGCGTGCCGGACGCGCTGACGGTCGAGATCATCGCCAAACAGGGTTTCGATGCGGTCACCCTGGACATGCAGCATGGCGGACACCACGAAGACAGCGTGCTGCGCGGCCTGGTGCCGGTGCTGGCGGCCAACAAGCCGGCGCTGGTGCGCATTCCGGTCGGGCGCTTCGACATGGCGAGCCGCGCGCTCGATTTCGGCGCCGAGGCGGTGATCGCGCCGATGGTGAATTCCGTGGCCGATGCAAGGCAGTTCGCCGCCTCGATGAAATATCCGCCGCTGGGCGAGCGCTCCTGGGGCCCAACCTATGCCTTCCCGCGTCACGGCAAGGGCGACCATGCCGAATGGCTGCGCGATACGAACCAGCGCACCATGGCTTTCGCCATGGTCGAGACGCGGGCGGCCCTCAAGGCGCTGGACGGTATTTTGGATACGCCCGGCATCGACGGCATCTTCGTCGGCCCGTCCGATTTCTCGATCGCGTGGTCGAACGGCGCCACTGTCAGCTCGACGCTGGAAAGCATGATGGAAACGGTTGCGTCGATCGCCGAGCGGACGCGCAAGGCCGGCAAGCATGCGGCGATCTATGTCATCGAACCGGCGATCGCCGGGCGCGTCGTGTCGATGGGCTTCCGGCTGCTCGCCATGGGCTCGGATCACACGCTGATCTCGCTCGGCGCAAAGACGCTGCTGAAGAGCATGCGGGATTCGATCGGTTCCTGACGCCGGCGTTACGGCTCCTTCAACTCCGTCAGGAATTTGGCGAAAGTCATCGAACCCTCCGGCCACGGGCCGAAGCCGGCGTCGTGGTTGAGATGGCCGGCCTCGCCGGCATCGATGAAGAGCGATCCCCAGGCGGCGGCAATATCCTCGGCGACCGCGAAGGCGCAGAACGGATCGTTGCGGCTTGCGATCACGATGGACGGGAAGGGTAGGGGTTCGCGCGAATAAGGGCCGAAGGTCATCAGATGCCTTGGCCTGATTTCCGGATTGGAGACGTCCGGCGGCGCCACGAAAAAGGCGCCCGCGACCGGCTTCCTGAATTGCGGGATGGCCTGCACCGCCGCCGCGACGCCAAGCGAGTGCGCAACGAAAACCACAGGCCGCTCCGCCTCGTTGACGGCGTTGGCCACGCTCGCCGTCCAGTCCTCGCGGACGGGCTTGGTCCATTCCGCCTGCTCGACCCGGCGCGCCGTCGACAGTTTCGACTGCCAACGGGTTTGCCAGTGCTCTGGGCCGGAATTGGTGTAGCCCGGCACGATCAGAATATCTGCGTCTTTGACTTTCATGGCGCCGATGTAGCGAGCGGCCTTCTTGCCCGCAACCCTGTCGCCAATATCGGTGTGATCACCATTGTGAACAACTTGTTCGACAACTGCCGCCTTGTGTGAACGATCGCGATCGACGATTTGGAGAAGGAGCAAGAGCTGCGGCCTGGAAAGTCCCATATTGGGAAGCGTCGCCGAATGGAGAGTTTGATGAGCGAACTGCCTTTTGCCGCGACCACCCCGGTCAGCGTGTCGCGTGTCGGGCTTAAGGCGCGCGATGCCGAAAGCCTGGCGGCCTATTATCGCGCCGTCGTCGGCCTGCAGGAATTGAGCCGCGCCGACGGCGCGATCACGCTTGGCGCCGCCAACCGGCCGCTGCTCGTGCTTGAACAGGATTCTTCGGCCAAGCCGGAGGACCCGCGCAGCGCCGGGCTTTTCCACACCGCTTTTCTCTTGCCGTCGCGCGCCGACCTTGGCCGCTGGATCAGCCACGCCGCCGCCAATCGCATCAGTATCGAGGGCGCTTCCGACCATCTGGTCAGCGAGGCGCTCTATCTCACCGACCCGGAGGGCAACGGCATTGAAATCTATGCCGACCGCCCCCCGCA
The DNA here is from genome assembly GCF_020165075.1 of Mesorhizobium sp. CA4. Lineage (NCBI taxonomy): Bacteria > Pseudomonadati > Pseudomonadota > Alphaproteobacteria > Hyphomicrobiales > Phyllobacteriaceae > Mesorhizobium > Mesorhizobium sp. CA4. The sequence continues at coordinate 278,290 of NZ_JAIUHK010000001.1, forward strand.
GGACTGGAAATGGAATGGCGACAAGATCGCCATGGCGACCGAGCGGCTAAACCTGCCGGCGGTGGTGAGAAGCGTGCCGGCGGGCGATGCCGGCTGGCAGGGCGCGCCGGAAAACACCATTGTCGGCCATGTGCATTTGCGTGTCGGCCGGCCGGAGGACGCGGAGGCCTGGTGGCATGACCAGTTCGGCTTCGACACCGTCGCCAAATATGGCGGCCAGGCAGTGTTCCTGTCGTCCGGCCATTACCACCACCATATCGGCGCCAATGCCTGGCAGAGCGCCGGCGCCGGCCGCCGCGATCCGTCCCGTTCGGGCCTCGCCTGGGTCGAGATGCGCTCGGACAATGTCAAGGCAGAGACGAGCAGAGAGGACCCGTGGGGCACGGTGATCAGGACCGTGCCAGGGAAGGCTTGAGCGACGGCTGCGTCAAGCTGGAGCACCCCTCATCCGTCTCGGCGCTAGCGCGCCGATCCACCTTCTCCCACAAGGGGGAGAAGGGAAGACCGCGCCGGCGCCACTGCCAATCGCGGCATCGGTGATTAGCTGAGGCGCGGGCGCCAAATTCCCGCTCCCCTTGTTGTGGGAGAAGGTGGCTTGTCGCGGAGCGACAAGACGGATGAGGGGTGTTCCAGCTGGGCGCCAGCGCGCGCCTTTGTTGGGCCTCAAGCCTCCCCAAACACCCGCTTGAAGATCGTGTCGACATGCTTCGTATGATAACCGAGGTCGAATTTCTCGCGGATATCGGCTTCGGGCAGCGCTGCCGTCACGTCTTTGTCGGCAAGCAGTTCCTCGAGAAAATCGGCGCCGTGTTCCCAGACTTTCATGGCGTTGCGCTGCACCAGCCGATAGGCGTCCTCACGTGACAGGCCGGCCTGCGTCAGTGCCAGCAGCACACGCTGCGAATGGACCAGGCCGCGGAACTTGTTGAGGTTCTTCTCCATGTTCTCGGGGTAGACCAGCAGCTTGTCGACGACGCCGGTCAGGCGCGCCAGCGCGAAATCCAGCGTCACCGTCGCGTCCGGCCCGATCATGCGCTCGACCGAGGAGTGCGAAATGTCGCGCTCATGCCAGAGCGCCACATCCTCCATTGCCGGCATGACGTAGGCGCGCACCATGCGGGCAAGGCCGGTGAGGTTTTCGGTCAGCACCGGGTTGCGCTTGTGCGGCATCGCCGACGAGCCCTTCTGGCCCGGCGAGAAATATTCTTCCGCTTCCAGCACTTCGGTGCGCTGCAGATGGCGGATCTCGATGGCGAGGCGTTCGACCGACGAGGCGATCACGCCGAGCGTGGCAAAGAACATGGCATGCCGGTCGCGCGGGATGACCTGGGTCGACACCGGCTCCGGCTTCAGGCCGAGCTTTGCCGCCACATGCTCTTCGACATAAGGCTCGATGTTGGCGAAGGTGCCGACCGCGCCGGAAATGGCGCAGGTGGCGATGTCTTCGCGCGCGTGCAGCAGCCGCTCGCGGCAGCGCGAGAACTCGGCATAGGCCTGCGCCAGCTTGACGCCGAAGGTGGTCGGTTCGGCATGGATGCCATGGCTGCGGCCGATGGTGACGGTGTCCTTGTGCTCGAAGGAGCGGCGCTTCAGCGCCGCAAGCAAGGCGTCGATATCGGCAAGCAGAATGTCGCTGGCGCGCGTCAGCTGCACGGCAAGGCAGGTGTCGAGCACGTCCGACGAGGTCATGCCCTGGTGGATGAAGCGGGCATCCGGTCCGACGAATTCCGCGAGATGGGTCAGGAAAGCGATGACGTCATGCTTGGTCACACGCTCGATCTCGTCGATCTTGGCGACGTCGAATTTGGCTGCGCCGCCTTTTTCCCAGATTGTCCTCGCCGCTTCCTTCGGAATGACGCCGAGTTCGGCCAGCGCATCGCAGGCATGCGCCTCGATCTCGAACCAGATGCGGAAGCGGGTTTCGGGCGACCAGATGGCGACCATTTCCGGCCGGGAATAGCGAGGGATCATCCGTTTTCTAAGTCCTGCCTGGGAGAAGCGTCGGCCGCGTCCTAACAGAGGCAGGCCCAATGCTCAACGCCGCTGCCGCGCAAACCAGATGCTGACCCCGACAAGTGCCGCAAAACCGAAGGCGCCGTCGGTTCGTCATCTGTCTCATGGGCGTCATGTCTATCACGTCATGGTGAACGAGACGTGCCGTGCGATGCATCCAATCCGGCGTTCATTTGTTATTGTCGGCCGTCTCGCATCCGAAAGGGCACATCGCCATCCAGCGGAGAACCAGCATGAGGACCGACATCAGCAAGATACGCGGACATATGGAAGTGATCGGCGCCGATGGCGTTCATATCGGCACCGTCGACAAGGTCGAGGGTGACCGGATCAAGCTGACCAAGGCCGACAGCGGCATGGGCTCACATAAGGGCCATCACCATTATATTTCGCTCGCCCTGGTCGCGGAAATCGATGGGCAGAAGGTATGGCTCTCCGCGAACTCCGATGTCGCCGTCACCTTCGAGGAAGAAAAGTCCGATCCGACCTGATTAGCCGATCAGCGCGACGACCAGACCGGGAACAGATCACCATCGGCGGGCGTCGCTGCATGGACGCCGCGGCTGATCGCGCGCGCCATGGTCGCGCCGGCCGCTGCGAACAGGTCGACCGCGGCATCTGCACCGAGCTCGATGCCGCTCCTGCCGGTCGCCAGGGCAAACACCAGATCGCCGTCCGCCGGCGTGTGCGTCGGCCAGATGGCGCGGGCGAAGCCGTCATGCGCCGAAATCGCCAGCCGCTTGGCCGCGGCCTTGGTCAGGACGGCATCCGTGGCGATGACGGCAATGGTGGTGCTGCCGGCTTCGCCATGCCCGCCGACGCGCCTGTCGCGATATTTCAGCAGGATATTCCTCGCGTCTTGCGGCAGCGGATCGGGATAGCCCAGACCGCCGAACTCGTCGCCGATCTCGAACGGCGCCGCCCAGAAATGGCGCCCACGGCCGACCGTCACCGAGCCGGTCGGATTGATGGCGGCAAGCGCGCCGATGGTGACGCCGCTGTCGAGCACGGTCGAGGCTGAGCCCAGCCCGCCTTTCAGGCCGGAGGTCAGGGCGCCGGTGCCGGCGCCCGTCGTGCCGATGGCGAAATCGACGGTTGCCGCCTGCACTGCCTCGTAACCAAGCTCGCGATAGGGCGGGTAACGGCCCCAATCCTTGTCGCCGCCATTGCGCAGGTCGAACAGGATCGCGGCCGGCACGATCGGCACGCGGAAGCCGCCAACCTCGACGCCGATGTTCTTCTCGCGCAGCGCCGCCTGCACGCCCGAGGCAGCGTCAAGGCCGAAGGCGGAGCCGCCCGACAGAACGACGGCATGGATCGTCGCGATCGAATTCTGCGGCTCGAGCAGATCGGTCTCGCGCGTGCCCGGCGCGCCGCCCAGCACCTGGACGCCGGCAACCGCGGGCTCGTCGCACAGCACCACCGTGACGCCGGATTTGAGACTGGGGTCGGTGGTGTTGCCGACGCGAAGGCCGGCAACGTCGGTGATCAGATTGCGCGGACCAGTGCGGAACATCACTTGTCCTCCAGCGGCACGAAACGCGCGCCGTCGAAGCGGAAGAGGCGAAACGGGTTCTGGCTGAGATCGCCCTTGTCGTCGAAGTGGATAGTGCCGATCGCGGTCGCAAAATCATGGCCGGTCAGCGCTTCGCCGATCGGCTGGCCGGAGCTTTCCGCGCCGGCCAGCGCGGCCTTGGCGACCTCGACCGCGGCATAGGCCGGCAGCGTGTAGCCATCCGGCGCGATGTTCTTCGCGCCAAAAGCCTGCACGATCTTGGGGTCGGCAATCTCCGACCATTCCGGCGTGGCGATCATCAGCGTGCCGACGGCATAAGGCACATCGCCCGGCGGCGTGCGCAGGTTCTCGCCCCCGGCGAAGGTGATGCCGGCATCGAGCTGGGCGGCGTCGCGACCCATGATGGCGATGTCGTCGCCGTCGCCGCCGGCGAATACCTTGGTCGCGCCGGCCTTCTTCAGCCGGCCGACCAGTCCGATCTGGTTGTCGAGCTGCGGCCGAAACGTGTCGGCGAAGACCGGCTTCAAGGCAGCCTGCCCGGCCGCGGCGCGAAAGGTCTCGGCCAGCTCGCGGCCATAGATGGTGCCGTCATCGACGATGGCGAACAGGTCATCGCGCCAGAGCTGAATAAGCTTGGCCGCAACCGCATTGCGCTCATCGTCGCCGCGCGGGCCGAGCCGGTAGACCGGCCAGCCGGTCTTGGCGCGCCGGTCGGTCAGACTTTCGGTGCGCACGCCGACCGTGATGACCGGGATGTTGGCATCCTTCAGGATCGGCAGCGCCGCCTCGATCGCCTCGGTGCAGAGAAAGCCCACCACGACATTGACCTTGGCCTCGACGAATTCCTTCGCCGCCGCGGCGCCGCCATCGGCGGTGCAGGCGTCGTCGACGGTTTTCACCGCGATGCCGTTTGCCTCCGCCGCCAGGCCCGCGCCGGTCTCGACCTGCTTGCCGAGGATCGCCGACGGACCGGAAAGCGGCGCCGCAACGCCGATCAGCGCCTGGGCGTCGGCGCTCGCGGCCAGCGACAGCCAGAGCAGCACGGCTGATGTCGTCGTGAGAAGACGCATTCGGGCTAAGAGATCCTCCATGCCGGGAATACAGTCCCGACACTATTCCAGAAATGCCTAAAGGCTGGCTAAGCGGCGCGCAACACGCGAATTTGCGGATTGCAGTCAAGCACTTCGCCCATGCCGGGCAACTTGTGGCGTGCAATATGCCGCCATATATAACGAACTGGTTTCGACAGGTGGACTATCGGGTGCTGAAGATCAATGACATCGGGCCGCAGCATTATCGCGATGCAATGGCGCATTTTGCCGGCCATGTGCATGTGGTGACGACGGATGGGCCCGGCGGCAAACGGGGCGCCACGGTGATCGCCGCCTGTTCGGTCTCCGACACGCCGCCGACGCTGCTGGTCTGCCTCAACCGCGAGAACGCCAAGAACGAAGCTTTCATCAAGAACGGCAAGTTTGCGCTGAACACGCTCGCCTCGGATCAGGAAGCCGTCTCGGTCGGCTTTTCCGGCGTCACCGGCCTGCCGCCGGAGGAGCGCTTCGCGCTGGCCGAGTGGGATGTGATCTCGACCGGCGCGCCGACCCTGAAAGGCGCCCTTGCCGTGTTCGACTGCGAGATCATCGATAGCAAGGATCTTGCCACCCACCGTGTGCTTTTTGGCAAGGTGACAGGCCTGCGCATCGGCGATAATTTGCGGCCGCTGATCTACCACAACCGCGGCTACCATTTTCTTTGAAACGGGCGGGCGGAATCCACGGAGACAAAATGACCGCGCCGCGCCCCGCGCCGAAAACGATCGACGAAACGCTCGATCTTTTGACCGGTGCGGACTATGTCGCGGACCGCTCGCTGGCGACCGTGCTGTTTTTATCGCTGCGCATGAAGCGGCCCTTGTTCCTCGAAGGCGAGGCGGGTGTCGGCAAGACCGAGATCGCCAAGGTGCTGGCCGGAGCGCTCGGCCGTCGGCTGATCCGCCTGCAATGCTATGAAGGGCTCGACGTCTCCTCGGCTGTCTATGAGTGGAATTACGCCGCGCAGATGATCGAAATCCGCATGGGAGAGGCGGCGGGCAAGGTCGTGCGCTCCGACATGGAGCGCAACGTATTCTCCGAAAAATACCTGATCCGCCGCCCGGTGCTCGACGCGCTGACCGGCAAGGCGGGCGCGGCGCCGGTGTTCCTGATCGACGAGCTCGATCGCACGGACGAAGCGTTCGAGGCATTCCTGCTCGAGATCCTGTCGGACTTCCAGGTCACGGTTCCTGAACTTGGCACGATCAAGGCGGAAGAGCCGCCGATCGTCATCATCACCACCAACCGAACACGCGAGATCCACGACGCGCTGAAGCGTCGCTGCCTCTATCACTGGGTCGATTATCCGAATGCCGAGCGCGAGCTGGAGATCGTGCGGCGCAAGGTGCCGCAGGCGAACCGCCGGCTGTCGGCGGAGGTCGTGTCCTTCATTCAGAAGCTACGCCAGGTGGAGCTGTTCAAGGCGCCCGGCGTCGCCGAAACCATCGACTGGGCCGGTGCGCTCACAGAACTCGACAAGGTGGCGCTCGATCCGGAGACCGTGTCGGACACCATCGGCGTGCTTTTGAAATACCAGGACGACATCGCCCGTATCGGCGAGGGCGAAGGCCGGCGCATCCTCAATGAGGTGAAGGCCGAGCTTTCGGCGGCGGAGTAGGGGCGATGCCGTCGCTGCGTCCGGAACCCAAAGCGGCGCTCGCCGATGGGCGCATCGCCGACAACATCGTCTATTTCGCACGGGCGCTGCGCAAGGCCGGCATGCGAGTCGGCCCGGCCTCGGTGAAGGAGGCCATCGAGGCGGTGCTTGCCGCCGGCATCGGCTCGCGCGACGATTTCTACTGGACGCTGCATGCGGTGCTGGTCTCGCGGCACGAGGATCATCCTGTCTTCGACGAGGCCTTCCGCCTGTTCTGGAAATCGCGCGAGCTGATCGAGAAGCTGCTGGCGATGTTCTCGCCGATCGCGCCGGACGATCGCAACAAGCAGAAGCCGCGGGCGGCGGAGAACCGCGTCAGCCAGGCGATGTTCGAGGGCCATCGGAAGAACCAGCCTGCGCGCGAAGTGCCGGTGATCGAGGTCGATGCACGGCTCACTTTTTCCGGCAACGAGGTGCTGCGGGGCAAGGATTTTGCCCAGATGGATGCGGCGGAGATGGCCGAAGCCAAAAGGGCGATCGCGGCCTTGCGGCTCCCCTTCGATGTCGTCAGCACACGGCGCTTCAGGGCGGACGCGCAAGGGCGCCGCATCGATCCACGCGCCATGATGCGCTCGGCCGCGCGCACCGGCGGCGAGCTTATCCTGCCAAAATTCCGGTCGCAGCGCGAAGTTCATCCGCCGCTGGTGGTGCTGGCCGACATTTCCGGCTCGATGAGCCAATACACCCGCATCTTTGTCCATTTCCTGCACGCCCTGACCGAGAAGCGCCGGCGGGTGCACGCCTTCGTCTTCGGCACGCGGCTGACCAACCTGACCCGCCAGATGCGCCATCGCGATCCCGACGAGGCGCTCGCCGAATGCTCGGCGTCGGTGAAGGACTGGTCGGGCGGCACCCGCATCGGCGACACGCTCGCCGAGTTCAACCGGCTGTGGTCGCGCCGCGTGCTGGGGCAGGGCGCCGTGGTGCTTCTCATCACCGACGGGCTGGAGCGCGACGACGTCACCGGCCTGTCGCAAGAGATGGAGCGGCTGCATAAATCATGCCGGCGGCTGATCTGGCTCAATCCGCTTTTGCGCTTCGACGGGTTCGAGGCGCGCGCCCGTGGCGTCAAGGCGATGCTGCCCTATGTCGACGAGTTCCGGGCGGTGCATAATCTCGACGCGCTGGCCGATCTTTGCGCCTCGCTCGACCAGCGGCCGGCGGCTTCGGTCGACCCGCGCCGCTGGCAGCAAGCTGGCGGGAGGCGTGCCGCATAGCCATATGTTTCCTTGGCGGAAACCAACGTTTACCGTAGGGACGACCAAAGTTTCCCTTGAAAAACATACTTTGCGAGAAGCGACGATGGATGAGAGCATTTATCTCGACGAGGCCCGCGATCCCCTGATCATCGCGGAAGGCTGGATGAAGGACGGCAAGGATGTCGCCATCGCGACCGTGGTCGAGACTTGGGGTTCGGCGCCTCGGTCGGTCGGCAGCCATCTGGTCATCGACGCCGAGGGGAATTTCCATGGCTCGGTCTCCGGCGGCTGTGTCGAGGGTGCCGTGGTGACCGAGGCGATGGACGTTATCGACAGTGGCAAGGCAAGGATGCTGGAGTTCGGCGTCGCCGACGAGACCGCCTGGCAGGTGGGCCTTTCCTGCGGCGGGCGCATCAAGGTCTATGTCGAAAGGCTTGGCTGATCACAGATGGATCCCTACGTCCTGAAGACGCTCAATGAAGAACGCCGCGCCCGCCGCGCCGCGGTGCTTGTGACCGACCTTGGCGACGGCCGCGACCGCATAGTGCGCGAGGGCGACCATGTCGCAGGCGATCTCGGGGCGGCGATCGCCAATGCGTTCCGCACCGGCAATTCGCAATCGGTGGAGGCGGAAGGGCGGACCTTCTTTCTCAACGCGCATCTGCCGCGCCCGCGCCTGGTGGTGATCGGCGCCGTGCACATCAGCCAGGCGCTGGCGCCGATGGCGAAGATCGCCGGCTACCCGGTCGAGATCATCGATCCGCGCACCGCGTTTGCCACCCCGGAACGCTTCCCCGACGTCGCGCTGCACGCCGAATGGCCGCAGGATGTGCTGAAGCGCGCGCCGCTCGACAGCTATACCGCGCTCGCGGCCGTCACCCACGATCCGAAGATCGACGATTTCGCGCTGAAGGCGGCGCTCGACGCGCGATGCTTCTATGTCGGGGCGCTGGGCAGCCGCAAGACTCACGCCAAGCGCGTCGAACGCCTGCTGGCGCTTGGCGCCGGCGCCGACCAGATTGCCCGCATCCACGCGCCGATCGGCCTCGACATCGGTGCTGCCAGTCCGGCCGAGATCGCCGTCGCGGTGCTTGCGCAGACAATCCACGCCTTCCGCTCGCGCGGTCTCGAAGCGAAAGGCGCGGTGGCGTGAAATTCGGACCTGTTCCGATCGACGAAGCGGAAGGGGCGGTCCTGGCTCATGCGACCACCGCCGGTGAAAAACGCTTCCGCAAGGCGCACCGGCTGAGCGGGGAGGATACCGCGGCGCTCAAGGCGGCGGGCGTCGGCGAGGTCGTCGCGGCGGTTCTTGACGAGCATGATCTCGGTGAGGATGCCGCTGCCGCTAAGATCGCCACCGCCATGCGCCACCGCAATATCGAGGTCAAGCCGGCCGCGACCGGGCGAGTGAACCTGCACGCAGGTGCTTCGGGCGTCTTTACCGTCGAAGCCGGTATGATCGACGCCATCAATGCCGTCGATCCGGCCATCACCGTCGCGACGCTGGCGCAGCACGCGCCTGTCGAGAAGGGCCAGATGGTGGCGACGGTCAAGATCATCCCCTTTGCCGTCGCCGCAAGCCTTGTGGACCGCGTGGTGAGGATCTGCGCCGGCCGCGAGATATTTGCCGTCAACGCCTATCGCCCTGTCACTGTCGGCGTGATTCAGACGGTGCTTCCCGGCGTCAAACCGAGCGTGCTCGACAAGACGCTGCGCGTCACCGAGGCGCGGCTGGCGCGTTTCGGCGGCCGATTGACGGCCGAGCGGCGCACCCCGCATGAGGTGGCGCCGGTCGCCGCGGCCGCAACCCAGCTGGCGCGTGACAACGACATGGTGGTGATTTTCGGCGCCTCGGCGATGAGCGACTTCGCCGATGTCGTGCCGGCTGCGATCGAGCGTGCCGGTGGCACAATCGTCCGCGCGGGTATGCCCGTCGATCCCGGCAATCTGCTGGTGCTCGGAACCCTCGACGGCAAGCGCGTCGTCGGCGCGCCCGGGTGTGCCCGCAGCCCGAAGGAGAATGGCTTCGACTGGGTGCTCGATCGCCTGGTTGCCGGACTCGAGGTGACGGCGGGCGACATTGCCGGCATGGGCGTCGGGGGGCTCCTGATGGAAATCCCGAGCAGGCCGCAGCCGCGCGAGCCGGCGCCGCAGCCGGCAAGGTCGGCGCTGAAGGTCGATATAGTGCTCCTGGCCGCCGGCCGTTCGAGCCGCATGGGCGGGCCGAACAAGCTTCTGGCGCTGTTCGACGGCGAGCCGCTTGTGCGCCGTACCGCCTCCCGCGCGTTGGGCTCGAAGGCGGCGGCCACCATCGTCGTCACCGGCCACCAGCGCGAGCGCGTGCGTTCTGCGCTTTCCGGTCTCGGTGTGACGGTCGCCGACAATCCGGACTTCGCCGATGGCCTCGCTTCGTCGTTGAAGGCGGGCATCGCGAAGGTCGCGCCCGACGCGGCCGGCGCCCTGATCGTGCTTGGCGACATGCCGGGCGTTTCGTCACGCGATCTCGACAGCCTGATCGACGCTTTCCGCAGTTCCGGCGGCCGCTCCGTGGTGCGCGCTTCGCACCAAGGCAAGCGCGGCAATCCGGTGCTTTTGCCGCGCTCGCTTTTCGCGGCCGTCGCGCAGCTCGAGGGCGATACCGGCGCGCGCCATCTGGTCGAGGCCGAGGGTCTCGACATCATCGATGTCGAGATCGGGCAGGGCGCCTCGATCGATGTCGACACGCGCGAGGCGCTGGAGGGGGCGGGCGGCGTTCTGCAGGATTGACAAAGCGGAGCCGAATTCCGCATGCCTCTCGGCATGGCTTTGCGTTTCCGACTTTTCTTCGCCCTGATCGCCGCGACAGCGTTTTCCCTCTCGGTCGCCGAGGGGCAAACGCTTTCGCTGAAATCGTTCAAGGACGATCTCTTCGCCTATCCGGCGACACTGTCGACCGGCGACAATGGCGCTTACACCGTCCTCGACTATCGCGAGATGCGCGACATCAATCAGCGTGACGAGGTGCCGGAAAGGCGTGTGCATGCGCAGTATACCGATCCCGGTGTGCGCAAGGTGCAGCAGGACCTGATGCTGAAGACCGACGCCGGCGACATCAGGCATGTCGCGGTCGGCAGGACCGAAGGCGCCTCCATCATCGTGCTCTACCTGCATGGGCAAGGCGGCAGCCGCAAGCAAGGCGTCGACGACTTCACTTTCGGCGGCAATTTCAACCGCATCAAGAACCTGATGGCCGCCAATAACGGGCTCTATCTTTCGCCGGATTTCCCCGATTTCGGCGACAAGGGCGCGGCGCAGGTCGCGGCGCTCATCGATCACTACGCCGAGACATCGCCGGGCGCGAAAATCTTCGTCGCCTGCGGCTCGATGGGCGGCATGATCTGCTGGAAGCTCGCCGCGCGCAAGGACACGGGCGGCCGCATCAATGGGCTGCTGCTGCTGGGATCGCTGTGGGACGACAGCTTTCTCACCAGCCCCGCTTTCAAGCGCCGCGTACCGGTGTTTTTCGGACAGGGCAGCCATGACGTGGTCTTCCCGGTGGAGAAGCAGGAGGCCTTTTTCCGCTCGATTCTGGCCAAGAAGTCTTATCCGACCCGCTTCGTGCGCTTTGAGACCGGCACCCACGGCACGCCGATCCGCATGGTCGACTGGCGCGGCACGCTGAACTGGATGCTGACCAAAGCGCCCTGACCGACGTTCGGCGTTCAGGGTGCGGTGTTGTAGTCGATGATCGTCTGCGGATTGATCTCGCCGTCATAAGAGGCATCGACGTCATACTGGACGAGCGAGAAATCGCCGTTGCGGAAGAGGTAGGTTCCCGATGACGAGGCATCCCCCACGCCACGCCATTTGTTGGATGTGGTGATGGTTTTGGTGTTGTCGTCATAGTCCGAATTGGTCGCCCAGCCGCTGGTCTTGAAACCGATGACGTGGATCGACTCGACCTTGCCTTCGCTGTTGTTGTTCTCGTAACGGATGTCGAGGTCCGGCTCGGTGAACTGTAGCTGTGAGACGCCGTTGACGTCGTCGGCGATGTAGTAGACCGCCGTCTCATTGTAGGCGGCCATCGAGCAGAAGAAGCGGAACAGCCGCGTCTCGCGCTCCGGGTCGCTGGGCTGGGCATCCTTGTCCTTGTAATGGATGGAATGAGCCTCGGGCTCGCCGATCGGCTTGCCCTCTGGATCCTGCTTGTCGCATTGGTCGCCGTAGGTGGCGAGGAAGGCCTTCTTGGCCTGTTCCAGCGCCGCGTCCTTCTTCGGCGGCGGCGGACCGTCGCCGCAGCTTGCCGGCACGGCGCTGCCGAAATCCTCGGTCGAAGGCTTCAGCGCGCCCTTGTCGATGAAGATCGGCTGGAAAGGCGGCTCCTGGATCTGCGCGTTGACCCGGCGGACCGTGTAGCAACCGGCGAAAATCTTGGCCTCGCCCTTCTTGTCGGTCGCCTGGATGGCAACCGGAACGCTGTAGTAGATGCTGCCGGCAGCACCGTCCTCCGAGACAGCGCCGGTCTTGACTTCGACGCTGTCCGTGCCGTCGTAACCCTTGACGAAGGCATTGAAGTCTTTTGCCGGCTTCGTATCGCCGAAATAGCCCCAGGCACGGGCGAATTCGTGGCGGTTTATGGCGCTGTAGAGCGAACGGACGACCGCTTCGGCGCTTGATCGGTCATCGATATAGGGTGCATCCGCCGCGGACGCGGACTGCGCGAAGCCGGCCAGTGAGAAAAAGGCAGTCGCTGCGAAAGTGGCTCTTTTCATCGAATCCTCCGCTCGGTAACGAAAATACTACCACGGCGATTGCGGCGGCGTGGTGACGCCGTGGACAGGACCGCTTGAAGAATCGTGGTGGGAGGCGCTAGTTCACGGCCCGCGGCGCTGGGGCCGCGTCGGAGGTTACCCGTGACCATTTCCATGTACGACATATCGGTCGGCGTGTTTGCCGCCAGGCTGAAGGCGCTGGCCAGCGTCTTGACGGCGGCGGAGCAGAATGCCGGCGAACGCAAGATCGATCCGCAGGTGTTCCTGACCGCGCGGCTGGCGCCCGACATGTTCGCGCTGGCCAGGCAGGTCCAGATCGCCACCGACCATGCCAAGGGCGCGCCGTCGCGGCTCGCCGGCCGCGATGTGCCGAAATATGAGGACAATGAAGCGAGCTTTGCCGAGCTGCAGGCCCGGATTGCCAAGACGCTCGATCATCTGGCGACTTTCTCAGTGGCTGACCTGGAAGGCTCCGAGGACCGGACCGTCGAAGTGAGACTGGGAGGGCGTGAAACCACGCTGCCCGGCCTGCAATATCTGCTGCACCTGGCGATGCCGAATTTCTACTTCCATGTCACCACGGCCTACGACATCCTGCGCCACAACGGCGTGCCGCTCGGCAAGCAGACTTTTCTGGGAAATCGCTGACTTGGAGTGGTTTAGAGGTTTCCCAGCACTCCGGGAAACCTCTTCGATTCGGCTCAGCGGATCGACATTTCGCGCGCGATGCGCGGAAAATCCGCCGGCTTGACGCCGATATCGGCGCGGTCGGCATTGCTCATCGCGTTCAGAAGTGCGAGCGCCGAGCGGTAACGCTGGTGTTCCTGCGGCCTCGGCCGGGCGAACATTTCAGTGAAGAACCCCATGACTCAGTTGCCCCTGTTGGTCCTCCCGACATCACGATATAGGCGATTTGCTAAAAATTGTGCAGTGCAGCATTTGCATGGCTGCCATGCCGCACCAGATTTTTTCCGTCACAGTCGATTCTCCGTGAAACTTTTCGGTAGGCTCGACCGTAGGCAATCGTGCCGGCACATGGCTGGCTTTTTCCTCGCCACTCCTGGCGAACTTGCCGGACTGCAAAGAGCAGTCCGGCTTTTTATTGTCCGATGCCGTGTTGCCGGGCGGAAAAGCCGCCAATTGTCAGCATCGCCAGAATTCATTCTTAACGAGAGCTCCTTATGTTTGGCGGCATCAGTGCATGCCGTCACGATAGGAGGTTGAGATCGGCACCGGGAACAAGCTCGATTTCGCTTCGTTGCTCGACGACCTGATCGTCGCCTCGGAGAAAGGCGAAGACGAGGGCGCCCGGCCGTCTATCCCGTTCGACTATCTGTCCGTGGCCGATGAATTGCATTCCGGCCGCATCAAGGTCGCCGGCGAGAGCGTCGCCGCCGAATATCGCGAGCAAGGCGCTGACCTCGCGGCCGAGTTCGCGGCACTTCTCGACCAGGCGAAACTGACGCTTGCCGGCGAAGAGCACTGGCCGGAGGAAAAGCTGCCGCCGATCGATCCCGAAGCGATCGCCGGCGAGCTCGGCCTCGACCGTCCCGCCAAGAACGCCGATTTCGGTCGCATCCGCCGTAATTTCGCCTTCGCCAACCATCCGGACCGGGTCGCGCCGCATCTGCGCCAGCGTGCGATGATCCGCATGCAGGTTGCCAACATGCTGATCGACGAGGCCAAGCGGCGGGCGCTGGCCGGGGCGAGGCGGTAGTTCCCTCCATCAGAGACTTCGCTATCGAAATTGGCTGGAGCCTCTCCAATATTCGTCATCCTTGGGCGTAGCGACGCGAAGCGGAGCGCAGACCCAAGGATCCATTCCGTGACCTTCAACGTAGAGTGCAACGGTGCAGAATTCTGTAACCACTGCAACGCTTTAGGGTAACGGAATGGATTCCAGGGTCTGCGCGCGTCGCTTCGCTCCTTGCTCCGCCCTAGAATGACGAACTGACTGACGCTTCGGCCAATCTCGAAACTGGGCGGCTTTGCAAAACGCAAGCGTTTTGCTCTATGTTCAACCTCCTCCCCGCGCTGTCCGCGCAAACCTCCCGCCGGAGAACCCCATGCATAAACGCCGCCTCGGTCGGACCGATCTCCTTGTTTCGCAAATCTGCCTCGGATCGATGACCTGGGGTCAGCAGAACACCGAGGCGGAAGGCCATGCGCAGATGGATCTGGCGTTCTCGCGCGGGGTGAATTTCATCGACACGGCCGAGCTTTACCCGATCCCGCCCAAGGCAGAGACGCAAGGGCGAACCGAGAGGATCATCGGCAGCTGGATGAAGGCCAACGGCAACCGCGACAAGGTCATCCTTGCCTCGAAGGTGGTCGGCCGCACGGCCAACGCATGGTTCCGCGGCGATCGTCCGTCGAAGCTGGTGCGCGCCGACATTTTCGACGCGGTCGAGAAATCGCTGGCCAAGCTCGGCACCGACTATATCGACCTCTACCAGATCCACTGGCCGGACCGGGACATTCCGTGGGGTTCGAACCCGACGCGCGTCGGAGCGGTGGCGCGGCGTGCGGATGCGGCAGGGGCTCCGGGAGACGAGACGCCGGTTGCCGAGACGCTCGCCGTCTTCGAGGACCTGGTGAAAGCCGGCAAGATCCGCCATCTCGGCCTATCGAACGAAAGCTCCTGGGGCGTCATGCGTTTCGTCTTCGAAGCCGAGAAGGGCTCCGGCCCGCGCGTCGCCTCGCTACAGAACGCCTACAACCTCGTCAACCGGACCTTCGAGGTGAACCTTGCCGAGGTCTGCGAGCGCGAGGTGATCGCGTTTCTTCCCTATTCGCCGCTGGCGCAGGGTTATCTCACCGGAAAATACGATCATGGCGCGCGGCCGCAGGGCTCGCGCACACAGCTCTTCAACCGCGGCCAGCGTTACGAGACGCCGAATGCGGCGGAGGTGCTGCTTCAATACAATGAGCTCGCGCGTTCCTTCGGCATGGAGCCGGCGCTTTTCGCCAACGCCTATGTGGCGAGCCGGCCCTTCGTGACCGCGAATATCATTGGCGCGACCACGACCGCGCAGCTCGAGACGGCGCTGTCCTCGGTCGACGTCACCTGGACGGAAGAGATGCAGAAGGCGGTCGACGCCATCCACCAGCGTGTCGGCAATCCGTGCCCTTGAGCAGGAATCTTCTAAAAAACAGAGGGTGGAGAGGATGGCAGATTTTCCGATCGAGGCCGTGCGCGGCAGATTTCCGGCGCTTTCGCTGGCCGATGACGGGCGCCGGCGCGTCTATCTCGACAATCCCGCCGGCACGCAGGTGCCGCTGACGGTGGCAGATGCGGTGGCGCGCTGCCTGCTCTCGACCAACGCCAATCTGGGTGGGTTCTTTGAGACAACGGTCGCGGCCCAAAAAGTGGTCGATGCTGCGCATGCCGCGATGGCTGATTTCCTGAACGCCGCAAGCGTCGAGGAGATCGTCATCGGCGCCAACATGACGACGCTGACCTACCACATGTCGCGCACGCTTGGCCGCACGATGAAACCGGGCGACGAGATCATCGTCACGCGCATGGATCACGAGGGCAATGTCTCGCCCTGGCTGCAGCTTGCCGAGGATCTCGGCCTGGTCGTGCGCTTCCTGCCGTTCGACGAGCGGAGCTGGCAGGTGGAGGAAGCGGCGCTGAAGGCGCTGCTTTCGCAAAAAACGCGGCTTGTCGCGCTGAATTATGCCTCGAACCTCACCGGCTCGATCAACCGGGTGAAGACGCTGACGGCGGCAGCTAAACAGGCCGGCGCGCTGGTTTATGTCGATGCCGTGCAATTCGCGCCGCATGGGCTGATCGACGTGCAGGCGCTCGGCTGCGATTTCCTGATCTGCTCCGCCTATAAATTCTTCGGGCCGCATATGGGCATATTGTGGGGCCGCCGCGATGTCATCGACGCGCTCGAGCCTTACAAATGCCGCTGCTCGTCCAACGCCCTGCCGGAGCGGTTCGAGCTTGGCACGCCGCAGATCGAGCTGATGGCCGGGTTAACGGCGGCCATCGACTATTTCGCCGATCTCGGCGCTGCCGCCGGCGAGACCGGATCGCGGCGGCAGCGGATCGCCAAGGCGTTCGAGGTCTCGATCGCTTACGAGAACAGGCTTGCCGGACAACTGATCGAAGGCCTGTCCGACATCGAGGGCCTGGTCATCCACGGCATCACCGATCCGAATCGCCTCGCCGAGCGTGTGCCAACGATTTCCTTCAGCGTCGAAGGGATCGCGCCGGAAACGATCGTACGGCAGATGAATGCCGAGAACATTTTCGTCTGGTCCGGCCACAATTATGCGTGGGAGGTCGTCCACCAGCTGGGCATACCCGCCGAGCAGGGCGTCGTGCGCATCGGCATTGCGCATTACAACACGGCGGCCGAGATCCAAGAGACGCTGGAGAGCGTGCATCGTGTGATCGCGATGCTGCGGCAGCAGCGTTCGTAGTTTTTAGCTTTACGCAATTCCGGACGGAAAACCGCTACACACTTTTCCTGGAATTGCTCCTAACCCTGCTTGCCGCCGAAGCCGGTGAGGAAAGCGGTGAGATTGTCGCCGAGCGCATCGCAAAGATAGCCGCCTTCTTGGACGATGACCGTCGGCAGGCCGAGCCCGGCGATCGCTTCGCCGATGCGCGAGAAGCCCGGCGTCGTCACCGACAGGCCGCCGAACGGATCGCCCTCGAAAGCGTCGAGGCCGAGCGCCACGACCAACGCTTCCGGCGCGAAGGCGCGGATGCGCTGGAAGGCCGCCGACAGCGTTTCGAGAAAGGGCGCGTCGCCGGACTTGCGCGGCAGCGGCAGGTTGAGATTGTAGCCGAGGCCGAGGCCTTCGCCGCGCTCGTCGGCGTGTCCCCAGAAGAACGGGTAGAAGCGCACCGGATCGGCATGCAGCGAGACGGTGAGCACGTCGGGGCGGGCATAGAAGATTCCTTGCGTGCCGTTGCCGTGGTGCAGGTCGACATCGAGGATCGCGACGCGGGCGGCGTTCTTGCGCAGCACCTGCGCCGCGACCGCCGAATTGTTGATGAAGCAGAAGCCGCCGGCGACATCGCCGAAGGCGTGATGGCCGGGCGGGCGGCAGAGCGCATAGGCCGAAGGCGCGCCGGCCATCACCGCTTCGGCAGCTTCCACTGCGCTCCAGGCGCTCCACAGCGCGCTGTTCCAGGTCTCGGCCGAGATCGGGCAGGCGGTGTCGGCCATGTGGTAGCCGGCCTGGCCGACCGCCGAGGCCGGATAGGAGCCATTGCGGGCGATCGGGTGGATGTTCGGGATGACTTCCGCCGAGGCGCCTTCGATGCGCTGCCAGCGCGCAAAAATGTGCTCGAGGAAATCGAGATATTCAGGCGTATGCACCGCCGCGATCGGGCCGAGCCCATGATTTTCTGGGCGTTCGATCGTCAAGCCGGCCGATCTCGCGCCGGCTAACAATCGTTCGGTCCGCTCCGGCTTTTCCGGGTTGGGCTGCGGCGCGCCGCTGGAGAGGAAAGCCCTCGGGTCATGGCGTTTCTGCTCCTCGGCATAGAAGGCTTTCATCGTCATTCCTCCGGCGTGTCGGCAAAGGCGAAAAAGGCGTCGCCGACGATTTTCTGCACCTGCTCGTAGCTCGACCGGCCGATGCCCAGTCTTTCGTAGAAGGCCTTGGCCGTCTCATTGTCGGTATCGACGGAGAGCCTCAGGTAGACGCCGCCCGCCGCGCGGCATTCCTTCGCGACGCGCCGCAGCAACCTTTCGCCGACCCGGCGGCCGCGGAAACGATCCTCGACGTAAAGGTCCTGCACATAAACGCCGGGACGGCCGATCCAGGTCGAGAAGATCGGGAAATGCAGGCAAAGCCCGGCGAATTCGCCGTCGATCTCGGCGATCAGCGTCGAGAAAGCGGGTTTTTCGCCGAAGCCGTAGCGGCGGAGATCGTCGGGCGTCGAGGTGATTTCCTGGTGCGCGCCGATATGTGTGCCGAGGCGCAGCAGGGCGGCGTGGATGGTCTCGACGTCGTCAATGGTGCCGGGGCGGAGGGTGATTGGTGCCGGCATCAAAACACCTTTCTCATCCTTCCACCGGCAGGTTGAGCTCCGCGGCCAGCGCCTTCAGCGAATCGCCGATGATAGAGATCATCTCGCCGATCTGCTTGGCCGTGATGATCATCGGCGGCGCCACCATGAAATTGTCGCCGTCGACGCCGCCCTTGACCTTGCGGCCATAGATGATCAGCCCGCGCGCATAGGCGTGGTCGAGCAGGCGCTGCGTCGCCTTGCTGGCCGGGTCGATGGGCTTCAGCGTCTCCGGATCGGCGACCATTTCGGCGCCGGTGAGCAGGCCCTTGCCGCGCACGTCGGCGATGAAGGGGAAGCGCTTTTGCAAGCCCTTCAACTCTGCCATCAGCACCTCGCCCATCGCGGCGGCGTTGGCGATGAGCTCGAGCCGGTCCATTTCACCAAGGACAGCAAGGCCGGCGGCGCAGGCGAGCGGATTGCCGGCATAGGTGTGGCCATGCTGGAAGCCGCCGGAGGCCAGCAGCGGCTCGACCAGGCGCATGGGTGCTGCCAGAGCGCCGAGTGGCGCGTAGCCCGAGCCCAGGCCCTTCGAGAGGGCGACGATGTCGGGCCTGCAGTTCCAGTGGTCGCCGCCGAGGAACTTGCCTGTCCTGCCGGCGCCGCTCATCACCTCGTCATGGATCAGAAGGATGCCGTAGCGGTCGCAGATTTCGCGGATGCGCGGATAATAGCTGTCGGGCGCGACCAGGGCTGCGGTCGCAGCACCGCCGATCGGCTCCATGATGAAGGCCAGAACGTTTTCGGGGCCTTCAGCCTGGATTTTCTCCTCCAGCATGTCGGCGTAACGGATGCCGCGCTGCTCCATCGAAAGGTTGTCGCGGTCGCGCCAGGCGGTGGGCGCCGGCACCGTAGGCATTACCCGCATCATCGGGGTGAAGGTTTCGGCAAGCGCATCGTCGCCGGTGACGGCAAGCGAGCCAAGCGTCCCGCCATGATAGGAGGGGAAGCGGGTGATCACCTTCCAGCGCTTGGGCTGGCCGATGGCGACCGCCCATTGGCGGGCGAGCTTGATGCAGGATTCGGTCGCTTCCGAGCCGCCCGACACGAAGAAAATGCGATCCATGCCTTCGGGCAGCTTGCCGGCCAGCGCGCGCGCCAGCTCTTCGGCGGGTTCGTTCTCGAAATGCAGCCGATAGGCGAAGGTGGTCTTGTCCATCTGCCGCTTCATGGCGTCGAGCACGTTGCGGTTGGAATGGCCGATATTGGCGACCATCGGCCCGCTCGAGCCGTCGATGAAGCGGCGGCCGTCCTTTGTCCAGAAATAGATGCCCTCGGCGCGGTCGACGAGCGGCCGGCGCAGGCTGGAGAGGTAGAACAGATGCGACGGCGGTCGCGTTTCGGCCTCTGCTGCGGGCTGGACTTCCGGTTTCGACATGTCAGGATTTTCCAAGATAGCGGTCGAGAACATTTTTGGTCACGCGTTCGACCATCGCGTCCTGCCTTAGCAAGCCGGCGACCCATTCGCAGCTTCCGGCATGGAACACCTCGCCCTTGCCGCGCGGGAAATTGACGATCATGCCGTTGCCGCGCTTGACCTTGTCGAGATTGGCGTCGCTCGCCTCGCCGAACAACGTTTCGGCGGTGAAGCGGCCATCCTCGTCGGTGAGGAACTGGTCCTCGATCGGGATGTCGGCGCTTTCCTCGACTTGGCTCGCCATGCCGACGGCCAGCACCTGCAAGCCGTCCGGCGCGCCGCTGGTCGCGGTCGGGTAGGGCAAACCGCCACGGATCTCGAACTCGAGGCCGTCGACTTCATAGCCGTAGACATGGCTGTCGGCGCCGAGCAGGTCGCCGTAATAGACGCCGGTGCCGGCAAAGGCCCAGTGCTCGGGACGGTACACCGGAAAGCCGCGCACGCCGCGCGGCGCGCAGCCGCCCCAGCCGGCATAGACGCCTCGGGTAGCATTGAGGCCGAAGGTGGCGCTGCCGGGACGGCCGATCTCCGGCGCTTCCCAGGAATTGGTGGCGCGGCTGACGTCGCCGCCGCGATAGGCCGGGTCTTCCGCCCGCGCCTTGTATTTGTAGCAGACCTGGCGGCGGCCTTGGTCCTCCAGCCGCGTCTGCCACATGAAATTGCCGGCAAAGCGCGCCGCATGTCCGCCGCGCTCGACATAATTGTCGACGGCATCGCGCATCTCCCAGGTCCAGTATTCGTCGTGGCCGACGAAGACGACGCAGTCATAGCCGTCGAGGATTTCGGGCGAGAAATGGAGGTCGTGCTGGCTGGCAAGATCGACCTGATAGCCGGCGCGCTCGGCGAAGCGGAAGAAATGGCTGTCGTAGCTCGCCCAGCCCGACGAGGCGTATTTCTTCGAATGTCCGGTGGCGAAGGCCCATTCCATATGCGGATAGCGTGGCACGGTCTTCGGCGGCACCACGACTTCCAGCGGCACGCGCGGCGCATCCTTGGGCAGCACGACGAAGCCGCGGCACCAGGGGCGCTGCGTCGACACCGTCGTCGCGTACTGGTCGCGGTTCGGGCCGGTGATGCCCTGATAATGGTTCGAGCCGCCCCAGGTGTTGTAGGCGAGCCAGGTGCCGGTCGCGGCGACCTGCAGCAGGCGGCCGGGCTTGCGGCCGGGCAAGGGTGTAACGATGAAGAGATGATGGCTGTGAATCGGCGTGCCGTCGCGGCCTTCGACCGAGAGCGTCACGCGGTAGGCGCCGGACGGCCAGTCGACGCCGACGCGGAATTCGAACGAGGCCTCCCAGCCGCAGCCGTCGACAGAGCATTGGTCGGGCGTATCTTGCCAGCGCGCCGTCAGGCCCGCTCCCTCGAACACCTTTGTTTCGCTCTCGCCGTCGCGAATGACGGCAAGGCTGAATTGCGGCGCCGACGCGCTGACGAAAAGCGTGACCAGTTCGCCCGGACGATAGGAGAACCGGTCGCTGTAGGCCCAAATCTCGCCGCTCGAGCCATCCATTCCCGGCCATTCGTAATAATGGCCGCGCACCGCCTCGCGGCGCTGCTCGGGCGTGAGCCCGAAATCGGGGAATTCGGTGGGCAGTTGCGTCAAGAAACACCTGAGATCACGAGGCCATCATTGAGACCATCGGCCGGCCAAGCGTCAAATGGAAAGCATCGGGCCAGCGCGCTTGCGCTTGGCGATGTCCGGCAAACGAGTTACTTCATCCTCGGGTCTACCGATATTCAGGTGAGACCGGCCTGCGAATGGCAGTTCCCTGCGCTTCCGGTGCTCACGTACTTTAAGTACGCTCCGCTCCGGTTCTCGGGAACCGCCTTTCTCGGCTCGGCCTGACCTGAATCTCGACAGACCCTGGCGCAAGATTTCCCACAGGGAGCCGACATGCTGCGTGTGCAAAAGATCAAGGTCGACGACATCTATGTACCGACGGCGCGGCGCAAGACGCTGCATCCCGAGACGGTGCGCCATCTCGCCGAGGATATTCTCGAAAACGGCATGAAGACGCCGATACAGGTGCGGCACGACGGCAAGCGCCACATCCTGGTCGAGGGGCTGCATAGGCTCGAAGCCGCGAAGTGGCTCGGCGAGACCACAATCGACGCCTATCTGGTGCAGGCCAAGCGCCACTGATTTCTCGTTAGGGGGCGGGACCTATCACCGTTAGCGATCGCGTTCCATCAACGCTTTTTGATTGACGCTGTCGTACCTGCAGTTAAAGCGTGCCGCTACTCCAGGAACAGGAGCTTCCCATGGCAAAATATGAGGGCGGATGCCTATGCGGCGCGGTGCGCTACAAGGCCGAAGTCGAACCGGTCAACGAACGCGTCTGCCATTGCCGGATCTGCCAGAGAGCGATCGGCGCCGCCTTCAATGCGCGACTTCTGTTTCGCATCGACGACGTGACCATCGAAGGGCCGGTGGCGACAATCAATTCCACGCCGGACCTCAAGCGCGGCTTCTGCCCGGCTTGCGGCACGACTTTATTCTCACGGCGCGACTCCAGGGGCATCCTCGGCGTCACCTCCGGCTCGCTCGACGATCCGTCGCTGTTCAAGCCCGACATGCATTTCTGGACCGCCTCGAAGCAGCCCTGGGTGATGCTCGACGATGGCCTGCCGCAATATGAAGGCGCGCCGCCGGCCTGAGTCATTGCGACGCAGGCCTGCACAAAAATTTCATCTTCGATTCACGACATAGCCGGCAAAGCGTCATTGGCGGGCCATCTTTGGCTGCCTATCTAAGCGCCATGCGGGAAGGCATCGAGGAGGCGACGGATGAGCGAGAGCATCAACACCCTGGACGAGCTTTTGAACGACCCGATGGTCCAACTCGTGATGGCGCGCGACCGCGTGCGCCCGGCCGAGATTCGCCTGCTTCTGGAAAAGGCTCGCAAGAGGGCGAGCGATGATTCCCGCATCGATCAGGCTTCGGTGCCACCCGCGCATGTGGTGGCAAGAGGCTGCCTGAAGCAGTGGCTCTACCGCTGAGGCGACCCGGTTCAGCTCGAATGAGCGGGCAGGTAGCTGTAATGATTGCGCAAATAGGCGAGCTTGAAGCCGAGCCGGTCGTAGTTGCGATAGGCCGGCCCGTCGCGGTCGGGGCGCGGCGCCTCGATGTCGGCGACAAACAGTTTCGCGCCGGCGGCTATGCCGTCGCGAACCAGTCTTTCGCCGAGCATGGCATCCAGATCGAAGCTCGGCGCCATGATTCCCGGCACCGGCGCGTCGAGACCGCTCCAGGCGGCACCATCTGAGATAAAGAGCGAGCGTACTGCGGCGACCGCGCCCCTGCGTTTCAGCATATAGTGACGCCAGCCCTTGCGACCGACAAGCGCCGTGAGCCAGGGCGTGGTGGGAAGCCTGTATTTGGCATCGATGAAGGAAGCCCATTCCGAGGTCGTCCTGCGCGTAACCTCCTCGACCACCAGATCGTCGACCGGGATCAGCGGGTCGGCCGGGAAGAGCGGTTCGTCCGGCAGCGGCGTCGCGTCGCGATAGATGCGCTCCCAGCCGCCCTGATGCTGCAGGCCGCGCGCTTCCAGCCAACACCGCAGCCGCGCCGGTTCAGCATGTGGATTGGTATAGAACCACGGCCGCCTGATGCCGGCATCGCGGTAATGCGCGAGCAACGTGTCGACCTGTTCTTCCGTCGCGGGACCATCGACGCCGATATTCTTCACGCAGTTGAAATGGATGAACGGGATCGTCGTGCAGGTGGTCCAGACAAGATCGCCGTCCCTGTCAATCGCAAGCCCTTGCCGGGCCGCGAAATCCGTCGGCGCCGCTTCGTAGAGGTCGAGCCAGGCAGCGACTTCGGCGCGCTCGATGGCGCGGCTGGTATCACGCGACACCTCCTCGATCGCGATTTCGGCAGCATGCGTTTCCGGCGGCGTGACCGGCTCCAATTCCGAGAGGGCGGCGGTCGACATCGTGATGCTCCTCCGATTTGCCTTACACTGTAAGATTAGCGCAGGATAATATGGCAGCGCCAGTTGTCAAGCAGGATTAGCGCCACCTTACAAATCCGTGAGTTGGAATCACGCTATCGTGAGGCTAAGCCTGTCTGCCAGGCTTTTCGAATGACGATTCACTTTTGCCTCGGGCCGGGGCGCTGGGAAAAGGATTGAGATGACCGACGTCTGCACTCAAGGACTGGACACCGGCTTTGTCGGCCTGGGTTATGCCAAGGTGGCAATTCTGGGCATCGTGCAAGGCATCACCGAATTGCTGCCGATCTCCTCGACCGCGCATATGCGCATCGTGCCGGCCGTGCTCGGCTGGCAGGATCCCGGCTCGGCCTTCTCGGCCGCCATGCAACTGGCGGCGCTGGCGGCGGTGGTCAGCTATTTCTGGAGCGATGTCAGGGACGTGCTGTTCGGTTCGCTGACGGCGATCTCGCGCCGCGATTTCAGCGACCGCTATTTCCGGCTCGCGATCAGCATCGTGCTTGCCACTGTCCCGATCATCATTGCCGGCCTTGCGCTTTCCGGCATGCTCAACGCCTGCAACTCGCCGCTGCGCGGGCTGGCCGTCATCGGCTGGGCCTGCATCGCCATGGCGATCCTTCTGGCGCTGGCCGAGATCTTCGCCAGCCACAAGCTCGTGCTGCGCCAGGCATCGATCCTTGACGCGCTGCTGGTGGGTGTCGCCCAGGTCGGCGCGCTTATTCCCGGCGTCTCGCGTTCGGGCTCGACGCTGACGGCGGCGATGGGGCTGGGCTTCGCCCGGCCCGAGGCGGCGCGGCTGTCGTTCCTGCTCGGCCTGCCGGCCATCGCGCTGGCCGGGCTCAAGGAGCTCTATGAACTGCACAAGGTGCATCTCGACGCGCATGGCTGGTCGATCCTGGCCGTCGGCCTTGTCGTCGCGTCGATCTCGGCCTTCTTCGCCATTTGGGGGCTGATGCGGGTGCTCGAGCGCTTCTCCGCCTGGCCGTTCGTCATCTATCGCGGCCTGCTCGGCGTGGTGCTGCTGATCGGCGTCGCGACCGGCTGGCTTGTCTAGAGGTCTCGACCGAATCCGCTCTATCGCCAGCTGACCGCCGGACGCGCTGATGGATCTTGGGACGCTGCTGCAATCCGTGCCGTTGCTGGCCACGCTGGTGAAATCGGCGGTGCCGGCAGCAATTGGCGCGGGCATAGGGCTTGGCCAATGGCTGGCGGCGCTGCCGCCCTGCCGCAACCAGATTTTCGAGAACGCGACCTATCTGGTCTGCGAGGCCGATCCGAAGCATTTTTCCATCGAGCTGTTCTGGAAGAACAAGGATGGCGAACTCTATCGGTCGCTGCACAATCTGCGCAGCGCGCAGCAGGCGACGGGACGTACCCTGCTTTTCGGCCTCAATGCCGGCATGTATCACCCCGATCTCGCGCCGGTCGGGCTATATGTCGAACGCGGCGAGCGGGTCACGCCGGCGAAGACCGGATCGGGAACCGGCAATTTCTCCATGCAGCCCAACGGCATCTTCTATCTCAGCGACGGCAAGGCCGGCGTTCGCGCGACCAGGGATTATCTCAAACGTCCGCCGCGCGTGGATTACGCCACGCAATCCGGACCGATGCTGGTCATCGACGGCAAGCTGCATCCGAAATTCCAGGCAGACGGCACCTCGCGAAAGATCCGCGATGGCGTGGGCGTGCGCGCCGACGGCGTCGCGGTCTTCGCGATCTCGGACGACGTCGTGACCTTCCACGAATTCGCGCGGCTGTTCCGCGACCGGCTCGGCTGCCCGAACGCGCTCTTCCTCGACGGCTCGATCTCGAGCCTCTATGCGCCCGGGATCGGCCGCAACGACGATTTCTGGAATCTGGGACCGATGATCGGCGTGTTCAGGCGCTAGCCAATCTTCTTCGGCGCCACCCGAATCATCCGATCGCGCCAAAAGTAAATTTTGATTCAAACTTTGTTGGTAATTTCTCATTAGGAATGGCGTTTCCGGCGGCGCTGTTCCTGCCTTCGGTCTGTTTTGTTTTGCGTACAGGTCAAGATGCGGATTTTTGGCGTCGTCAGTTTCGTGCTCGCATCGCTTTGCCTTGCCGGCTGCTCGTCCACGTCGGGCGTCGATGCCTTGCAGATGCCGTCCAACGAGACGACGAGCTCGGTTGTGCGGCCAAGCGCGCCCGTATCGAAGGGCGCGAGGACCGCCATTACCGAAAGAACCGTCGAGACCGCGTCGATGTCGGACGCCACGCGCATCAAGCCGCCGGCGCCGCTGCTCCACGAGGCTAACGCGAGCCCCGGCGACGAGAACTCGCGCCCCGGCGACGAAAATTCGCGCCCCTTCGGCCTTGCCGAGGAAGAGACGGTGAACTTCCCGGCGACCGATCTGCTGGACAGCGTCGAGCCGCCGGTGCAGGAAGTAGCGCTCGTCTCGCCGCCGAAGCGGCTGTCGCGCGCCGCGCCCGCCATGCTCGCCGGTCCGGTCACGCGCTACGCGTTCCGCGACGCCAAGCCGATCAATTTCGGCCGCGCTTCGCCGCGCCATCTTGCCGTTCACGGCGTCGACGTCTCGCGCTGGCAGGGTAACATCAACTGGCAAAAGCTGCGCGCCCAGGGCGCCAATTTCGCCTATATCAAGGCGACCGACGGCGGCGACCATCTCGACCCGATGTTCATGAAGAACTGGCGCAACGCCGATGCCGCCGGGCTGAAGCGCGGCGCCTATCATTTCTTCTATTGGTGCCGCACCGCGGGCGAGCAGGCTGACTGGTTCATCCGCAACGTGCCGAAGGTCGATGGCGCGCTGCCGCCGGTCATCGACGTCGAGTGGAACGGCGACTCTTCGTGCAGACGCAAGCCGTCGCGCGACAAGGTGCTAGAGAAGATGCAGGTGTTCATGGACAAGCTGGAGCGCCACTACGGCCAGCGGCCCATCATCTACACCAGCCCCGATTTCTATCGCGACAATCTGCGCGGCGCCTTCCTGGATTACCCGTTCTGGCTGCGCGCGGTGGCGGCGCATCCGTCAAAAGTCTATCCGGGCCGCAAGTGGCTGTTCTGGCAGTATTCCGGCTCCGGCCTGTCGCATGGCGTGAGCGGCCGTATCGACCTCAACGTCTTCCATGGCGACGAGCGCCAATGGCGCGCCTGGCTGGGCGGAGGCGGGCAGATGATGGCCGACGCGGATTAGGCGAGGTTTTCCCTTCTCCCCTTGCGGGAGAAGGTGGCCGCGAAGCGGCCGGATGAGAGGTGCTCCAGCTTGACGAAAACCTTTGCCGGCTTGGGGCGCCGCAGCAAGATCGCCAGCGTCTCACTCCGCTGGAACACCCCTCATCCGTCTCGGCGCTACGCGCCGATCCACCTTCTCCCACAAGGGGGAGAAGGAGAGGGCGCTCATGCCTCGGCCCCGCGCGGTCGTCATCCTCGGGCTTGACCCGAGGATCCATTCCGTGACCACGGTGAAGCGTGCAAACGGAGCAGAATTCTGCATCGCTGCAACGCTTCAAAGTCACGGAATGGATTCCAGGGTCTGCGCGCGTCGCTTCGCTCCTTGCTCCGCCCTGGAATGACGAAGCAGAAGGGGCATCCCCACCTACCCCCCGTTGATCATCGCCTCGATGTTGTAGCCATCGGGGTCGAGCACGAAGCAGGCGTAGTAATGCTCCGCATAATCCGGGCGCGGTCCGGGCGCCCCATTGTCCGCCGCGCCGGCATCGAGCGCCGCCCGATAGAACGCCTCGACCTCCGCCTTGCTCTTCACCCGGAACGCAACATGCAGATGGGTGAGCGGCGGCTTCTCACCCGTGTTCTGGATTTCGAACAGGCAGCCATTGCCGACATCGAAGGCCCAGAAGATGCCTTCCTTGCCGAAGGAGAGGCTGTAGCCCAAGGGCGCGAAAGCCTTTTCGTAGAAGAGCTTGCTCTTAGAGAGATCGCTGACTTCGACGGTTATGTGGTCGATCATGGTTATTTCGAAACCTTGTAGGTCGACTCCTCCCTTCTCCTATAAACAAGGGAAGGGAGGATTGGCCAATTTCTTAGGGCTTCGGTCTACTTATCTTTCTGCTGTTTGCGACGTCCCGCCTCGCCCGCAGTCAGTCGGGCTCTTATGGATTGCCACCTATCAGCAATCTCTAGGCACGAAGCTGCCAGCAGTTTTCGCCGTTGGCTATAGTTACGAGGTCCGGTGAAGATTTTCTGCGCAAAAACGTCAACGACAAAGCACAACTCTGGGCGAGGTTCGCCAGCACCAACGAACGACTCCTCGGCGTACCAATGCAGCAGGGTACCGTGGAGTGCGGAGGTTTCCATACTAACGGCAGCGTTTTGCAAGTGTAGGGCTTGATCAGACCGAAAGCTGATGACTTTTTTCCCATTTGCGGCAACTTGAATGAGTTCGTCGGTCGAATGCCAACCGCGACGCCCCCAAGAGAGAAACGCGGCTGATTATCTGGAATGCCGACTATCTTTGCGGTCGCAGGTAGCTTCGCCAAGCTCATGGTACGGCAAAGCTCTGTCGCGTCATGGGCCGTGAGTAGCCTTTGCTCATCATGAGAGGTGGCAGGCTTACGAGACAACAGAGCTTTGTCGAGCTGCGTCAGTCGAGTGTCGTCTTTTCCATGAGACTCAATGAAATACATCATTGCGCGCTCGATTTCATTGTATCGAGTGTCGAGAAGAAAGTTCTTTGGTCTAATGACGTCTTCGATAATAGCAGTTCTTCGGGTGACCGCGCGAAACAATATTCAACTAATTTGTTAGCGCTTATTTGCGGTTCGATTTTCATATACGAGAAATCCTTTTCTAGATTCGTTAGGCTACGGAAAGTGCCGATGCCTTCTCGACTCTGAGAGGAGAATCTCGATATAATAACCTTATCACAGGAGATGGGATTCTCAATCTCGTCGCCCCGCGTGGGCCTCGGCTTTTCGCGGTATCCAAAGCCGATCCCAAGGGATCGGCTTTGGTGTTTTCAGGCGCATTTGCGCGACTTAAAATTTTTAAGGCCCTTTCTCTTTTTGTTCCCTTTGCCATTTCGGCCCGATCTTACGACCGGGCCGATGATGTTGCGTTTTAGCGGCTAAGATTTCTCAGCTGCATCCGCTCGTCGAGCCGCACGTATCGCACTTCTCGCAGGTGCCGTTTCGCACCATGGTGAAGTTGTGGCACTCGGAGCATTCGTTGCCGGTGTAGCCCTGGAGCAGCGACTGCTGGCGGCGGGTGGCGGCGAGCTTCTTGGCCTCGGCGGCCTCGTTGGCTGCGGCGTCGGTGAATAAAGCCTCAGTACCGCCGGCGGCTTCGGCTTCTTCTTCCACCATGTCCTCGGCCAGTTCCCTGGCGCGCTCCTCATAGTCACGCTTGTAAGCGATGGCCTCGTCGCTTGCCGGCTTCAGCGCCAGCACGTTGGAGCCTGAGAAGGCCGTGGGCGCCGCGCGGGCAGGGGCGGTCGACGGCCCCGAGCCGCCGAAACCCTTCGGGTCTGAACCGGCAGCTGACACCAGCTTCACCGGCGAGGCGCCGCGATAGAGGCCCCTGGAGAAGGGCGTCGCCTTGCCTTCGGTGATGCCGCGGCCGAGCGCGGTCTTGTCGAAATCCGACTGGTCGACATGGGCGAGGTCGTGGCGGCCGAGATAGGAGACGGCGAGCTCGCGGAACACATAGTCGAGGATCGACGTGGCGTTCTTGATCGCGTCGTTGCCCTGCACCATGCCGGCCGGCTCGAACTTGGTGAAGGTGAAGGCCTCGACATATTCATCGAGCGGCACGCCATATTGCAGGCCGAGCGAGATGGCGATGGCGAAGTTGTTCATCATCGCGCGGAAAGCGGCGCCTTCCTTGTGCATGTCGATGAAGATCTCGCCCAGGCGCCCGTCGTCGAACTCGCCGGTGCGGAGATACACCTTGTGGCCGCCGACGACGGCCTTCTGGGTGTAGCCCTTGCGGCGGTTCGGTAGTTTTTCGCGGTCGCGGTAGAGCCGCTCGATGACGCGCTCGACGATCTTTTCCGTCACCTGCACGGCGCGCTGCGCGGCAGGCGCGGCGATCAGCTGCTCGACCGCCTCGTCCTCATCCTCGTCGTCATCGGCGAGCAGCGAGGCGTTGAGCGGCTGTGACAGTTTCGAGCCGTCGCGATAAAGCGCGTTCGCCTTCAGCGCCAGCTTCCACGATAGCATATAGGCGTTCTTGGCGTCCTCGACCGTCGCCTCGTTCGGCATGTTGATGGTCTTGGAGATGGCGCCCGAGATGAAGGGCTGCGCCGCCGCCATCATCAGGATGTGGCTCTGGATCGACAGCGAACGCTTGCCGATCTTGCCGCAGGGGCTGGCGCAGTCGAACACCGGCAGGTGCTCGGCCTTGAGGAACGGCGCGCCTTCGAGCGTCATGGCACCGCAGACATGGATGTTGGCGGCGTCGATGTCCTTCTTCGAGAAGCCCAGAGCCGGCAGCATCTCGAAGGAGACGTCGCTAAGCTGCTCATCGGTGAAGCCGAACGTGTCCTTCACCCAGTCGGCGCCGAGCGTCCACTGGTTGAACACGAACTTGATGTCGAAGGCCGACTTCAGCGCCGCATTCAGCGCCGCGATCTTCTCGTCGGTGAAGCCCTTGGCCTTCAGCGTCGAGGGATTGATGCCGGGCGCCTGGTTGAGGTTGCCATGGCCGACCGCATAGGCCTCGATCTCGGCGATCTGGCTTTCGGAATAGCCCAGCGTCCTGAGCGCTTCCGGCACGGCGCGGTTGATGATCTTGAAGTAGCCGCCGCCGGCAAGCTTCTTGAACTTCACCAGCGCGAAGTCGGGCTCGATGCCGGTGGTGTCGCAATCCATGACCAGGCCGATCGTGCCGGTCGGCGCGATGACAGTCGCCTGCGCGTTGCGGTAGCCATGTTCCTCGCCGAGCTCGATGGCGCGGTCCCAGGCGGCGCGGGCGTGCTCGGCCAGCGCCTGCTGCTTGAGGTCGGCGGCGACCAGCGGCACCGGATTGACGGCGAGCCTCTCGTAACCGTCCTTGTCTCCGTAAGCGGCGCGGCGGTGGTTGCGCATGACGCGCAGCATGTTCTGGGCGTTGCGGTCATAGTCCGGGAAGGCGCCGAGCTCGGCGGCCATTTCGGCCGAAGTCGAGTAGGCAACACCGGTCATAATGGCGGTGAGCGCTGCACAGATGGCGCGACCCTCATCGGAGTCGTAAGGGATGCCCGAGGTCATCAAGAGGCCGCCGATATTGGCGTAGCCGAGGCCGAGCGTACGGTATTCGTAAGAGAGCTTGGCGATCTCCTTGGACGGGAACTGCGCCATCATCACCGAGATCTCGAGCACGACGGTCCACAGGCGAACGGTGTGCTCGTAAGCGGCGATGTCGATCGTGCCGTCTTGCTTGCGGTAGGGCAGGAGATTGATCGAGGCCAGGTTGCAGGCCGTGTCGTCGAGGAACATGTATTCCGAGCACGGGTTGGAGGCCCGGATCGCACCGGCGGAGGCGCAGGTGTGCCAGTCGTTCATCGTCGTGTTGAAATGCAGGCCCGGATCGGCGGAAGCCCAGGCGGCGTAGCCGATCTTTTCCCACAGATCCCGCGCCTTCAGCGTCTTCAGCACCTTGCCGTCCTTGCGGGCCGTGAGCTGCCAGTCGCCATCGGCCTCCACGGCGCGCAGGAAATTGTCCTTCAGCGACACCGAATTGTTGGAGTTCTGGCCGGAGACGGTGAGATAGGCATCCGAGTCCCAGTCGGTGTCGTAGGTCTTGAACGACATCGAGGTGTAGCCCTGGCGGGCGAACTGGATGACGCGGGAGATGTAATTCTCCGGCACGGCGTCCTTCTTGGCCGCCTTGATCTCGCGCTTCAACGCGGTGTTCAGCGCCGGGTCGAAGCAGTCGTCGCCATTGCCTTCGCAATTGACGCAGGCCTTCATGATCGCTTCGAGATGCTTCTTGACGATCTTGGAACCGGTCACCAGCGAGGCGACCTTCTGCTCTTCATTGACCTTCCAGTCGATGAAGTCCTCGATATCCGGATGGTCGGCGTCGACGATGACCATCTTGGCCGCGCGGCGCGTCGTGCCGCCCGACTTGATGGCGCCCGCCGCGCGATCACCGATCTTGAGGAAGCTCATCAGGCCGGACGAGCGGCCGCCGCCGGACAGCTTCTCGCCTTCGCCACGCAGCATGGAGAAGTTCGAGCCGGTGCCGGAGCCGTATTTGAACAGGCGCGCCTCACGCACCCACAGGTCCATTATGCCGCCCTCATTGACGAGGTCGTCCTGCACGCTCTGGATGAAGCAGGCATGCGGCTGCGGATGCTCGTAAGCCGACTTCGACTTGGTCAGCTTGCCGGTGAAGGGATCGACATAGAAATGACCCTGGCTCGGGCCGTCGATGCCATAGGCCCAATGCAGGCCGGTGTTGAACCATTGCGGCGAGTTCGGCGCGACGCGCTGGGTGGCGAGCATATAGGCAAGCTCGTCGCGGAAGGCGCGCGCGTCTTCCTCCGACTTGAAGTAGCCGCCCTTCCAGCCCCAATAGGTCCAGGTGCCGGAGAGGCGATCGAAGACCTGGCGGGCGTCGGTTTCCGAACCGTAGCGCTCGGCCTCGGGCAGCTTGGCGAGCTCAGCCTCGTCGGCGATCGAGCGCCACAGGAAAGAGGGGACGTCGTTCTCCTCGACCTTCTTCAGCCGCGCCGGCACGCCGGCCTTGCGGAAATATTTCTGGGCCAGGATGTCGGCCGCGACCTGGCTGAACTGCGCCGGCACATCGATGTTGTCGAGGCGGAACACCACCGAGCCGTCGGGATTCTTGATCTCCGACAAAGCCTTGCGGAATTCGATCTCCGCATAGGCTGATTGCTCTGGCTTGGTGAAGCGACGCTCGATGCGCATTGGTCCGGTCCCTTTGTATCTACATATAGCGCTTTTCTCCGGGAATCTCTGCCCCGCACAACGAAAAGCGCAGCCCGCCGTTTGCCGGCATCGCAGGCGACGCCGGCACTCTCCTCTTCGCGGGCGCCGCCATGCAGACAGCATAACGCCTTGCCAGGCGTTTGCCCGGGCTGCAGGCCGACTCCCGCGGGTCCCTCAAATGAAACTTTGTCGATTCCCTCGGAAGAGGGAGGTTCACATTATCTAGGGTCCAGCCTGCCCGCAAACACTAAATATAGTGTTAACAGATCATTTTTTCCAGGCCAACAATTCTCCCTTTCGCCCACCCAAGCCCAAACGATCCAACGCTTCCGCCGGCCTCGTGAACGGGCGGAAAAGTTGGCAAAACGCACAAAATCCGGGAAAAAAGACCGGCCTCTAAACTCTCCGGTCACGCCCGCCACAGGAGCGCATGGCCCATAAAAAGCGACTCGTTCCGAGCCGTCAAGGATTCGTTTTTGTAGCTTTTGTGACCCCAACATCTTGTGTGTCACATATGTGGATAACGGGGACATAAGAGGCCCGGGTTTGCCGGCGCTTGACGAGCTTCGTCCGGCCGCCGCGAAGCGCGTCAGGCCAGCGGCTTTTCATTTTAGCTGGCTTGCACTATCTCTTGCGTTCGCGCGGGGGCGCGCCTTGTCAACACCAAAAGCATCCGCTACGCCCCGCTCATGACAGTTACCGTACGTTTTGCCCCGTCGCCGACCGGCCGCATCCATATCGGCAATGCGCGCACCGCGCTGTTCAACTGGCTTTTCGCCATGAACAACAAGGGCCGTTTCATCCAGCGCTTCGACGACACCGATATTGCCCGCTCGAAGCAGGAATATGCCGATTCCATTCTTTACGACCTGCATTGGCTGGGCATCTTTCCGGATGTCACCGAGTATCAGTCGCGCCGCTTCGAGATCTATGACGCGGCGGTCGAGCGGCTGAAGGCGGCACGCGTGCTCTATGCCTGCTACGAGACGCCCGAAGAGCTCGATCTGCGCCGCAAGGTGCGCCGCACGCGCGGCCTGCCGCCGGTCTATGGCCGCGAGGCGCTGACACTGACGCCGGAGCAGGTGGCCGAATACCAGTCGGACGGACGCAAGCCGCACTGGCGCTTCCTGCTGCCCAATTTCACCAGCGATCCGTTGCAGCCGGAGCGCACCGAAGTGCATTGGAACGATCTGGTGCGCGGCGAAGAGACCGTCGACCTCGCTTCGCTGTCGGACCCCGTGCTGGTGCGCGAGGACGGCACCTATCTCTATACACTGCCTTCCGTGGTGGACGACATCGAGATGGGCGTCAGCCATGTCATCCGTGGCGACGACCATGTCACCAACACCGGCGTGCAGATCGCCATCTTCAAGGCGCTCGGCGCCGAGCCGCCGGTCTTCGGCCACCACAACCTGCTCACCACCGTGTCGGGCGAGGGGCTGTCGAAGCGCACCGGCGCGCTGTCGATCGAAAGCCTGCGCGAGGACGGCATCGAGCCAATGGCGGTCGCGTCGCTGGCCGTGCTTGTCGGCACGTCGGAAAATGTCACCGCCGCGCACGACCTCAATGAGCTTGCGGGCCATTTCGATCCGGCGGCGACGTCCAAGTCCGCCTCAAAATTCGACCCGGACGAGCTCTTCGTGCTCAACCGCACGCTGATGCATCATATGTCGTTCGAGGAAGCGCGCGACCGGCTGATTGTGCTCGGCATTTCCGGCGACAAGGCCGAGCCGTTCTGGCTGGCGGTGCGCGGCAATCTCGACCGGCTGTCGGACGCGGTCGCCTGGTGGCGCATCTTGAACGAGGGTCCGCAGGAGCCGGCCGAATTTTCCGGTGAGGACCGCGACTTCCTCAATCAGGCGTTCGAACTGCTGCCGGAGGAGCCGTGGAACGGCACGGTCTGGAAGGACTGGACCGGCAAGATCAGGGAAGCGACCGGACGCAAGGGCAAGCCGTTGTTCATGCCGCTGAGACTGGCGCTTACCGGGCGGACTTCGGGGCCGGAGCTTTCAGATCTATTGCCGCTGATGGGTCGGGAAGGAACGCTGGCCCGACGACCCTGACCTTGCGCTGGTCCGGCGGCAACGCCGAGACCGGCGACACCGGCGCCTTGGCGGTCAGCCGCTTGATCGCGTCCAGGTCGAGCCCGCCTTCGGCGTTGGCGAGCGTTTCGGGATCGGCGCCTGGATCGGGTTTGACCGCCGGCATGGGAACGAAGGGCGCTGCCTCGCCGTTGGGCCGCGACTGTTCGGGATTGGGCGGGTTGCCGCCGATGATGGTGAAATTGCCGGCCTGCGCGTTGCAGCCGCAACTCGGCGGGCGCGAGTAATTGGCCTGCTTGTAGAGATAGGCGGTCGGCAGCTCGCTGTAGGGGTGCCCGGTGACCGAGGAGGTCATCGAACCCGAATCGTCATCTATTCCGCGCGAATAGAAGACCTGCATCTCGGTGCCGGGGCAGCTCGATTCGCAATTCTTCTGGTCGCGTTCGAAATCGCCGACGGAGGCAGCGTTGGACATCGGGAAGAAATAGCCGTCGCAGGTGCGCACGCACATCGTATGGAATTCGCCGCCCAATCTCGGCAGGTCCATGCCGTCCGGCTCGTTGATGATGCGGCGGAAGTTGCGCTCGCTGGGATCGTCGGACGGCACGTCCGCCGTGTCTGGAACGCCAGGAGCATCAGGCGTTTCGAGTTGCTCATCCTGGCGGCCGAAAAGCTGCTCGAACAGATTGCCGCCGCCATTGTCGCGGGAAGCCTCCTGAAGGGGTGCGCGGCGCGGCGCGATCTCGTCGCTACGGCAGTCATTGGCGTCGAGCGCCGCGAGGATGCGGCCGCGGTCGCGCCGCGTGCCGCCCGCGGCCAGCCGCTCGCGCTTGGCCTGCAATGCGTCGAGATTGGCGTTCATGCGATCTATCGAGGCGTTGATCGCGGCGCATTGGCTGGCATTGCGCGAAAACAGCGTGAAGCCGCAACCGGCATCGCTTGCCCGGCCCCGGGCTTTGGCAAGCTGCTCGCGCTGCCTGGCGATCGCGTCGTCATATTTGCGGACGAGACCTGGTCCTCCGCCGCCGCGCGTCGCGGCGAGTTCGGCTTCGAGTTGCCGGCATGTGCGAGAAGCCGCCTGGGATTCGGTGAGAGTGACAGCTGAACATGCAAGCGCTGCAAGCAGCGTCGCAAGATGCATCAGCGTCCACCCCTTCATCCGCCTGGAATCCCGATTGCCCGTGGCCGGAAAACTACCGCGTTCGTGGTTAACTGTTCCCTAGTTTGCAACCCGACATATTGTGCTTTGGCGCGCCGCCTCAATTCAGGTCGACAAGCGCCTGCGCCTTGTGCGCGGCCTCGACAACGGCAAGTGCCGTCATGTTGACGACGCCGCGCGAGGTGACCGACGGCGTCAGTATGTGCGCGGGCTTGTCGGTGCCGAGCAGGATCGGTCCGACATGCAGCGCGTCCATCATGGCGCGCAGCGCCGTCAGCGTGATGTTGGCTGAATCGAGATTCGGGAAAACCAGCAGATTGGCTTCGCCTTTCAGCCGCGAATGCGGGTAGACGCGCTGGCGCAGATGTTCCGAAAGAGCGGAGTCGGCGTGCATCTCGCCATCGCACTGCAGGTCCGGGGCGATGCGAGCCAGGATCGCCGCGGCCTGGCGCATCTTCAGCGCGCCGGGTGAATCGCGTGAGCCGAAATCCGAATGCGACAGAAGCGCTGCCTTGGGCTCGATGCCGAAGCGCTGGATTTCCTCGGCCGCGAGCACCGTCATTTCGGCGATTTCTTCCGCCGTGGGATCGACCGAGACATGCGTGTCGGTGAGGAAAATAATGCCGCGCTGGGAGATCAGCATCGACAATGTCGACAGGTCGCGGTCCTTGATGCCGGCGCGCGGCCCGATGATCAGCGTGACATTGCGCAGATGCCGCTCGAAGCGACCCTCGAGCCCGCAAATCATGGCATCCGCGTCGCCCCGCTTCAGCGCAAGGGCGGCGATCACCGTATTGTTGGTGCGCACCATGGTGCGGGCGGCTTCCGTTGTGATGCCGCGGCGGCCGGCAAGCTCGATCAGGAGGTCGACATAGTGGCGATAGCGCGGATCGTCTTCCGGGTTGATCAAGCCGAAATCGACGCCGGGCCGGATGCGCAGGCCGTAACGCTTCAGGCGGACCTCCACGACATGCGGACGGCCGATCAGGATCGGCTCGGCAATGCCTTCCTCCAGCACCACCTGGGCGGCACGCAGCACACGCTCGTCCTCGCCGTCGGCATAGATGACGCGCTTGGCGCTCGAGGCTTTGGCGGAGGAGAACACCGGCTTCATCACAAGGCCGGAGCGGAAGACGAAGCGGTTGAGTTTGTCGATATAGGCGGCGAAGTCGGCGATCGGCCGCGTCGCGACGCCGGTGTCGCAAGCAGCCTTCGCCACCGCCGGCGCGATGCGCAGGATCAGGCGCGGATCGAAGGGCGAGGGGATCAGGAAATCGGGGCCGAACATCGGCGTCTCGCCGGAATAGGCGCGCGCCGCGACGTCGGAAGGCTCTTCGCGGGCAAGGGCGGCGATCGCCCGCACGGCGGCCATCTTCATCTCCTCGTTGATGGCGCTGGCGCCGCAATCGAGCGCCGCGGAAGATGTAAGGAAAGCACAACACGTTGTTGACTTGGTTGGGAAAGTCCGAGCGGCCGGTGCAGATCATGGCGTCCGGCCGGGCGGCGCGCGCCACTTCCGGCATGATCTCGGGATTGGGGTTGGCCAAGGCCAGGATCAGCGGTTTCGGCGCCATGTGCTGCAAGAGCTCCGGCTTCAGCACGCCGGCGGCGGAGAGGCCGAGAAACACGTCGGCGCCGGCAATGACATCGGCCAGCGTGCGCGCCTCGGTGTCCTTCACATAAGGGTCTTTCCAGCGATCCATCTCCTCGACGCGGCCCTTATGGGCGACGCCGAAGCGGTCCGTGACCCAGATGTTTTCCACCTTGGCGCCGAGCGAGACCAGAAGGTTGAGGCAGGCGAGGGCCGCAGCACCCGCGCCGGAGGTGACGATCTTTATGTCTGAAATCGTCTTGCCGGCCAGTTCCAGCCCGTTGAGCACTGCGGCGGCGACGATGATCGCGGTGCCGTGCTGGTCGTCGTGGAAAACCGGAATGCCCATGCGGGCCTTCAGCCGCTCCTCGACCTCGAAACATTCCGGCGCCTTGATGTCCTCCAGATTGATGCCGCCGAAGGTCGGCTCGAGCGCGGCCACCGTCTCGACCATGCGCTCGATCTCCGGCGCGTCGATCTCGATGTCGAAGACGTCGATGCCGGCAAACTTCTTGAACAGCACCGCCTTGCCTTCCATCACCGGCTTGGAGGCGAGCGGGCCGATATTGCCGAGCCCCAGCACGGCGGAGCCATTGGAGACGACGCCGACGAGATTGGCACGGGCGGTGTAGTCGGCGGCGGTGGCGGGATCGTCGCGGATCTCGAGGCACGGCGCGGCCACGCCCGGCGAATAGGCAAGGGCCAGGTCGCGCTGGTTGCCGAGCGGCTTCGTCGCCTGGATCTCGAGCTTTCCAGGCGTCGGGTGCTTGTGGAAGAAGAGGGCAGCCTCGTCGAGGTCCGATCGGGCCGTTTTCTTGTTCTCGCCGTCCATCCGGCCCTCCCTCTGTTTCTGATTTGGAGCCTTTTAGCATGTGCCGGAGAGTTTTCGCGACGTCAAATAGCGGGCTCCGGCCCTCACAATGCCGGAGCGAAAATAATCAATGGATTCCAGAAGGTTGGGCTGCGAGCCTCAACCCTTCGGATTGGCGGCGGTCAGAACGCGCTGACGTAGAGGCCGCCGTCGACCGGGATGTTCTGGCCGGTGAGATAGCCGGCATGGACCGAGCACAGGAAGGCGCAGATCTGGCCGAATTCCTCCGGCGTGCCGAGACGTTTTGCCGGTACGTCGGCGCTGATGCGGGCCTTGCGCGCGGCGGCCGCGGCCGGGTCTTCCGGTGTACCGGCCTCATGCGGGCCGCGCAGCCGGTCGGTGTCGAGCTTGCCGGGCAGCAGGCTGTTTATGGTGACGTTGCGGTCGACAACCGTGCGCGCCACGCCGGCGAGGAAGGACGTCAAGCCGGCGCGGGCCCCGGACGACAGGTCGAGGCCTGGGATCGGCACATAGACCGACAGCGAGGTGATGTTGACGATGCGGCCGAAGCCGCGCTTGGCCATGCCGTCGATCACCGCCTGGATCAGCTCGATCGGCGTGACCATGTTCTGGGTCACGCCCTCGAGGATCTTGGCGCGGTCCAGTTCGCGGAAATCGCGCAGCGGCGGGCCGCCATTGTTGTTGACCAGGATGTCGGGATCCGGACAGGCGGCAAGCAGCGCCTTTTGCACGTCGGGCTTCGACACGTCGCCGGCGACTTCGATCACCTTGACGCCGAATTTTTCGCGAATCTCGGCGGCAGTCTTGGCAAGAAGCTCGGCGTTGCGGCCGTTGACGACGAGGTCGGCGCCGGCCTCGGCCAGCGCCATTGCGCAGCCTTTTCCAAGCCCTTTGCTCGAAGCGCAGACAATGGCCTTTTTGCCGCGAATGCCGAGATTCATGGTGATTTCTCCTGATGTGTTGGCGGCGCAAGCTAGCGCCTGGGCTGGACCAACCGCAACCGTCATACGGTTGTTGCATGAATCGGGGCATAGGCACGCCAAAGCAAAGGGGTAAAATCGTGATGTCGGACCCAGAGCCCCGCACTTTCCGCGCACTGTTCATTTCCGACGTGCATCTCGGCTCGAAAGCGGCCAAGGCCGATTTCCTGATCGATTTCCTGCGCCATCACGATGCCGAAATCATCTATCTGGTCGGCGATATCGTCGACGGCTGGCGGCTGCGGCGCAACTGGCATTGGCCGCAGAGCCACAACGACGTGGTGCAGAAGCTGCTGCGAAAGGCGCGCAAGGGCGCTTCGATCACCTATATCGCCGGCAATCACGACGAATTCGCCCGCCAGTTCCAGGGCGTGCATTTCGGCGGCATCGTCGTCGCCGACCGCGCCATCCACGAGACCGCCGACGGCCGGCGCCTGCTGGTCATCCATGGCGACCAGTTCGACACGGTGGTGCACAACCAGCGCTGGCTCGCTTATCTCGGCGACTATGCCTATGACACGGCGATGCTGATCAACCGTGTCGTGACCAGGCTGCGTCACCTGCTCGGCCTGCCTTACTGGTCGTTTTCGTCATGGGCCAAGGTCAAGGTCAAGAAGGCGGTGAACTTCATCAGCTCGTTCCAGACGGTGCTTTCCGAAGAAGCGCGGCGCTCGCATGTCGATGGCGTGATCTGCGGCCACATCCATCACGCCGCGATCGAAAGCTATGGCGACGTGCAGTACATCAACACCGGCGACTGGGTCGAAAGCTGCACCGCGGTGGTCGAGCATTTTGACGGCCGCATGGAGATCCTGACCTGGGCGCATGTGCTGCCCGAGGCGTCGGCCGGCAATGAAGCGCTGGTGCCGATCGACATCATCGGCTTGACGGGCAGGGCGGCTCAGGCGGCTTGAAGCTGTCTTTTTCCCGATTCAGCCAGTTTCCTCGTCGCGCTGACCTCGGGCGCGCTCTCGCTCCAGGCCGCTTTCGTCAACAGCTTTGCTCTTGATCGATTGGCCCAGCCAGTTCCGCCGCGCTTTGCCGCATGTTAGGGATCGAGACGCGTTGCACGAACGCTTGGTGCAACGAAATTGGATCGATTCATGTCGCTGCCCCCGCTATCGCCCGAGCAACTCGTCAAGCCCAGCCATTTCGAACTGCGCATGAGCCTGATCTTCGCGACCTTGTTCGTGTCGCAGGGCACGCATCTGCCTTACTTTCCGCTCTGGCTGCAGGCGAAAGGATTTCATGCCGAGCAGATCGCCGTCATCCTGGCGGCGCCGATGTTCCTGCGCGTGGTGACGACGCCGATGCTGACCGCGCTTGCCGATCGGGCGAAGGACCGCGCCAATGTCTACATCGTGCTGGTTGCGGCCTCGATGGCCGTCTCTGCCGGCTACTTCCTGCCGGCCACTTACGCCACCGTGCTTGCCGTCTCGCTGCTGTTTACGATCGTCTGGACGCCACATTCGCCGATGGCCGATTCGCTGGCGCTGTCGGGCGTGCGCCGCTTCGGCTCGAACTACACGGCGATGCGCAAATGGGGCTCGATCTCCTATCTCGGCGCCAATGTCGTGGGCGGCTTCATCCTGGCGGCCACGGGCCCGCAGGCAGTTCCGGTCATCATTTTCATCGCGCTCGGCGCGGCTCTGGTCGCGGGGTTATGGGCGCCGCGCATGGGGCGACCTCGCAAGGCCTCGCCGCTGTCGGCCACCGAGATCCAGAATAAGGCGCCGAGCCTGTTCAACGCCTATTTCCTCTATTTCACGCTCGGCGTCGGCATCATCACCGCCAGCCACGCCTTTCTCTACGGCTTCGTATCGATCTATTGGAAGTCGATCGGCATCGGCGATTCCGTCGTTGGCCTGCTGTGGGCCTGGGGCGTGGTCTCCGAGGTCTGCATGTTTCTGTTTTTCAATCGTATTTTTGCTTCCATCTCGGTGGTCCGGGTGATGGTGATCGCCGGTATCGGCTCGATCGTGCGCTGGATCGCCTTTCCGCTGGTTTGGCCGCTTGGGCTTGGCATTGCCGGCTTCTTCGGCGTCCAGACGCTGCATTCGGTGTCGGTGGCAATGGTATTGATCGGCCTGCAGAAGATGATCGGCGAAACGGTCTCCGAGGAGCGCACGGGTGCGGCGCAAGGCATTGCCTATTTCTTCAACGGCTTCTTCATGGCGGCGGTGACGCTCGCCTCCGGCCCGCTCTATGATCGCCTGGGCGTCGACGGTTTCTGGGCGATGATCCCGATTGCGATCATCGGCGTGGCGCTGATAGGCCTCGCTTCCCGCTCAGCCCCAAAGCACGCTGTCAGGAGGTGAAACGAGCGATCCCCGGTAGACGAGGCCGGGCTCGCGATCCCGCGCCAGCAGCAGCGGGCCATCGAGGTCGACGAAGTCGGCATCCTGCGCGAGCAGCACGGCCGGCGCCATGGCGAGCGAGGTGCCGACCATGCAGCCTACCATGATGCCGAAGCCGAGATCGCGCGCGCGGTCGCGCAATTTCAATGCCTCTGTCAGGCCGCCGGATTTGTCGAGCTTGATGTTGACGGCGTCATAGAGGCCGACCAGCGCATCGAGGTCCTTCGCCGCATGC
Organism: Mesorhizobium sp. CA4; assembly: GCF_020165075.1. Classification (NCBI taxonomy): domain Bacteria; kingdom Pseudomonadati; phylum Pseudomonadota; class Alphaproteobacteria; order Hyphomicrobiales; family Phyllobacteriaceae; genus Mesorhizobium; species Mesorhizobium sp. CA4. The sequence goes on from NZ_JAIUHK010000001.1 coordinate 320,006, forward strand.
ACGCTTTCGTCGGCGCAGACCGGCACCGGATGCGCGATCCGGCGCAGGATCTCGTCGTGGCCCGCCGGCAGCGGCTGTTCGACCAGCGCGATACCGTGTTGGGCGGCGAAGGCAAGGTTCGCCTCGACAGTTTCGTCGGTCCAGCCCTCATTGGCGTCGAGGATGATGCGGCTTTCGGGAGCGGCCTCCGTTACGGCGCGAATCCTCGCCATGTCGTTGTCGCCGCCGATCTTGACCTTGAGCAGAGGCCGCGTGGCATTGGCGCGCGCTTGCGCCGCCATGGCCTCCGGCTCGGCGAGCGACAGCGTGTAGGCGGTTTCCAGCGGCCTCGTCGGAAGAACCCCGATCGCCGCCGCCACGGGCGTGCCGGTCAGCTTGGCTTCCAGGTCCCAAAGGGCGCAGTCGATGGCGTTTCGCGCGGCGCCCGCGGGCATCGCAGCGAGCAGAGCGGTCCGGTCGATGCCGGCGATGATCGGATCGCGCATGGCCTCGATGGCCGCGCGCACCCCCTCCATGGTCTCGCCGTAACGCTTGTAAGGCACGCACTCGCCGCGCCCGGAACGTCCCCTGTCGGTGATCGTTACGGTGATGACTTCGGCCTCGGTTTTGGATCCGCGTGAGATGGTGAAGGTGCCGGCGATCGGGAATCGCTCCATTTCGACCGAAATGACACGCGCCATAATTTTCTTCTCCGGCTGTGCGACACCGGTCTGCCGGCAAATCGACACGCCAGTCCCGTCAGGCTAAACAGGACGCCATGTTGACCATCCGCAAACGCGACGCAAGCGGCGAGGCCGCCAAGGAGGCCGAGCACCGGCCGCGTGTTGCCGTCGGCGAGGAAGGCGGGGTCCTGGGTTGCGCCTTCTCAGGCGTGTGGACGACGCGCACCGTTGCGGCGGTCGATGCCGACATGCGCAAGATCGAGCAGAGAAGCGGCGCGAAACAGCTGGTGCTCGACCTTTCCCACATCGAAAAGATGGACACGGCCGGCGCCTGGCTGATCGATCGGCTGGCCAGCGCCTTCGAGAAGAAGGGCACCGAGGTCCATTTGCAGGGTCAGAGCGAGGTCGCCTCGATCCTGCTCGGTGCGGTCGGCGACGCGGTCCGCCGCGAGCCCGAATCGGGACCGGCCGGCCCGCCCAACATCATCCTGCGCGCGCTGGAATTGGTCGGCCGCCGCGTCTATGAGATGCGCGACGATTTCCTGGCCTCGATGAACATCCTCGGCGCCACGATCCGCGGCGCGCAGATGAAACTCGGGCGCGGTCACGCGGTCAATCCCGCCGCTATCTTCAACCAGATCGATCGCATGGGCGTCGGCGCCATACCGGTGGTGGTGCTGATGTCGGCCATCGTCGGCGCTATCGTCGCCCAGCAGGGCGCCTATCAGCTCAGCTATTTCGGCGCCAACATCTTCGTCGTCGACCTCGTCGGCGTGCTGATCTTGCGCGAACTCGGCGTGCTGATGACGGCGATCATGCTCGCCGGACGTTCAGGCAGCGCCATCACCGCCGAGATCGGCTCGATGAAGATGCGCGAGGAGGTCGACGCGCTGAAGGTGATCGGCCTCAATCCGATCGGCGTGCTGGTCTTTCCGCGGCTCGTCGCGCTGGTGATCGGGCTGCCTTGCCTCACCATCATCGCCAATTTCGCAGCCCTTGGCGGCGGTATCGTCGCCGCCTGGCTCTATTCCGATATCCCGCCGGCCGCGTTCATCGACAGGCTGCGCGTCGCCATCGATCTCAGCACCATCTTTGCCGGCCTGATCAAGGCGCCGTTCATGGCCCTGATCATCGGCATCATCGCATCGGTCGAAGGCATGAAGGTCGGCGGCAGCGCCGAATCGCTCGGCCTGCACGTCACCGCGTCGGTGGTGAAGTCGATCTTCGTCGTTATCATCCTCGACGGGCTTTTCGCCATGTTCTACGCAGCGATCGGGTTCTGAGATGGCGAATGGCAACGGCGCAACGGCAGCGGGGGACGCGAACGACGACGAAATCGTGCTTTCGGTGCGCGACGTCACCGTCGCCATCGACGACAAGCTGATCCTCGACAAGCTTTCGCTCGACATCAAGCGCGGGGAAATCCTCGGCTTCGTCGGCGCCTCGGGCGCCGGCAAATCGGTGCTGTTGCGCACGATATTGGGACTGATGCCGAAGCAATCGGGGACGATCAGCCTGTTCGGCGTCGACGTCGACAAGGCAAGCGACGCGGACCGCCTGCGCATCGACATGCGGCTCGGCGTCCTTTTCCAGCATGGCGCGCTGTTTTCGGCGCTGACGGTGCTGGAAAACGTGCAGGTGCCGATGCGTGAGTATCTCGACCTGCCCAGGGCGCTGATGGACGAACTCGCCATGCTCAAGATCGAGTTGGTCGGGTTGCCGGCCGACGCGGCGCAGAAATTTCCTTCCGAGCTGTCCGGCGGCATGATCAAGCGCGCGGCACTGGCGCGCGCCTTGGCGCTCGATCCGGACATCGTCTTTCTCGACGAGCCGACATCGGGGCTCGATCCGATCAGCGCGGCCGAATTCGACGAGTTGGTCGTCAAGCTCCGCGACACCATGGATCTGACGGTCTACATGGTCACGCACGATCTCGACACGCTGTTCACTGCCTGCGACCACGTGGCGGTGCTCGGCAAGAAGAGGGTGCTGGTCGAGGGTACGATCGACGACATGCTGAAGAGCGAGGAGCCGTGGGTGAAATCCTATTTCCGCGGAAAACGCGCCCGGCAACTTGATCTTGCGGCGCGCGCATAGCCATAAGTGGGGCGATGGAAACAAGGGCCAACTACATTATTGTCGGCATCTTCACGCTGGGTGCGATCCTGGCGGCCTTCGCCTTCGTCTATTGGACAGCGGCGATCGGCGAAAGGGGCGAAACGGCAATGCTGCGCGTGCGCATTCCGGGTTCGGCCTCAGGTCTCGGCCGCGGCAGCTTCGTGCTGTTCAACGGCGTCAAGGTCGGCGACGTCAAACGGGTTTACATCGACGTCGACAATCCGACGGTGGCCATTGCCGACACCGAGATCGACCGCATGACGCCGATCACCAAGTCGACACAGGCCGATATCGGGCTGGCCGGCCTGACCGGCCAAGCCAATATCGAACTCCGGGGCGCCGACCCCAAGGAAGCGAAGCTGCTCGACGAGGCGGAGAAAGAGGGCAGGATCCCCGAGATTACCGCCAATCCGTCGGCGGTCACCAACCTTCTGCAGACGGCGCAGAACATCTTCACGCGCGCCGACAAGGTGCTGAGCGAGCTCGAAGGCTTCACCAAGGACGTTCGCGGCCCGCTGACGCAGACGGTCAAGAATGTCGAGACCTTCTCGGACGCGCTGGCCAAGAACTCCGACGGCATAGACAAGTTCCTGACGGCGGTGAGCTCGCTTTCGGATCAGCTGAAGAATGTCTCGGGCCGGCTCGACAGCACGCTGAAGGCCGCCGAAGGCTTGCTCAATTCCGTCGACAAGGACCAGATCAAGAGCATCGTGGCCAATGTCGACACGGTGACGGCGAACCTGAAGGAGACCTCGAAGCAGTTCGATACCGTCATCGGCAACGTCAACACGGCGGTCGGCTCGATCAACGATTTCGCCAAGCAGACGCAGGGCACGTTGGCCAGGGTCAACGGCGTGCTCGACGGCATTGATCCGAATGACGTCCGCACCGCGCTCGCCAATATCCAGAAGGCGAGCGACAGCGCCAACAAGGCGGCTGCCGACATAGCCAAGGTCACCGACAAGATCGCCAGCCGCTCCGATGACATCAACGATACGATCAGGAATGCCCGCCAGCTTGCGCAGCGCCTCAACGACGCTTCGGTGCGCGTCGATGGCATCCTCGAAAAGGTCGACAATCTCCTCGGCTCCGGCGAGGCCAACGGCGTGATGGCCGATGCCAGGGCCACATTGAAATCCTTCAAGCAGGTGGCCGACACGCTGAACTCCCGCCTCGGCACCATCGTGGACAACCTGTCGCGCTTCTCCGGCCAGGGCCTGCAGAACGTGCAGGGGCTGGTGCAGGACAGCCGGCGCTCGATTAATCGCATCGAGGAAGCGGTAACCGATCTCAGCCGCAATCCGCAGCGCATTCTGTCCGGCGGCGCCGGCGAGGTCCGGCAGTTCGATGGAAGGGCGCGGCGTTGACTTCGGCTGCCGCGACAGCCAAGAAAATAAACTGCAAATGCGGGTTGATCGTAAGATCCGGGGATGACGGGGATCAGGCGTGAGTCGGTGAGGGTGGTGGCGGGGACTTTCAGATCATCCGCGGCAGCATTGCTGGTGCTTGCGCTTGCCGGCTGCGCGGCATTGGGCGCCAAGCCGGCGCCGCTCGACACGTTCGAATTGTCGGCGCCGTCGGTCGACGTGCGTGCCCACAGCCGTCGCCAGATCCTGATCGCCCAGCCGTCGGCGCTCAAGGCGCTGGATAGCCAGAACATTGTCATCAGGCCTTCCGACCGGTCGATCCAGTTCCTGAAGGGCGCGCAATGGGCGGACCGGCTGCCGCTGATCGTCCAGGCAAGGCTGGCCGAAACCTTCCAGCGCTCCGGCAGCTTTGCCGGCGTCGGCAAGCCGGGTGAGGGGCTGGCGATCGACTACCAGATCATCGTCGAGGTGCGCTCCTTCGAGGTGCGCGTCGATGGTGGCGAGCATGCCGATGTCGATCTGTTCGTGCGCATCCTGAACGACCGCAATGGAGAGGTGCGCGCTTCGAAGAGCTTCACCGCGAGCGCGCCGGTCTCCGGCGGCGGCAATGCGGCTTATGTCGACGCCTTGGACAGCGCCTTTGGACAGGCGGCGAAGGACATCGTCCGCTGGACGGATTCGACGATCTGAGCTCGGGCCAAGCCGACAATCGAAATCATCGACATGAAAAAGGCGGGTCGAGACCCGCCTTTTTAGTTCTGATTCCGCTTGGCGGCGTCAGTGCAGCCGGCCGCTGGCATGGGCCAGCATGGTGTAGACCTTGCCGGTGTCGGAGGTCAGATAAGTCTGGGCCATGATGTTGTCGCGGTCGTTGCGCGAGACATCCTTGAGCAGCTTTTCGAAATCCTCGCAGTAGCGGTCGACCGCGGCACGGAATTCCGCCTCGGCCTGATACTTGCGACGGATCTCGTCGAAGGTCTGCTGGCCCTTGAGCGTGTAGAGGCGGCGCGTGAAGACGTCGCGCTCACCGCGGCGGTAACGGTTCCAGAGCTCGATCGAGGCGTCATGGTCGATGGCGCGAGCGATGTCGACGGAGAGCGAGTTGAGCGACTCCATGACGTGCAGCGGCGAGCGCTGGGCAGGCGTTGGGCGCGGCGCTTCCGCGGGCGCTGCCGGCCGCAGCTCTTCCTCGCGCGAGGCGTTGGTCAGCAGGTCGCGCACCCAGCCGCCCTGCGGCGACGTCTTGCCGTTCTCGCGGCGCGGCGCCTCGGCGGGACGTTCCAGGTCGAGCGTGCCGCGCAGGGTGGTCTCGGCAAGCGGCGCCTCCGGAGCGCGAGACACCGGTTGCGGCTGCGGCTGAGATTGCGGAGCCGGCGTGCGGCGCAGCGGCGGCTCGGCGGCGCGGGCCGGCGCTTGCGAAGCAGGGCGCAGACCGCGCGGTTCGCCCTGCTCGCTGCTGCCGCTGCGGCCGGATTTCGCAACGATATCCGACAGTTCCTTGAGTGCATTGATCTGCTCGGCAACGGCGCGGCGAATGGCCGAGGTGGATTCCTTGGCCTCTTCCGGCATCTCGATGACGCCCTTCTTCAGCTCGGCGCGGGTCAGGTCGAGCTCGCTCTTGATCGAACTCGCGGTGCGACGCATCTCCTCGGTCGCGTCGGCAAAGCGGCGCGTCGCCGAATCGACGACTTCGGCGATGGTGGTGCGGATCTTTTCGGCCGATTCCATCGTGCGGCCTTCCGCGGTCTGCATCGTCTGGCCGACGAGGCTTTCGAAGGAACGCATCACCTTCTCGAGGTCTTCCGACTTCTTGACCAGGCCGACGGCAAGATCTTCCAGCGAGGACTGGCGCTCCAGCGTGTGCTCGAGATTGCTCTGCGCGGAGCTGAGCAGGTTGGAGGCACTGGAGAGCAGCCGGCTGTGTTCGTCGAACTTGGTCGCGATCGAGGCCACCTCGCGCAGCGTCGCCGAGGACAGGTCGGTGAGCCGCGTCGTGTTGGAATCGACGAGGCGCGCCGAGCTGGCGAAGGTCTGGGCGGCCTTCTCCGTGGTTGCGGCGAAGCTCTGCGTGCTGCCCGAGAGCCGCTCCTCGACCTGGCCGAGGTTGACGGCCGCCTGTTCGATGAGCTGGCCGAGCTGCGCGCTGGAGGTCGTCATGCGGCCGATGAGATCGGCCACGCTGTCGGCAAGCGACGAACGAGCGCCTTCGACGGCCGACAGCGTCTCGGCTGTGCGGCTGGCGAGAGCATTGACGAGGTTCGTGTTCTCGCTGCGCAGCTTCTCGGCCGCTCGTTCGGCGACCTCTTCCATGCTGCGCTGCAGTTCGGAGCCGCCCTGGGCGAAGCGCTCGACCAACGGCTTGGCCGTCTCGTCGAGGATCCTCGCCATCTCGGCCGAACGCGCCGCGAGCATGGTGTTGAGCTCGCGGGTGTTGGCGCCGATCGTGCGCGCGGCCTCGTTGGTGCTCTGGCCGATATGCTGGCCGACCGCCGTGAAGGTCTCCGCGATGACATTGGCGCGCGAGATGAGCTGGGCCTCGGCGCTGGAGACCTGCTCGTTGAGCTTCTGGCCCATGGTCTCGGCGGAATAGGCGAGGCGGTTTTCCACGCTCGCGACCTGATCCTCGACGCGGGAAGCGGCGGCAGCGGCACTTGCGGCAAGCCTCTCGTCGGCGCCGGCCAGCGCCTGCTCGATCTCGCGGGCATGCACGGCAAGTTCCTGGCCGGTCTGGCGGGCGCGGTCGGCAACACGCTGCTCGGTGGCGGCGAAGGCGCCGACGATCGTGTCGGCATGCTCACCGATGGTCGAGCTGGTCGAAGCAATGCGCGACACCAGGCGGTTGTCGGCGTCGTCGAAGATGCGGCCGATTTCGCCTGCGCGAGCGGAAAGCGCTTCCGAACCTTCGGCAATACGCGCCATCAACTGCTGATCGGCGCTGTCGAAGATGCGGCCGAGATCGGTGGCGCGAGCAGCCAGCGCTTCGGCCGATTCGCTGATGCGCATCGAGAGCCGCTCGTCGGCGCCCTCGAAGTTGCGCAGGATGTCGCCGGCGCGGGCGGCCAGCGATTGCGCCGTCTCGACGGCACGGGCAACCAGCTTCTGGTCGGCCGCGTCGAAGGTGTTGGCGATCTCGCCGGCGCGCGTCGCCAGCTTGTCGGCGGTCTCCTCGGCGCGGGCCATGAGCGCGTTCGATGCGTCGTCGGCGCGCGCCATCAGCATGTTGGACGTGTCCTGAGCGCGTTCGTGCAGACGGCGATCGGCCGCCTCGAAGGCCTGGGCGATGTCCTCGGCCCTGGCAAGCAGCGCGGCGGAGGTCTGCTCGGCGCGCTCGGCGATCTTGCGATCGGCGTCGCTGAAAGCGGCACCGGCCTGCTCATGCAGGGTGCTGGTGATCTCTATGACCTTGTCGCGCAGCGCGCCCGCCACGAACACGGCGGTCTTTTCAAGTACGCCGCGGACGTTGTCGACACCGGTCGACAGCGCACGCTCCATGGTGCCGGCGCGCTCCTCGATGACACCGGTCTGCCGGCTGAAGGCCTGCTCGATCTTCTCCACGTCGGCGGCAATCGCCGCCGAGATGTCGCCGCTCCTGGCGGCGATCTGGTCGATATGCCCGGAAACCGAACGATCGACGTCCTTGCGCGCATCGGCGAGCTTGGCGAGATCGTCCTCCAGGGCGCGGGCCAGCATGTCGCGGCCCTCGGACAGCTTGCCGACATGGCTGGCGATGACGTTGTCGATCTCGGATCGGCTTTCGGTCAGCTTCTGAAGGTCGGCTTCGAGGGCGCGCTTGAGGATATCGCGGCCTTCGGCGAGCTTTTCGACCTGGCCGGCGACCAGTCCGTCGATGCCGGAGCGGCTTTCGGCCAGCTTGGCGAGATCGGCTTCAAGAGCGCGCGTGAGGATGTCCCGGCCTTCGGCAAGCTTTTCGACCTGGCCGGCGACGAGACCATCGATTGAGGCGCGGCTCTCAGCGAGTTTGGCAAGGTCGGCTTCAAGCGCACGCTTGAGGATGTCGCGGCCTTCGGCGAGCTTCTCGACCTGGCCGGACACCAGGCCGTCAATGCCGGCGCGGCTCTCGGCGAGCTTGGCGAGATCGTCCTCGAGCGCCTTGGACAGCGTCGCGCGGTTCTGCGACAGCTGGTCGGCATGGGTCTGCATGAGGCCGCTGGCATTGGCCATATCGGCCTCCAGCGCACGCGAAAGCTCGGCGCGGTGGTCGGTGATCTTCTGCGAGTGATCGACGATTGCGCCCTGGATCGTGTTGAGGTCGGCTTCCAGCGCGCGCTTGAGAATGTCGCGGCCCTCGGCAAGCTTTTCGACCTGGCCGGCGACCAGCCCGTCGATGCTGGAGCGGCTCTCCGCCAGCTTGGCGAGATCGTCCTCCAGCGACCTCGACAGCACGGAACGGTCCTGAACGAGCCGGTTTTGATGGTCGGCGATGGCGCCGCTGATGGCCTGCAGGTCGGCTTCGAGCGCTTTCGAAAGCTGCGAGCGATCTTCCAGCACCTTATCCGAATGTCCCGCGATGGCACCCTTGATGGTGCTGAGGTCGGCCTCCAGGGCGCGCTTGAGGATGTCGCGGCCCTCGGCGAGCTTCTCGACCTGGCCGGCGACAAGGCCGTCGATCGAGGCGCGGCTTTCGGCCAGCTTGGCGAGGTCGGCTTCCAGCGTCTGCGACAGCAGGCTGCGGTCCTCGGCGAGCTTGCCGGCGTGGCTGTCGATCAGGCCGCGGATGCCGCTCAGATCGCTTTCAAGGGCGCGGCTGAGCTCGCCGCGGTCCTCGGCGAGCTTGGTCGAATGGGTCTCGATGAGGCTCCTGATGCCGACGATGTCGGTTTCGAGCGCCTTGGCGAGCACCGCGCGGCCCTCGGCGATCTTCTCGACCTGGCCGGCGACAAGGCCGTCGATCGAGGCGCGGCTGTCCTGCAGCTTGCCGAGATCGGCTTCTAGGGCGCGCGCCAGGATGTTGCGGCCCTCGGCCAGCTTGCCGACATGGCCGGCGACCATTTCGTCAATCATTGTGCGGGCTTCGACGAGCCTGCCGGAGTCTTCGTTCAAGGCCTGAGACAGGCGATTACGGCCTTGTTCGAGCTGCTCCAGATGGCTGCCGAGCGAGGCGTCGATGGCGGCGCGCGATTCGTTGACCTTGCGCAGATCTTCTTCCAGCGCGCGCGAGATCAGGCCGCGGCCTTCGGCAAGCTTCTGCACCTGGTTGGTGACGGCGGCATCGATCGCTGCGCGGCCTTCGGCGAATTTCGCCAGGTCCTCCTGCATGGCGGCGGCCATGCGCTCGCGGCTCTCGGAAAGGGCGCGGCTGTGGTTCTCGACGGCTTCCTCGATGCCGACACGGGCATCGGCCAGCCGCTGGATGTCGGAATCGAAGGAGCGCGACACCACATGCCGGGCCGCTTCCATGCGGCCGGCGAAGTCGGTGGCGCGGGCTTCGAGCATCGAGGAGGTCGACGAGATGATGTCGGCCATATCGGCACCGATCTGGGTCTTGCCCTGATCGATCATCGCCGACAGCGTGTCCTTGCTCTCGGCAAAGGCGTGGGCGATTTCCTTCGCACGCTCCACCATCGTCTCGTTGATCTGACGCGCTCGCGCTTCGAGGGCGGCGTTGAGCTTCTGCGTGCCGGTGTCGAGCGCCTCGGCCCGGGTCTGGAACTCGCTGATCAGCGCCTGGCCGCGTTCGGCCAGCGTCCGCTCGATGCCGCTGAGGCTCGCCTCGAATTCCGAATTCAGCGTGCGCGCCGCGCCGCCGAGCAGCGAGACCATGCCATTGGTGCGGTCGTCGAGCAGGTCGGTCAGCGAGCGGGTCAGGCCGTCCGTGGTGTCGGTCAGCTTGGCGATACGGGTATCGAGCAGGCTCGCGAAAGCCTCGCCGGAGGTCGAGAGGCGGTCGGTGATGCTGTCCAGGCGCGATTCGACCGAATCAAAGATCGACGTCGAGCTTTCATTGATGCGATCGATCAGCGTGTCGCCCGAATTGCTGATCGTCATCGACAGCTTGGTCGAGGCGTTGAGGATCGAGTCGCGGATGATGTCGCTGGCCGAGCCGATCTCGTCGCGCAGCGTCTCGTGAGCGCTGGCAATCGAGGCGCGCACGCGCTCGGCATGGGTGACGACCGCCTCGCGCTCGCTGCCGAGACCGTCAACCAGCGAACGAATGCGGGCCTCGTTCTCGGAATAGGAGCGTTCGAGCTGGCTGACTTCGCCATGGACAAGCGTTTCGAGCTCGACCGCGCGGGCCAGGGTGCGCTCGATGCCTTCGCCCATGGCCGCCACCTCGCGGCGAACGGCCTGGCCGATCATCATGACGCGGTCCTGGGCGAGGTTTTCCGGCTCCGCCAGGCGGAAGGCGACCTCGGTCATGGATTGCGCGGCGAGGCGCATTTCCTGCGCGCGCCGAATCATGGCGGCGAACGCCCAGAACAGAATGACCGGAACAATCGCGGCAACCACCAGACCGATCAGCTCAGGGCGAGCGAAGAACTGGTCGAAGGTGCGGATCTTCCAGATGCCGGGGCCGAACAGGAGATTGGCCAGGCCGCTGGCGCCGGCGATCCAGGCCAGCGAGATAAAGGCAATCACCCAGTAGACGGTGCTCGACGCGCGCCGGTTGAGGCTGTGCAGCAGCGTCTTGTAGTCCTTCTGGCGGTCATCATTGGCGGGCGTGAAGCCGGCGGGAGGCGTAAAGCCGGATGGCTGCCCGTTGCGCGGCTCGATGGGGCGCAGGTCGGCCGGTTTGGCCGCGGGCGCCTTGGGGGGCTGGGGATTGTTTGCCGGCTCCGCTCTATGGCTGCGGCCCTCGCGCGCCAGCTCGTCGGCTGCCGCCGAGATCTGCGCTTCGAGGTCCTCCATCGACGCCGCCATATCGAGCCCGCCTTCGTCGCCGGCAAGGTCAAGGTCGAGCGCCTTTTCCAATTCCGCGGCTACGTCATTATCGAGAGACTTGGTCGTCGTTGGTTTCTTAGCCATGCCTTCGCTACCCTGTACTAGCTGCCGCGGGACTTATCATTTTGGCCTGATTCTGGCCCGATTCTGGCTTGTCTATCCCGAGCAGGAGGCTGAAAAATGGACCTTCGTATCGTAATGACACACAGGGGTAAAGAAAACATGCATTCAGGGCGATACGTAAAACTTTAAATATAAGGTTAACGGAAGCGTGATCCGGCCGCCCCCGTGACAACATTTTTCCCCTGCAATCGTTAACCCGTTGGCGACCGGAATCGCCTATTTCCTGGGCCCCGTCTGCCCGCTTGAGGGAGTTGCAGTGCGTATGCGTGGCGAAACTGGTATTGCGTTTTCCATGCCGGGGGGAGATGTCTCCGGAACGGCCGGAGCCCGACCTGTGGACCTCGGTCATCTGGCACGTCAGACAATGGGCGACCGCGACCTCGAACGGGAGGTGTTGGCGCTGTTCGTGCATCAGTCGCTCACCGTCCGCGACCAGATCGCCGATGCCGACATCAGGCAGCGGGTGCTTCTGGCGCATGGCTTGAAGGGCTCGGCGCGCGGCATCGGCGCCTTTGCGGTTGCCGACTGCGCGGCGATCATCGAAAAGCAGCCCGAGGACGTGCGGGCGCTCAAGCGGCTCGGCACCCTGATTGAGGAAGTGCGCGATTTCATCGCCGGCATCAGCCGCTAGCACTATCTTTTCGAAAACGTCATTTCGTGGCGCTTTCGCGCCGCAGTTGACTTGTCCGGTGGAGTGATTATCTCGGCTGCGACTCCTCAGGTGACTTAATGACCAAGCTGACTTACATCGCCCATGACGGGACCCGATTTGACGTGGACGCCGAAAACGGCTCGACGGTGATGGAAAACGCGATCCGCAATGCGGTGCCCGGCATCGAGGCCGAATGCGGCGGCGCCTGCGCCTGCGCGACCTGTCACGTCTATGTCGACGAGGCCTGGACGGCCGAGGTCGGCGAGCCGGAGGCGATGGAAGAGGATATGCTGGACTTCGCCTACGATGTCCGGCCGAATTCGCGCCTCTCCTGCCAGATCAAGGTGCGCGACGCGCTTGACGGGCTGGTCGTTCGGGTCCCCGAGCGGCAGGGCTAAGGCGCGTCGATATTCAGGTGAGGCCGGCCTGAAATTGGCGACTTTCTGCGCTTCCGGTGCTCACATACTTGAGTGCGCTCCGGCCCGGTTCCCGGAAGCCACCATTTTCGACTGGGCCTGACCTGAATTTCGACGCACCTTGGCTGCTTCCCAACATTCTTTCGCGCTGGCTGCTTGGCAGCAGGCGATAGCTCATGCAGTCTCGCACCGTTTGCCAACGGGGCGCAGCGCATGACCGAGACCACGGACGTTCTCATTGTCGGGGCAGGGCCGGTCGGCCTGTTCGCCGTGTTCGAGCTCGGCCTCCTCGATATGAAATGCCACCTCATCGACATTCTCGATCGTCCGGGCGGGCAATGCGCGGAGCTCTATCCGGAAAAGCCGATCTACGACATTCCGGGCTGGCCCACGATCTCGGCCCAGGGTCTCGTCGACAAGCTGATGGAGCAGATCCATCCGTTCAAACCGGAGTTCACCTTCAACCGCATGGTCTCGAGCCTTGAAAAGCTGGAGGACGGCAGCTTCCGCGTCGCCACCGACGAGGGTGAATTGTTCGAGGCCAAGGTGGTGGTGATCGCCGCCGGCGGCGGCTCGTTTCAGCCCAAGCGCCCGCCCATTCCCGGGATCGAAGAATATGAAGCCAAAAGCGTCTTCTATTCCGTCCGGCGCATGGAGGAATTTCGCGGCCACGATCTCGTCATCGTCGGCGGCGGCGATTCGGCGCTCGACTGGACGCTCAACCTGCAGCCGATCGCCAAAAGCGTGACGTTGGTCCATCGCCGCCCGGAATTCCGGGCCGCGCCCGACAGCGTCAACAAGATGTATGCCATGCAGGAGATGAAGCAGCTCGAATTCCTGGTCGGTCAGGTCAGCGGCCTTGCCGGCGCTGACGGCCAGCTGTCATCGGCGACCATCAAGGGCGGCCCGGATGGCGACGTCGAGGTGCCGTGCACCCGTATGCTGCCGTTCTTCGGCCTCACCATGAAGCTCGGGCCGATCGCCGAATGGGGCCTGAACCTGCACGAGAACCTGATCCCGGTGGATACCGAGAAGTTCCAGACGTCCCTCCCGGGTATCTTTGCGGTGGGTGACATCAACTGGTATCCCGGCAAGCTCAAGCTGATCCTGTCAGGCTTCCACGAGGTGGCGCTGATGGCGCAGGCGGCCAAGCGCATCGTCAGCCCGGGCGAGCGAATCGTCTTCCAGTACACGACCTCGTCGACGAGCCTGCAAAAGAAGCTCGGCGTCCACGACTAAAAAAAGTGTTTGATCCCAGGCTTTGATGGGGCATCCTTATCCTCCGAATCAAAGGATGCGCTATGGGCCAGGTTCTTCATGGAAGCGCCACGACGACAGAGGCGG